>JBEKXE010000214.1:0-6345 GCA_049512335.1 Candidatus Lustribacter sp.
TTCCCGGCGGCGACCACCGCCGTGTACTACATGGAATGGGCGCTGGGGACGCGCTGAGGTGAGCCGCTACGCCGTCGACAAGGTCATGCGCTGCGTCATCCAGCAGCGGCCGATGAAAGAAGCGTTCTTGGCTGACGCCGCCGCATTCCTCAAGGCCTTCGAACTCGAGCCGGCGGAGTCGCGTGCGCTGCTCGAACGCGATTTCCCCGCACTGTACAAAATGGGCGCGCACCCGTTTCTGCTCGTGACGTTCATCGGCAGCATCACGCAGCCGGACGAGCGCCACGCGCGGATGGCGGCGTACCAGCGATCGCTCGCAGACTTGGGATATCCCGATTACAGCACCTGATCATCGGAGGTAACGGCATGCGTTTTCTCGGTACGGTACTCGTTGTTTTATCGATGCTGGTGCTTCCCATTGCAGGCGCGGCGCAGTCGACGGTGACCGTCGACGTGATCTTGCCGCTCACCGGATCCGCCGCGTATTCCGGCGCCGCCCAGCAGCAAGCGGCGCGGGTCTACGAAACCGAGATCAACAAAACCGGCGGCATTCACGGCGTGCCGCTGCATTTCGAATTCCACGACGATCAAAGCAGCCCGACCGTCGCCGTGCAAGTCGTGAACGACTTGCTGCCCAAACACCCGGTCGCGGTGCTCGGGCCGAGCGTGACCGCGACCTGCGCGGCCGTGGCGCCGCTGTTCGTGAACGGCCCGGTGAACTATTGCCTCTCGCCGTCGATTCTGCCGGCTCACGGCGGCTACGTGTTTGCCTCGAGCGTGACTCTGCACAACGCCGAGATGGCCATGTACAGCCGGGCGGTGAAGATCGGTTTCAAGCGGATCGCGCTCATCGCGTCGACCGACGCGAGCGGTCAGCTCTCGCTGCAGTACATTCGCGAGTTTGGAGCACTGGCGGAGAACAAGTCCCAAGTCGTCGACGTCGAGTCGTTCGCTCCGAGCGACATCAGCATCGCCGCACAAGCGGAGAAGATCAAGGCGGCGAACCCCGACATCATCTTCGTGTACGCGATCGGCACGGCGTTCGGCACCGCGGTGCGCGGTCTCTCGGACGCCGGTTTGGGGAACGTGCCGACGTATACCACCCCGGCCAACGGCGGCGCGAGTCAGCTCGAAACCTATCGCGCGTTCTTGCCGAAGACGCTGCTCACGTCGGGCTTGCCGTACATGGGCAAACTGACGAATCCCGCGATGAAGGCGGCGGCCGCCGAATACCTCGACGGCTTGCGCGATGCCGGCGTGAAGGTCGACCCGATGCAAACGTATGCCTGGGATCCGATCAAGATCACCGTCAGCGCACTGCGTGCGTTACCGGCCGGCGCCACCGCGGCACAGCTGCGTGCCTATCTGGAAGGCTTGCACGACTTCGCCGGTCTGTGGGGGATCTATGATTTCCGTGCCGGCGACCAGCACGGGCTCGATGGCCGCGACAGCATCTACGTTTATTATGATACCGGGCGGGGCGCCTGGGTGCCGTACGACGGGCCGAACGCGAAAACCTAAACGTCGACGTGCGCGTGCTCCTCGTCCTCTCGGTGCTTCTGCTCGCAGCCGGGGAGCCGTCCGCGCCCACCGTTGCCCTCTCCTCGGCGAAACGCCGCCGCCGTTGCCGCCGACGTCCGACTACCGGCTCGACGTAATGATCGAAGCTCCTGTAGCAACTGCGGATTACCTGCGGAGCGAAGTGTGAGCTCAACATCGCCGGCTGCAGGCCACCACGTCGTCATCGCCAAGTTCGCCACGATGGCGAAAGTTCTCACCCGCGGCAGCTTCAGGCGGCGAACGTGCTTCGCGGTCGCAGGGCTTTTTTGCGCATTGAGCATCGGTACCAGCGCGCAAGAGCAACCGGTCATTCATGTCGCGCTGAGCTCGTTCGAAGCGCAAGCAAACGTCTATTACGCGCAGGACCTGGGCCTGTTAAAAAAGGCCGGTCTCAACGTCGACATTCAGCAAGTCTCCGGATCGGCTGCGATCGTCGCCGGCATCGTCAGCGGCACGTTGCAGATCGGCACCGGCAGCGCGCTCCCGGTCGAGATTGCGCATGAACGCGGATTCGATGTCGTGTTCGTCGCGCCGGGTACGATGAGCGACATTGCCCAAATCACCAGCGGCATGGTCGTCGCGGCGAATTCGCCGCTGCATACCGCGAAGGATCTCACCGGCAAATCGGTCGGCGTGAACGCACTCCAGTCGGTCGACCAAATCGAGGTCGAAGCCTGGACGGACAAAAACGGCGGCGATTCACGAACCCTGAAGTTCGTTGAGGTGCCGCCATCGCTGATTGTCGATGCCCTCGAGAGCGGCCGCATCGACGTCGCGGAGATGGCCGATCCGAATTGGACGATGGCGCTCACGAGCGGACGTGTGCGCTCGTTCGCCTACGGCATCGACGCGATCGCAAAGCGTTTCATGGTGACCGCCTGGTTCGCAACGCGGCAATGGGCGAATGCCAACCCCGAAGCCCTTCACAAATTCGCGGACGCCCTAAACCAAGCATCGGCCTGGGCGGTCAAAAATCCGGAAGCCGCGGCTGCGGTATTACGCAAATACCTACACACCACGACCACCGTTGCGCACGAGCATCACGCACGTTCGCTCGACCCGGCCTTGTTGCAACCCCTCGCCGATCAGGCGTATAAATACGGCACCCTTCCGCGCCCGCTCAACGTCCGCGAGATGATCTGGCCGTGACATTGAAAAACCCGCCTAGCCGAAAGCAGACGGGTTTCCCGACGTGGTGGAGGTGAGGAGACTCGAACTCCTGACCCCTTACATGCGAAGCAAGTGCTCTACCAGCTGAGCTACACCCCCACGGGCCGTCGGCGATTATACGGGAGCGGTTTGGGCCTGTCAAAGGCCATGGTCGCCCCCGGGCGCAGTCCGGTTCATCCGGGGGCGGAGGGCGGGGTACCTTCCGGAACGCGGTGGGAACTGCCGTCCGGGGCGCCGATACCAAGGCGCATGAAGGCTGACGCGGCGCTTGCTACCGGGGCAACCGTCGCCGTGGACGTGCAGGGCATCGTCGTACGGTACGATCGCGTCCTGGCGCTGGACGGCGTCTCGCTGACGGTCCAGCGCGGGACGGCGCTCGGAATCGTCGGTCCGAACGGTTCGGGCAAATCGACCCTCCTCAAAACCGTGGCCGGGCTCATCCGGCCCGACGCCGGCACCGTGCGCGTGTTCGGTGTGCCGCCGCGGTCGCTGCGGCCGGGCTCGATCGGGTACGTGCCGCAGATCGAGGAAGTCGACTTCTCCTTCCCGGTCAACGTACGCGACGTCGTCGACATGGGGCGCTATCCGCGCCTGGGGCCGTTCGCGCCGTTCCGTCCAGCCGACCGCCGCGCCGTCGACGATGCGATCGCCGCGGTTGATCTAGGTGCCTTTGCAGGCCGCCGCATCTCCGAGCTCTCGGGCGGTCAGCAGCAACGCGTCTTCGTCGCGCGCGCGCTCGCGCAGGAGCCGGAATTGCTGCTGCTCGACGAACCGTCGACCGGGGTCGATGCGGCGACGGAAGACGCACTCCTGCACATCGTGCGCGGCCTCGTCAAGGGCGGCATGCCGGTGTTGATGACGACGCACGATCTCGACCGCGCGCCCGACTGGTTCGACCGGCTCATCGTCGTCGACCGCCGCATCCTCGCCGACGGCGATCCCGAAACCGTGCTCGAGTCCGGCGCGTACGCGTCGATTCGCGAGCACACGCACACGCACGGTCACGCGCGCAGCGACAAATGAGCGAAGACACCAGCTGGGACGACCGCCTCCGCGGCGTCTTGACCGACGAGTGGCAGAGCTCGGAACATCTCGCAGCACGGCTGCACGCCAAGCCGCACACCGTCTTGGCGCGACTCAAAGACATGATGCGCCGCAATCTGGTCGAGCGCCGCCTCGTGAGCAAGTCGCAGCCCACGCCCTCCGGCAAGGGGCGCGTCGGCAAAGCCACGCAAATCGCGCAGTTCCGCCGCACGCCGCTCTAGCTTAGGGGCCTTTGGCGAGCACGTCCGGATCGATGATGTCGGTGGCCGGAAACCCGTGGGTGATGAACCCGTACTTGGCCTCGGTGTCGATCAAGGGTTGAATGCCGCTCGCGTAGACCGACGTGCCGTTGGTCACGCGCGGCATCTGCGCGATCGTCGCCTGCGGGATGCCGGAGAAAGCCGCGAGCATCGCCTCGGTGTCCTTCGGATGGGAGTTCGTGTAGCGCGCTGCGGCCGCTTCGACGCGCGCGAACGTTTTCACGATGTCGGCGTGCTTCTTCGCAAAGTCTTGCGTGACGAACCACACCGAGAAGATGTATTCTTTCCCGAATTCGTTGTAGGCCGGGATGAAGCGGTATTTGCCCGTGCTCATCGCCGCTTCGAGCACCGGATACGAGGCTTCGCCCGCGGTGACGCGCTTGCTGTCGACGGCCGCAGCCGACGCCGACATCGGCAGCTCGACGAACTGGCTCGATTTGTAATCGAGCCCGGCTTCGTCCATCGCTTTGTAGACCGCAAGCTCTGCGAGGTCGTGGATGAAGCTGACGGCCGTGGTTCCCGTGCCGAGATCTTTCGTCGTCTTGATCGGCGAGTCGATCGGGACGAAGAAGCCGACGTACGGTTTGCTGGCCTGGTAGAGCGCGGCGGTGCCGATGATCCAGTACGGTACACCGTGCAAGTGCGCGTCGAACATCGTCGTGATGCTGGCCTTGCCGATGTCGTAGCTGCCGGCCAACACGGCGGTCGCGATCGCCGAACCGTTCGGCGACGATTTGTCGATCGTGACGTCGAGCCCAGCGGCCTTGAACATGCCGGTCTGCTGCGCGTAGAGCACGGCGACCATGTCGTCGTTGGGCAGCACGCCGACGCGAACCGGTTGCAGGTCGGCCGTTTTCGCCGGGCCGGCGGCAAAAACGAGCAGTGCGAGAGCGCAAATGAGTACGCGAGCGCCGGTACGCAGGGCGGGGATGATCACGAGAACTCCTTAGGGGTGATAGGCGGCGGGATCGTCGTCGGCGGCGTGCAGCACGCGATAGCGCCCGTCGGCGCGGGGTGCGAGAAAGCCCCATTCGGCCAGCGCGAACAACACTTCGCTGGTCAACAAGCGTTCGTGTTTGTTGGGCATGCCGGCCCAACGCATCGCGGCGTCGCCGACGTCGATCACGTTGTCGACGATCAACAGCGAGCGCACGAAATCGGTCGTCAGCTTGGCGCGTTCCATGCGCCGGTGCAGCGACTCCAGCGCCGCGTCGAACGACTTCCCGTGCGTTGGTGGGACGACATCGTGGTGGGGCACCGGCTCGTGTGCGGCCGTGACGTCGTCCTCGTCCGTATCGTGGTGGGCCACCGGCGCGACGACGGGCGGCGGCGGGACGGGCGGTGGCGGCGGTTGCGCCGCGGCGGGCTCTTCGGCAACGACTGGTGCCGCTTCGTCGTCGGCTTCGGGCGGTTCGTACTGCCACCGCGTCGGCGGCAGTGGCGGCCGTTCGGCTTCATCCGGCAAGATTTGCGTTACCGACACCGGCGGCGGTGCGGGCGCCGGTGGTGGCGGCGTCTCGATGACCGGGGCAACCGCAACCACCGGCACGGGAATGATCTCCGGCTCGGGCTCCGGCAGGGGCTCCGGTGCGACCACGATCACCGCTTCGTGCACGACCGCGACTTCCGGTTCGGGTTCCGGTTCCACCTCAGGCACGAGCGGCAGCTGACGCGCGCTCGGCAGCGCAATCTTCTCGCCGCGGCCGTTGTTGTCGCGCTGCATCTCGACCATCGCAAGCGACGGTCCGGCGCCGACGAGCTGCGGGTTACGTTCGAGCACGGCTTCCGCGATCTGCGGGAACACTTCGCCGAGCGCGACCGCCGCGGTTTGCAGCGGCACCACGTTGATCACGCGTGGTCGCGTCATCACCGCGAGCAGGATCTTGCGCGCCACGAGCTCCGGTGAGATGAGGGCGTCGCGCCGCGCGCCCGGCATGCCGGCGCGCGTCATGAAGCCGGTGTCGACCACGCCCGGATCGACGTAGGTCACGGCGATGTCGAGCGCGACCAGTTCGCGGCGCAGGATCGACGTCGCGCTGCGCAGCGCCGCCTTCGACGGCGGGTAGGCGCCCATGCCGGCGACCGGCACGCGCGCCACGCCGCTACCGATCATGAACACGTGGCCTTGCGATGCGCGCAGCGTCGGCAGCGCCTCGCGCGTCAGCGCCAGCGGCCCCAGCACGTGCGTGCCGAACTGCAAGCGCAACGCTTCATCGTTCTGCATCGCGATCGGTCCGCTGGCCGCCGCGCCGGCGTTGTTGACCAGGATGTCGACGTGTCCGTACGCGCCGACGGCGCGGCCGATCAACCC
>JBEKXE010000215.1:0-6308 GCA_049512335.1 Candidatus Lustribacter sp.
GGCGTTCTTCCCCGTCGCGCTGAATACCGAGCGAGGCTGCCGTCAGGTTTCGAACGCCCTGCTCGAAGTGGGGCGTGTCCTCGAATTCGATCGCTGGACGACGGTACGCCGCATCATCCTGCCGGCGGCTTCACGCTCCATCGTCACCGGCTTGCAGCTGGGATTGACGACGGCGTGGATCGGAACGATCGGCGCCGAGTATCTCGTCGATCAGGGTACCGGGATCGGCATCGCGCTCTCGAGCGCGCGCATCGACAACCGCATGGATATCATCTTGATCTATATGCTGACCCTCGCCCTCATGGGTCTCGCGCTCAACCTGATCGTGCGGCGGAACGTCGTCGATGATTGAACGCGTTGCCGAACGTGCTTCGGTCGAGATCCGGGACGTCTGGAAATCGTTTGCGGTCGACGGCGCCGAGGTGCGCGCACTGGAAGGCATCTCGTTGACCGTCGCTCCCGGGGAGTTCGTGAGCATCATCGGGCCGAGCGGCTGCGGAAAATCGACCCTGCTCCGTTTGGTGGCGGGCCTCGAGGTTCCCGACCGCGGCGAACTCTGGGTCGATTCGTCACCGGTAACGGGCCCGAGTTTACGGTGCGGGATCGCGTTCCAGGACCACCGCCTGTTCCCGTGGTTGACGGTTGCCGCAAACATCGGACTCGGATTGCTCAAGACGCCGCGTTCGCAGGCTGAGAAGCGCAACGCGATTCAGCGGCTCGTCGACCTCGTCGGCTTGACCGGATTTGAAAATGCCTATCCGCGCCAGCTTTCGGGTGGGATGGCGCAACGCGCGTCGATCGCGCGCAGCCTCGCCGCCGAACCGCAGATTCTGCTGCTCGACGAACCCCTCGGGGCGCTCGATGCGCTGACGCGCGCCCGTATGCAGGCCGAGCTCCTGCGCATCTGGGAGCGCGAGAGGGTAACGGTTGCCATGGTGACCCATGATGTCACGGAAGCGGTTCTCCTCTCGGATCGGATCGTCGTGATGGGGCGCCGGCCCGGCCGGGTTCGCGAGGTGCTCACGGTCGACGTGCCGCGCCCCCGTCCCCGCAACGCGTTCAGCCTCGCCACGCTGTCCGCCCAGTTGGCCGAGCTCTTAGAGGGCGACCTTGACAACTAAGCGGCCCCGGTGCTATCCTCGGCCCCGATGATTCACGCGCTCCTGTGTTGTTCGTGTTGTTGTGGCCCGACGTTGCGATGTCGGCTTGGGAGCGCTTGTCCGTAGGTACGCGATCGCGTACGTATGATGGTGAGACCCCGCGCTGACAAGGCGCGGGGTTTTTCTTTTTTCCGAATTTACGACGGCGTGGCCAAGCGGTAAGGCGCGAGACTGCAAATCTCTGATCGTGGGTTCGATTCCCACCGCTGTCTTTTGAACATCTCCCGGAAGGACCCGATGCCTCGCACCCTCGTTGCTACACTCCTCGCAGTGCTCGTCGTCACCGGAACGGTCTCGGCCGCGACGCTCCTCAACGTCTCGTACGATCCGACGCGTGAGTTCTACACCGAGTTCAACGCGCACTTCGCCGCGTATTTGAAGCGCAAGACAGGGCAGGATGTCGAGATCCAGCAGTCCCATGGCAGCTCGGGGGCGCAGGCACGAGCCGTGATCCAAGGCCTCGACGCCGACGTGGTGACGCTTGCGCTCGCCGCCGACATCGACGCGATCGCGGCGCAGACCAAGAGCCTTCCGGCCGACTGGGCCAAGCGTCTGCCCGACAACTCCACGCCGTATACCTCGACGATCGCGTTCCTGGTCCGCAAAGGCAACCCGAAGCACATCCACGATTGGGACGACGTCGCCAAGCCCGGGGTGGGCGTCATCACCCCGAATCCCAAGACGAGCGGCGCAGCGAGGTGGAATTTCCTCGCTGCGTATTCGTATGGGCTCAAGCGCAATCATAACGACGACGCGAAAGCGCGAGCACTCGTCGCGGCGATCTACAAGAACGCGCTCGTCCTCGACACGGCGTCGCGCGCTTCGACGATCACGTTCACCGACCGGGGGCTCGGCGACGTCCTGCTCTCGTGGGAGAACGAGGCGATCCTGGCACAGCGCGAGCACCCCGGACAGTACGACCTGATCGTTCCGTCGGTGAGCATCTTGGCCGAGCCGCCGGTCACCTGGATCGACGCGAACGTTGCCAAGCACGGCACCGAAGCGGTCGCAAAAGCGTACCTCGAGTATCTCTATACCGAAGACGGACAACGCCTGGCATGCAAGTGGGGGTACCGCCCGCGGATGCTCTCCGTCTACGGATCGTGCGGGACGAAGTTCGCGCGCTCCGACCTCACGACGATCGCCAATTTCGGCGGTTGGGATGTGGCCCAAAAACGCTTCTTCGCCGACGGCGGTGTGTTCGATCAGATCTACGGAGTGAAATGATCAGCCGTGAGACGTTTCTGGCCGCCGCGGCCGCGACGGTCACCTTCCCGTTCGCAAACGGAAATCGTGCGGTCGCCAGCTTTCCGCAGAAGCGTCCGCTGATCGTGTTGACGACCCGTCCGGTCCAGCTCGAGACACCGTTCAGCGTGTTCGATGCGGGGGAGGTGACCCCGAACGACGCGTTCTTCGTGCGTTGGCACTTGGCGAACGTTCCGACGAGCGTGGACCCCGCGGCCTTCGAGTTGCACGTCCACGGCAGCGTCGATCGCGAGCTGCGTTTGAGCTTCGACGATCTGCGCACGAAGTTCGAACCGGTGGAGCTGGCCGCGGTCCTCGAGTGCGCCGGCAACAGCCGCGGGTTCGTTACGCCGCGCGTTCCGGGCGGCCAGTGGGGCAACGGTGCGATGGGGAACGCACGCTGGAAAGGCGCGCGCCTGCGCGACATTCTGGCTCAGGCCGGCGTGCTTCCGTCGGCGGTCCAGGTACGCTTCCAGGGCGCGGACCGGCCGGTGCTTCCCACGACGCCGACGTTCGTGAAAGCGCTCGATGTCGCCGTCGCAAACGACCCGACCGTGATCGTGGCCTACGAGATGAACGGCACCGAGCTGCCGTTGCTCAACGGGTTTCCGGTACGCCTCATCGTTCCCGGCTATTTCGGCACCTATTGGGTGAAGATGCTCAACGACATCGAGCTTCTTGACGCTCCCGAGCAAAGCTTCTGGATGAAGACGGCGTATCGCGTTCCCGCGACGCCGAACAACAGCGTGGCGCCGACCGACACCGGGTATGCGACGGTTCCGATCGGGCGCTTGACGGTGCGCTCGTTCATCACCAACCTTGCGCCGGGCGCGACGGTCCGCGCGGGCCGTGTCGGCGTTCGTGGGATCGCGTTCGACGGCGGAAGCGGGATCAGGACGGTCGAGTTCTCGGCCGACGGCGGCACTTCGTGGACGCCCGCGCTGGTGCGCCCGCCGCTGGGCCCGTACAGCTTCCACCGGTGGGAGACGACGTTTTTCGCGCCGCCGGGAGCGTACCGGCTTGCGTCGCGCGCAACCAACAATCTGGGCGAAACGCAGATCGAACGGTGGAATCCGAGCGGCTACGCGCACGACGCGATCGAGACGGTCGCGGTGACCGCGCAATGAAGCGCGCCGGCTTCGCGTTGGCGGTCGCCCTCGTGACGATCGCAGCGGCCCCGCACGCGGTGAAACCCGTCTCGGTGTCGCTCCCCGCGGCTACCGTCGCGTTCAACGACGGACCGAACGTCGAGACGGCGCGGGCATACTGCCTGACGTGCCACTCGGCTGAATACGTTTACATGCAGCCGCCGCTCGCGCGGCCGGCCTGGACCGCCGAAGTCGTCAAGATGCGCAACGCGTACGGCGCATCGATCCCCGATTCGGCGACCGATGCGATCGTCGACTACCTCCTCTCGCAGAATGGGCCGAAGTGACGATCGCGCTCAATCACCTGACAAAACGCTTCGGCAAGGTGACGGCCGTCGACGACGTGACGTTATCGATCCGCACCGGCGCGCTGACCGCCATCGTCGGTCCGTCGGGCTGCGGGAAATCCACACTGTTGCGGCTCTTGGCCGGATTTGAGGAGCCGGACGCGGGCTCCATCATCGTTGACGGCATCGATGTCACGGGGCAGCCGGTCCGCGAGCGGGGCGTCGGCTTCGTCTTTCAGAGTTACGCACTCTTCCCGCACCTCACGGTCGCGCGCAACGTCGCGTTCCCGCTGGAAATCCGCGGCGAACCGCCGGCGCGCGTGCGCGAACGGATCCGCGAGCTCCTCGAGCTGGTGCAGCTTCCGGATCTCGCCGAACGCCGGCCCCACCAGCTCTCGGGCGGCCAGCGGCAACGCGTCGCGCTGGCGCGGGCGCTCGCGGCCGCGCCGCGGTTCTTGTTCCTCGACGAGCCCTTCGCGGCGCTGGACTATCACGTTCGGCGCGATCTGCGCACCCAGCTGCGCGCGCTGCACGAGACCGTTCACGTGACGACATTGCTCGTCACGCACGATGCGGAGGAGGCGATGGAGATCGCCGATGACGTGGTGCTGATGCGTGAGGGACGCATCGAGCAAAGCGGATCGCCGAGCGACGTCTACGACGCTCCCGCATCGCCGTTCGCACTCCACTTCCTCGGGCCGGCGAATGCGATTCCCGACGGCGATGCCGTTCGCTTCGTGCGGCCGCACGAACTGCGCGTGGCCGTCACGGCATTCTCGGGATCGCGTCCGGCCCGCGTAACGCGGGTCATTCATCTCGGTGCGCGTAGGCGCTACGAACTGCTGCTCTCCGGCAACGTTGCCGTAACGGCGGACGTCTCCGGCTCCGAACCTCCATTCGCCGAAGGTGCCGACGTGCACGTCGCAGCGTCGCTCGAGCGTTCCTTTGCGGGATCAGCCGCGCGATGATCCCGGGACGCGGGCTGACGCTCGGGCTCACCCTCTCCATCGTTTCGATCGTCGTGATCGCGCCGGTTGCGGCGCTCGTGCTGAGCGCGGTGGGCATTACCCCCGCGCATGTGCTCGAGGCGGCGTTCTCGGCCCGCGCGTTGGCCGCGTATCGGTTGAGCCTCGTGTGCAGTTTGGGCGCGGCGATGTTCGACGTACTCGTCGGCGTCGCGGTCGCGGCGGTCCTCGTGCGGCATCGCCACGGCCTCGATCGCTGGCTCAACGTGCTCGTCGACATTCCGTTTGCCATTCCGACGTCCGTTGCGGGGATCGCTCTGGCGACGCTCTACGGGCCCAACGGGTGGCTCGGTGCGTGGCTGGCCGAACACGGAATCCCGGTCGCGTACACGCCGCTCGGAATCGCGGTTGCGCTGGCGTTCGTCGGGCTTCCGTTCGTCGTGCGGACGGTCGAGCCGGTGCTGGCGCTCTTGCCGCGCGACGTTCACGAAGCGGCCGCCTCGCTCGGGGCGCACCCGTTCACGGTGACTTGGCGCATCACGTTGCCGCTGCTCTTCCCGGCGATCCTCACCGGTTTCGCCCTGGCGTTCGGACGTATGCTCGGCGAATACGGTTCGGTGATCTTCATCGCCGGCAACCTGCCGTTGCGCACCGAGATTCCGCCGTTGCTGATCGTGACGCGACTCGAGGAATACGACTACACGGGCGCCGCGGCGATCGCGCTGGTTTCGCTCGCGGCCTCGTTCCTGATCCTCCTCGCGATCAACGCGCTGCAGCGACGGCTGAGCACGGCCCGAGCCATCGCCTGATGACCGCCATCGAACTACGTACGGCACGGACGGCAGACCGCGTGGGGCGCGCGAACAATCGGCGATCGGTCACCGGAACCTGGACCGCATTCGGGGCGGTTACGCTCGTCCTATTGCTCATGGTCGGTCTTCCATTGGCCTCGATTCTCGCGGAAGCGACGCGGGCCGGATTGCCGGCGGCATTGGCCACGTTTGCCGATCCGTATGCGCGCAGTGCGATCGCGCTGACCGCGTGGGTCACGCTGGTCGTGATCGCGGCGAACACGGCCTTCGGGATCCTCGCCGGTTGGACGATGACCATGTACCGCTTTCCGGGGAAAGCGGCGCTGCTCACCGTCATCGATCTGCCGCTGACGATGTCCCCGGTCGTCGCCGGTCTGGCGGTGCTGTTGTGTTTCGGCGAGCGTGCACCGGTGGGCGCCTGGTTTGCCGCGCACGGCGTACAGATCGCCTTCGCCCCGACGGGCATCGTCATCGCGACGATCCTCGTGACGTTTCCCTACGTCGCGCGCCAGACGATCGCGTTGATGTCGGAAACCGGCCGCGATCTCGAAGAAGCCGCGCTGAGCCTCGGGGCCACGGCCTGGCAGGCCTTCATATGCGTGACCCTGCCACGCGCGCGCTGGGCGATCGTCAACGGATTGCTGCTGTGCAACGCGCGCGCGCTCGGCGAATTCGGTGCGGTGTCGGTCAT
>JBEKXE010000216.1:0-6279 GCA_049512335.1 Candidatus Lustribacter sp.
CCGGCTGACTCTGATTTTTGGACAATGTGCGGGTGCCCGAAGCCCCCGCCGACCCCGAGCTGCGCCGACTCGCGAGGGCCGTGGTCAAACAACGCAAGGCGGCGGGGTTGACCCAGGAGCGACTGGCCGAACTTGCCGGTATCAGCGGCCGGCATGTTCAGGCGCTCGAGGCGGCTCGGCTCAATCCGAGCTACAAGGTGCTGCTCGCGTTGGCGAGGGCGATGGGCGTACCGCTTTCCGACCTGGTCTGACCGCGTTCCCAAGAGCGCGATCGTGCTCTGGCGAACATCTTCCGGATGACGACCCGCGACGCGCGGAAGATCTACACGGTTCGGATTCGACCGGTCTGCCAAGCCCCGCTGGCGGACCGGTTTGACGTGGACCTGTTCGGCATCGCGACCGAAGTGCACCAGCACATGGTCGAGACGCTCGGCATCGTCCATACGTTGCGCACGGAAACGGTGCAGTCATCCGCGACAAAGCGCATGCACTTGTACTTCGGGCAACTGCTCAACGAATCAGTCGGCGCGACGATCATGCTGGCCGGTCACGATATGCAAAGGCCGTTGTTTTCGATGTTGCGGTCGTCCTACGAGTACGTCGCGCGAGCCCTCTATTTCACGGAAAATGCCGATAAGGCGACCGCGCATCTCATCGACCTCTGGCCGAAAGAGAAACGGCTTTTCGATGGGCTCGACGCGAAGGACAGCATCAAGCGGGACATTGAGGAGAGCGCTGCACGCGTCATGGACGCGCATCCCGACTGGACGCGGCCGACCGATGTCGGACTCAAGGACATGCTCATCGCACTGTACGGGCCAGACCGGGGCGCGATCCTCTACAAGCAGTATCACGTGTTTTATAGCGGCATCGTGCATGGCTACTTCGATGCGGTTCCCAACGTCATCGCCTACCAGGACGGCGGTACGGTCGTGAAACCCGGCCCAGACGTGGCCAACGCGGTCGTCTGTTTGGCCGCTCGCATCGCGTTCACGATGACATGCCTGATGAGACGCGAGTTCGGGGTATCGGCCGGCAATACGGCCGCGCTCTATCACCGTTTTTGTGAGGTGCGTAAACGGCTCACTCGTCTGCGGAATCCGTTCCCGATGACGCGGAAGATGCTCGCCGCCCGTTAGGGCGATTCTGGCTTGGCAACGAGCGCGTCCAGGTAGGCTTGCATCACTTCGTTACTGTTCGGACCGAGCAGAGAGTAGGAGTTCAACGCGACTCGAAGTGTTTGCGCCGTCCGCGAATCTGGGTCGCTAATGATTTTGACCCACTCTTCGACTTCGACGGGACCCATTGGCCGCGGCCCGCTCAATAACCAAAAGAGCCATTGCGAGATAAAGTCGATGGTGACAAACAACCGCTCGTTGCTGCTGGCGTTCGATTTCGCGACCGCGTATGCGTAGCGAATCGGCTCATACTCTTCTTCCAGGGGATTCTTCATGCGCATGCGCGCAGCACTTCGTTGCGCATCGACCATCGCCGGCTCGCCCGGTTTTCTTAATGTCTTAGTCTTTAAGGTTCCGAACCATCGGAGCGCGCCTAGGTGAAGCGTCAAACGTAAGGAATCGGGCAGGCTCCATGCCCGCAAGCCGACCGCACGGTCGTTGATTTTACTCGCTACGACATCGTAGTCGTACCTTCTCAATTTGGTTGCATCATCGCCTTCCGCACTTTCGGCGCGTTCGCGAATCCAACGTGGGCTTACGCGTTCATCGTCCTCGAACTCTAAGTGTTCGAGGAACACGTCGAACGGAGAAGCATAACGTGTCGCCTCCATCGTGCGCAGCATGACCATCAAGCGGTCGAGATGCTCCACCAGCTCGCGCTTTGGGCAACTCGCGAGCACGCCGACGAAATCACCGAAATGTCCGAACCAGTAAAGTGCGAGTAGTCCCGATGTACCATTCAAAAGGCGCTGTAGTCCGCGTCTTGATAGTACAATGCTTCGCCGATACACCAACAGTTGCGGGCATCAGGCGGCCGGGATGGCGTACCCCGTGGGTCGAGCCAACGACCTACCCGCTGGTATTCGAGGTTTCGGCCGGGTTCATAGCGGCCGATGCGAGTAATGAGGTCAACTCTTGAGAGCCTCCGGGGCACCAATGCGCATAGGAGGTCCTGACCCGGATACGGCCGGGGCTCTGCGGGCTTTCTTTTTCGCCTTTCCTTCGGCGGTCGCAGTTCGTCGCTGATCTCGACGAGTTCCGTACGACAGCCGCGGCGCACTTCTTGCTGTCCGCGCTGGGCACAGCCAATTTATTAAATTGGCTGTAGCTCGACGGTCGTATGCTGAAATCGGAAACCTTGCCGGCACAAAAACGGCAGCCCGACAAGCTTCCGGGCCAACGCGAAAGCTGGTAAGATCCTCGACCGTGCCGATTGCACGACCAAATAAAAACCCGCGGCCGTCAGTTTGAAGCGTCGGACGCGGGTGGGACTGAACCCGACCCCAGCAAAGCAGATCCCCGCGAGGGCGTCAAGCTGCTGGGGCGGGTTCGGTCCCGGAAAGGGACTGAAACCATGACAACCCATCATCACCTCGGCGGCAACTTGCGCTTCTCAGCGCTATCCGCCATGCGTGACCTCCTGACGCTCGACCAGGATGACGCGGCCCGCCGCCTTCAAATCCCGGTCGGCCATCTCGTGTACGTTGAAAAACACACGATGCGGCTTCAGCCGAAAGACCTGCGCCTGATCGCGTGCCGTCTCATCCGCCCGGGCATGAGCGCAGCGCACATCCTCGAGTACCTCGAGGCTATCCAGGCCGGTCGCCTGGACGGCGGGGAGGTTTAATGCCCCGACAACAGCGCCGTGCGGCCGGACGGGCCGCCGAAAAGCAAGCGCAGCGGAAGAAAGGGTCGGCCCCGTCGGGGCCGGCCCTCTTTCCGGTTACCATCAGAGCCGAAGACCTTACTGACCGACAACAGCGCGGCGTACTGCTTGCTGAGAAGGCTCAGCGCTCAAACGGACTCGTCATCATCATCAAGGATGACGAGACGCTCTGGATGGGCCGCGCAAACCGCGCGTGGGTCGTCCGGCGAGCCGTTCGCAATCGCCGTGGAACGGTGGGCGTGGAATACACGTGCCAGTGCGGCGATTACGCGAAAAACTCGCGCCTCGATTGCCTGCACATCATCGCAGAGCGCATCCGTCGTGGCGAGCTGGTTGTCGAAGGTAAAATCGCAAAGAAGCGGGCCGAGTCGGCGGACGCGGTACGCCGCCCAGCCCGCCAGCGCGTGACGGCTACCGGCCGGACGATGCGTTCGGCTCAGCGTGACGCGCGGGTCGCGCTGCCGGCCCGCATTCCCGAACTTCTCCAGGACCTCAAACGCATCGTCGATCGTGAGATGCCACCGACCGACCCGCGCGACACGCACATCAACTCGCGCGCGGCCGCGCTCGTCTGGAAAATCGCATCGGGCAAAAGCGCCGACGAAATGATTGCCGTCTATGGCGGTCTCATCGAAGCCGGCGTGCTGCGCCTGAAGAGCGTGCCGCACCAGAACACGCTCAGCCGCTGGATGTGCGACCCGCGGCTAACGCCCGTCTTGGAAAAGGTGCTCGCGGTGACCGCGCGCGTCTTTCGAGCGATGGAGGTCGCCGCCATGGTGGATTCCAGCAAAATGTCGCAGATGCGCTCGGCGCATAGCCGCTGGGTCGAGTACGGCGACGACGAGCGCACGGCGGCCGATTGGATGAAAATGCACGCGATGGTCGGTGTCGAGACCATGGTTTGCATGGCGGTCATCTTTTCCGGCAGCGCCGGCGAGGGAACGCACGACGTGAACTTCCTTCTGCCGCTGCTCGAGAAAGTGCGCGGCCTGTTCACCCTGCGCTACCTGCTTGCCGACAAGGCCTACTTGTCAGAAGAGACCGTCGGCCGCCTCTGGGAGACCGGTATTCAGGCCGTCATCCCGGTCAAACGCCGCTGGGATGGCGTGAACATGAAGCGCTTCTACGAAGCCTACCAGCACCTCGTCCGGTGGTACGACGACCGCCAGGCCGAGTTCCACGAGGTCTACCGCTTGCGCGTCAAGATCGAGAGTTTCTTCTCGTCAGTCAAACGTGTCACGTCCGGCTTCTGCTGGAGCCGTGGCCGCAAGCGGATACGCAAGAACGGCGCGATCATCGACAACGCGGTAGACCCGTGCACCGCGTGGAAAAACGAGACCCTCTGTAAGGTCATCTACGTCAACCTGCGCCGCATCGTCGAGTACGAAATCGCCACGGGCTACGCGATGAACTTCCTGGCCGACACGTTCTTTCCGGCGATTCCGGACAGCGAGAAGTTGGTCGCATAATCGATGCGTTCCATCGAGCAGAGGGCCCGACAAGGATCGGGCCCTCTGCTTTTCCGGTCGGTCGAGATGGTGAAATTTGCCAGCGCGTACATCCGAGATGGTGAAATGGACGCTTTGCCGCTACATTCCGACCTGAATCTACCTGCCGGATGCAAAGAAAAAGCCCAGCGTTTGCTGGGCTTTTTGCTGTTCTTGACCTGTCCGCAAGACTGCTCGCGAACATTTCACCATTTCGGCGAATTTCACCATTTCGGGCCGAAATTCGTTCTCAACCGTGAGACAGCCCTAGAACGGGATTTCGTCTTCCAGCGCTGCGTCTTCGTCGAAGGTAGACGTTGATGCGCCGGCGCGTGCGGGTGCGGGTGCGGGTGAGCGTTCGTACGACTCGCCGGTGTCGCCGTTCATGCTACGAGGACCGCCGCCGCCGGCGCGATCGAGCATCTGCATGACGTTGCAGACGACTTCGGTCGCTTTGCGCTTGTTGCCGTCCTTATCTTCATAGGAACGAATCGAGAGACGACCCTCGACCAGGCACGACATGCCCTTCTTCAGATACGTGTTGCACGTCTCCGCGAGCTTGTCCCAAGCGACGATGTCGATGAAGTCCGTCTCTTCAGCCTGCTTCGAACGGCGATTGACCGCGAGCGTGAATTTCGTGACGGCTGCACCCGAGCCGACGTAGCGGATCTCGGGATCGCGGGTGAGATTCCCCACGAGGATAATTTTGTTATATGAACCTGCGATGACACATAACCTCACTTAGATGCGCTGCCTACCGGTCAGCGCGCAAGCTCACTATCCGGGATAACGGTGCCAGGTGCCTGGCACAGTTATCCACCAATTTTGTGCCCTACTTTTCCAATTTTATGAACAGGGCGCGCATAACGTCCTCGTTGAGGCCCATTTGGCGCTCGAGCTCGCGCGACGCGGTGGCTTCGCTCTTGAATTTCATCACGACGTAATAGCCCTCGCGGACGTCGTCGATCTCGTAGGCTAAGCGGCGCTTGCCCAACTTCTCGATTTCGCCGACCACCTCACCGCCCTGGCCCTTGAGGCTTTCGGCGATGGATTCAACTTTGGCGTCCATCTCGGGCTCTTCGAGTGCCGGACGGAGAATATACGTAACTTCGTAGTCGATAGCGGGCACGGAGGGTTCCCTCTGCGGACACCGGCGGGGCCGGTGGGTCGGACGGGCCGACCAGCGGGTGGCGGCCGGGTCGAGCCCGGCCAGAACCCCGGAAGTATATCACAGGGCCATGGGGTTCGTCCCGCCAAGGCCGCCCTTCAATGAGATTCCTCGCCTCCGCCCTGGCCGCCACGGTCGCCGCTGCCGCGATCGTGATGACGGCCCCGCCGGCGCCGGCTCGCGCCAACGTGTTCTGCCCCGTCACGATTGCCGCCGTCACCGACCTGGCCGTGCTCGGCCGCCAGGACACCTACGGCGTGCTGCTCGACCTCGACCCCGGCGACACCGCCAGCGTCCGGATGCGCGTCGATTCGGCCACCACGCGTTACGCCGTCGACTTCAACGACATCGGCCCGCTCGGCAACGGCCCCGCCCGCGCGCGGCGCTATTTCGTCATGCCGCCGGGCGAGAAGCTGATGACCGCGTGGATCGAGAGCACCGGGCTGACGCCCAATTCGCGCATGGAGTGTCCGATCACGCGGCCCTACGCCGCCGACGAACCGGCGCCGGCCGACCCGCGCGCCGTGACCGCGCTCGAGACCGATCGCCGCGGACTGCGCGACAACTTCTCCACCAAAACACCGACCGTGCAGCCGCAGAGCTTCGGCGCAACGACGGCGGCGTCGTGCACGCAGCCCTACGCGCCGCCGCGCGCGATCTTGCCCGTGCAACCCGATCCGTTGCCCGCCGCGCGCGCCGTGCACGCGACCGGCACGACCATCGTGCGCGTCGACTTGGACGAAACGAGCACCGTCGTCGGCGCGGCCGTCGTGGGGGGGG
>JBEKXE010000217.1:0-6267 GCA_049512335.1 Candidatus Lustribacter sp.
ACACGCGCTCGTATTGGGAACATTCCATCGTCTGCACCAATCCGGGGATTTTGCTCGACGGGTTTCTCGGTGCGGTGCCGTACTTTGCGCTCGCCGCGGTGCTCTCGCGCTTCGGTACCGCGGCGAGCGCCGGGGCGCTCGTCGGCCTCGCGCTCGGTCAGCTGCACGTGATGTACCGGCACACGTGCGAGCTCGGCTGGAAGAGTCCGGCCTGGCTCAGGCGCGCTGCGCACGCAATTGGGCTCGTCCTTCCCGAAGACCACAACGGGCATCATAAGAATCCGGACGCGGATTTCGGCGACATCTTCCGGTTCTACGACGCGCCGGCGCGCGCCGTCATCGCCGCGGCGCGCACGCAGGCCCGCCGCCAGCGACGGCTACAGCGCTTGCGCGCTGACCGCTCGCTCCGGCGCCGTTCCCAGGCTACGTGATTCGCGCCAGCGCATGAACGCCATCCCGCAGCCCGTTTTTGCCGTGGACCGGTAAGCGGGGACGTAATCGATGATCTCGCTCTCGCAGGCCTCGAGGGCGCCGGCAAGCACGAGCCAATTGCGGATCTCCGAGGTTCCCGAAACGAGCCGCTCCGGCGGAATGCTCTTGAGTGTCTCCACGTCTCGCTCCTGGAACGCCGTGAGGATCGCACGGTCGAAGCCTTCGTCGACGACGAAGTGCGATAGCCCGCCGGTCGCGATCACGCCGACTCGCACGTCCGCATCGTACGACGCCACGGCGCGTCGCAGTGCTAGGCCGAGGTCGTAACACCTTGCCGATGTCGGCTGATTCGGCGGATAGAAGCAGTTCACGAACAGCGGCACGATCGGGATCGGATGCGTGCGACCGCTCATCAAACGTCGCCGGACGAAGGTGAACGCGTGACCGAGCGAGCGCCCCGCCGGCTGCTTTTCATACGCGGTGATATCGAATGCGTCCGCTACGAGTCCCTTGATCAGGTGCGTCGCGAAGCGCGCGTCGACCGGATACGCCTCCGGCGCGTCGGCGTGTTGCGACCAGTACGCGAGTTGAATCGACGGATGCATGGTCTGCTTGTCGGGGCTCGTATCGACGATCTCGTTGCCGTAGAAAATCCCGAAGGCGGGCGTTCCGTCGTCGAGAAACAGCTCGTGCTGATCGTCGCCGATGACGATCAAAACGTCCGGCGCGGCCTCTTCCAGCGTGTGGGCCAACTCGCCGATCGCCGCTTGGCACGCGCGATCCTTTTCGCGCATGCGCTCCATCGCCAGCTGATCGTCGATGTCGTGCGTCGATGCCGCCATGAGAGCGCTGAAATCCAGATACGGGCTCTCGCGGTCGCGATCGACGTGGACGTGCCACTGTTCGGCCGGCGTGCTGACCTGCGGGCTATGGGACGATGCGATCCCGAGCGTGATTCGTGCCATCTGAATCCTCCTGCGTCCGACCATCGTGGCGCCGGCCTGTGAAGTTCCGGCGTCGAAAGCCGAATGGATATGAAGACTGTGTGAAGGCCGCGGAGCCGGATCGTGAATGGTGCTCTTCACCGAAACGACACGTCGGCCGGATAGACTCCGTGCCATGATCGCAGTAGATACGGCTCGGACCAAGCCCGGCGCGCGTGGGGCGATGACCGGCGCGCGCTACATCGAAAGCTTGCGCGATGGCCGCGAGGTGTATATCGACGGCAGGCGCGTCGAGGACGTAACCGTTCATCCGGCATTCAAGGACATGATCGCCGAGCTCGCGCGCTGTTACGACTTGCAGAACAGCCCCCCGTATCGCGACGAGATGACGTTCATCGAGCCGGAGTCCGGCGTGCGCACGAGCCTTTCGTGGCTGCTCCCGCGCTCGGCCGCGGATCTCAAACTCAAGCGTCGGAACAGCGAGCTCTGGAACGAGTTTACTTGGGGTCAACTCGGACGCAGCCCCGACATCCTCGCGCCTTACATCATCTCCGCGCTGCATCTGAAGGATGCGTTCAGCGCGGTGAAGCATCCGCGCTGCGACTTCGGCGAGAACCTCGCAAACTATTACCGCTACTGCCTGGAAAACGACATCTTCCTCACGCACGCGCTCGGCGATCCGCAGGTCGACCGCAGCACGCAGCCTCAAAATCAACAACGCGAGATTCCGGAAGACGAACAGGTCGCGCTGCACGTCGTTGAAGAAACCGCCGACGGCGTTATCGTGACCGGCGGCAAGCAGCTCTCGACGGCAGCGACTCACGCGCACGACTGCTATGTTGCGCTCTCGGCTACGTTTGCCATGCGCAACGATCCGCGCTGCGTGCTGGCGTTCTCGATTCCGCTTGCGTCGCCGGGGCTGAAGATTCTCGCGCGCGAGCCGGTTTCGCGCTGGTTCGGTTCGTGGGGCCACCCGCTGCAAATGCTCGACGAACAGGATTGCATGCTGTTCTTCGACCGCGTGCTGGTGCCGTGGGACCGGCTGTTCATGCTTTACGACGCCACGCCGATGGTCAAGATGCTAGGCGCCGGCGGCGGCAGCGTGAACTTCAATTTCCTCGGCTGGGCCAATCTCTGCCGCGCTTACACGCGGATGCAGTTGATCACGGCCGTCGCCACGATGGTGGCGGAAGCGATCGGCGTCATCGAGTATCGCGAAGTCGCTTCGAAGCTCGGCGAGATGGTCACCTACTGCGAACTCTGGCGGCACGCGATGGACGGCGTGGAGCACGAAGCCGGGCCGACACCCTCCGGACAATGGTCGCTGGGTCCGGGCCGCGGACTGCACATCTGGTTCGCTCAAACGTCGGGCCGCATGACGGAGCTCTTACGTGAGATCTGCGGCTCGGGAATCATCATGCAGCCGAGCGAGAACGACCTCGCGAATCCGGAGATCCGCGCTTATCTCGATAAGTATATGCGCGGCAAGGGCGTCGGTGTCGACTACAAATCGCGGCTGTTCCGGCTCGCGCACGATCTCGCCGCATCGTCGTTCGGTATGCGCCAAGATATCTACGAGTACTGGCACGGCGGCGACCCGGCGCGTAACCGGATCAACCTGTTGCGCAGCTACGATCAGTCCGCGATGCGCGGGCGGATCGAAGAATTGCTGAGCCGGCCGCTCGCGCACGGCACGACGAGCTAGCGCACTTAACTCGGCAGACGATTACCGAACATCCGCAACGCGTTGCCGCCGTAGATGGCGGCGACGTCCGTTGCCGACAATCCGGAGGCAGCGATGTCGCGATCCCTGCTTTGAGCATTTTGAGGTATTCGCTGAGGTATTCGCTGGGGAAGAGGTGGGCGTGAACGTCGTTCTACCTCGCCGTTGTGAGCCCGGCGGACGAAGTGACCGTTGACGTATCCCATGCGTGGAGGGGGCGCAGGCGCGACGTTTTCTTCGTCTGGTGCCCTTCCATCCGGCCCAATACATCGGCCAGGGCCACCGTCGCTTCGGCCAGGTACGGCCCCTTATTGAGCATGACGCACTCGGCGCGCTCCGCCATTGCCGCGTCCGTGAATTCGCCTCGCGATGACTGGCCCTCCCGGACGAGGCGTTCCAGAACTTGGGTCGCCCAAATTACCGGTATGTGCGCCGATTCGCACAGCCACAGGATTTCTTCTTGAATCTCGGCCAAGCGGCGGTAACCGATGTTCACCGCGAGATCGCCGCGCGCGATCATCACGCCGACCGGATCGCGGCTTGCCGCAGCGACGATCAGCGCCGGCAAGTTCCGGACCGCCGAAAGCGTCTCGATTTTGAGGACGATCGCCAGCGGCTCGCGCGCAGCGCGCGGGTGCCGCTCGATTTCGGCTTGCAATTGCGCGACGTCGTCGGGCGTGTTGACGAACGAGTAACCGACCATGTCGCCTTCGGCGGCGATGAATGCGAGGTCGTTCTTGTCCTTGTCGGTGATCGCCGGCAATCCCAGTTCGCTATCGGGAAAATTGAGACCGCGCATCGCTCGCATGCGCAATCCCTTGGCCGGGGCTTGGAAGAATTCGATGACGAGCGCTCCGTGATGCACGTCGACGATTCGCGCTTCGGCCTTGCCGTCATCGATGCTCACGCGAGCTCCAACCCGTACGCGTGATACCAACTGCGGGATCGACGAGCATAAGGCGATCTTGAAGCCTTTGCTGAGCTCGACGTCGCTATCGCCGAGCAGGACCCGGTCGCCTACCCGTACGCGCGGTCCGCGGTCGATATGGTGTCCGGAAGCTCGCACGTCGTCCACCCGCAGCTTCGGGCCCGCGATATCGACGTACACCGGGCACGTGCGTCCGAGTTTTTTTGCGGCGGCTCGGGTATTGGCGACCATCGCTCGCCACGTGGCTTCATCGTCGTGCGCGCAATTGATGCGCACGACGTTCGCGCCGGCAAGGAGCAGCCGGTGCAGGTATGCCGGATCCGCGGCGGCTTCGGCTGGGAGGGTCGCCATGATGCGCACCGTCCGTCCACCCGGGGGAGGCCCGAGAAGCTCTTCGGCGGCGGCTCCCAGCGCCGCCTGACCGGCGAAGAACTGCGCGGACGTGGGATAGGGTCGCGGCTCGATTTCGCCGGCCGCACGACTGAGGGCGGCGATCACCGCGTCCAGGTTGGGCAAGACGTGGCTCTCGCAACGCCCCAGCGACGACAACCCCAGCGGCATCAGTGCCAGTTGGACCTCGCGCAGATCCCGGCGGCGCAGGGCGAGATAGTGCGCGAGGTTCAGCGCGCTCGGCAAGAACTCCGTGCGTAAAATATTGGGCTGCCAGGCCTCCAACTGCGTGGTCGCCTCAGCGCTGATCTCGGCGCGGATCGTCAGCAACTGCCGGAGCAACGCGCGCGGATCGCCGTCGGTCATCGTATCCATCAACCGATGAACTCTGCGATCAGATCGTTGAATTTCTTCGGATTTTCCATGAACATGAAATGGCTGCCGCCTTCGTCGGCCTCGAATATCTCGGCCCGAGCACCTTTGATCTGGTCGCGTATCCACAATTGGGATTCGAACGGGACGGGGCTACCCTTGGCGCCGATCACAAAGGAGGGGACGGTGATGCGCGGGATCGTGTCGCGCCAGTCCTGTGTCGCCCACTCATAGAGCAACTTCGCGGCTTGCCGTCGCGGCAAGCGAAAGTCTTGGAGCACGATCGAATCGACGATCGCGCGCGGCGTATCTTTCGACGTCATACCTCGGATGAGCGCGTACGTGACAGCGCCGCCGTTCACACCGGCAATCCCGTTTACTTCGCTGAACAAGTTCTTTAGATCGAAGTTGCTGCCCGCCAGGGTCATCTCGTGCTCGGTCATCGTCGGGTTCGCGGTGGCAAACGGGCTCTGATCGACAAAGATCAGTTTAGCGATGCGATCGGGCCCGAACAATTCCCAGTACGACCAGAGGACCGCCGCGCCCATCCCGTGACCGAGGACGTTTGCTCCCTCCAGGTCGAGCGCGATCAAGAATTCGTGCACGTCCTTCGCCATTCTCGAAAGCCGCATGCCGTGACCGGGCTTGTCCGAAAGCCCGTGCCCGCGCAGATCGAGCGCGAGGACGCGATACCGGTCGTTCAGACCGGCCAGCTGCCCGTCAAAAAGCTTGGCGGAATGCGACCAGCCATGCACCAGAACCAGCGGCGCGCCCGTACCGGCTTCCACGTAGCGCAGTTCCAGACCGTCGTTCGTCTTGAAGCTGCCGCTGATCGGCTGTGCCGTTTGACCGTTCGTCACCCTGTTCGTCCTCGCTCTCCGTGTGTGCTGACAGCATACCCAAGACTTTGGAATGAGAAGTGAAGCACGCGTTCAAACAGGCCATTGGAGAGTTATCTTTTGTTAATGATAGACACCGAGCGTTCACGCTGCCTTCTTTCGGCAACGCTAGGGTACGGCCGATGACCACTGTGCCGGAAGGGTGAAATCGTGACCCTCTTTCGAGCACGAGGGCTATCGAAGCGCTACCTCATGGGTGAAGTGACGATCGACGCTCTGCGGAACGTCGACCTCGAAATCGAGGAGGGCGAACTCTTGGTCATCGTCGGCCCCTCGGGCAGCGGGAAATCGACGTTACTCCACCTTCTCGGTGGCATCGAGGTCCCGAGTACCGGCGAGCTTACCTTCGGCGACCGGGACCTGACGAACGCCGACGATGCGGCGCTCACGACGTACCGGCGCTACGACGTCGGGTTCGTGTTCCAATTCTACAACTTGATTCCGAGCCTCACCTCACGCGAGAACGTCGAGATCGTAACCGATCTCGTGGCGCGCTCGATGCCTGCCGAGGACGCGATCCGTCTCGTCGGGCTCGAGGCGCGCGAGGATCATTTTCCTTGGCAGCTCTCCGGCGGCGAA
>JBEKXE010000218.1:0-6213 GCA_049512335.1 Candidatus Lustribacter sp.
AACGACAAGAGCCCGATCGTGCCGCGCACCGACGTCTGCGACGTCGGTGTTTTGAAAATGTAGTTGGCCGTTCCGCCGGCCGGCCGCTTGATGTCGAAACGCAGCGAACCGCCGTTGACCGTGATCATCGAACCCGGTCCGTTTGCGGTGACGTCGAACGCGCCGGCCTGCACCGTCGTGTTCTCGCCGAGCGCGACCAGCGACGAATCGGGGAGCACGAGCACGGCCGCCGATTGCGCGTGCGTCGCTGCAAAATCATCGTCCGGCAAGTCGAATTTACCGAAGACGGGTTTGAAGTCGGCGCCGGTGTCGGCCGTCTGGTACCCGATCGTGCCGCGGACGTGCCGCAGCTGCTTGCTCGTGCCGGCCGCGCGCGAGAGATACGGGACCCCGGTCAGGATCAGGTCCCCGGCGAGCACGGCGGCGACGGCCGCACGCCCAACCGACGATACCGGAAACAGTCGCGGCATAAAGCAACCCCTCGACGCCCGGAACTTTTGAAAGCAAGCGCTTGCCCCTTTCCTGGAAGCCTCAGGACTCGGGGCTAGCGGGCCGATAGTAGGCGAGTATGCGGCCGCGCACGCTCACCGGTTTCTTCGCCCTCTTGACGACCGTCAGCGTCGTCTTGTCCGCCTGTGGCGGCGGGGGCGGCGGCGGGGGTTCCAGCGTTGCTCCGAGCGTGAATCCGACCGCGACGGCCACGCCGGTCACCTCGCAGTCGCAGCAGGTGTCGCTGTCGACGACCGGCTCGCAAACGGCGAGCTTTGCGGTGACCGGGTACTCCAGCGTCGCGACGCTTCCGGCCGGCAGCGTTGCCACGACGCTGTCCAGCACGTTCTCGACGACGCAGCCGGGCAACACGCCGGCGATCCAAAGCCTGACGCGGCGGCCGGCGAACATCGGGGCCAGCCCGATCGGCGCAATGGCGTTCCTGTGCATCGCGCCCGCCGCGACGGTGACGTTGACGGCGTTCCCGTCGTTCACGCTGACGTTGCCGTCGAGCATCAACGGCGCCTACGCCTACGTCGCGTTCTACGACCCGACGAACAGCGGCGCCGGATGGACGAGCGTTGAGGGACCGGCGAGCGGTTCCGGCCTGACGCTCGGCTTTACCGGCGGTTCGCCCGGACCGACCCTCCAAGCCGGGGACACGTACTGCTTCTTGTTCTTCACTCTGGCCTCGGCGCTGCCGACGCCGACGCCGACTCCGACCCCGACCCCGACCCCGACCCCGAGGGCAACGGCAACCGCCACCGCCACGGCCTCACCGACGGCACCGCCCACGGCTACATCGACGAGTCCGACGGCGTTTACATGCCCGACGAACGACACGGCAGCCGATGCCGTGGCGCGTACCGGCGCCGGCATAGGCGGCGACGCAGTGCGGCGCGCCACGGGGTTAGGGATGCAGCGTGTGGCCGAAAATACGGCCACCGGATTGCTCGCCGTCACGTATAGCACGTCGACGGCAACCGGTGCGCGAGCAAGCGCTCTAGCCACGGCCGAACAATCAGCCGGCGGGACGATGATCCGGCAGTTCACATTCGCACACTCCGGCAAAGTCGTCCACGTTCTGTCGGTCCCTGCTGCGCAGATGGCGACGATCACGGCCCGCCTGCGCGCTCAATCCGGCGTCGAGGGCGTCGCCCCGACCGGGATGCGCCGCTACACGACCGCGATCACGACGCCCTACTTCCCGAACGATCCGTACTTTGACGGCTTCACGTCGCAGCAGAACAGCAGCGCCAATAATGCGGCGCCGTCGACGTTCCACATCGGGCCGTATGACGAAAGTGGCAGTGTACCCGGCCAGTGGGACATGCACGCGATCAAGCTCGAAGATGCGTTCGCGTACAGCCAGTCCGGTAACGGCAGCTCGGTCACCGTCAACAGCGGTGCGCTCGGCTCGTCGGGCGTGAAGATCGCGATCATCGACACGGGTGAGGATCCGAACCATCCGGAGCTGGCCTCGAAGATCGCCTACCAGCGGTGCTTCATCACCAACCCGTCAAACGTGCAGTCTCACAGCGACTTCGAAACGGACCCGCTCGGGCACGGAACTGATGTTTCGGGGATCGCGGCGGCCGACACCAACAATAATTTCGGATTCACCGGAACCGGCGGCAACGTTTCGATCTATGCGTACCGCGTCTTCCCCACGCCGGACGACAATTGCGCCAACGAGAATTCGAACGACGATCAGTGCGGCGCCAGCACCAACGATATCGCATCTGCGATCGATGACGCCGTGTCGGCAAGCGTAAATGTGATTTCTATGAGCCTCGGCGGCGGGGGCTGTTCGCCGGCCGGCACCGACACCGATCCGGTTGAAGGTGCGGCGGTTGCGGACGCTATCGCAGCCAACGTCATCGTCGTTGCCGCGTCCGGCAACTCCGGCGGTAACGGCCTTTCGGCACCGGCCTGCGACAGTGGCGTCATCGCGGTCGGTGCAACCTCGCTCTCGGACGGATCCGCCAACGGCACCGGTAACATGTCGGGTACCGCCGGATCACCGGTCGAGTACGTCACCTACTACTCACAGTACGGTTCGCCCAACACGCTCCGCAGCGCGAGCTCGTGGGGCATCGTCGCACCCGGCGGCGATCCAAACGGCGACAACGACAACGACGACCTCCACTGGATCGAGAACATCTGGACGACCACGCCCTATCGCCAGTCGAGTTCCGATACCAACTTCACCGGTGAATGCACCGACGACTACCCGAACGGGCTGAGTTTTGCATCGCCGGTCGACTGCCGGACGCTGATTGCCGGAACCTCGATGGCCACGCCGCACGTCGCGGGCGCTGCCGCACTAATCTTGTCCGCGACCGGCGGATCCTCGTCGATCTACCAATCGCCCAGCGCGATGAAGACGCTATTGTGTACCTATGCCGACGATTTGCCCGGCAGCGCATCGACGCAAGGCTGCGGCCGCCTCAACGTTTACACCGCAATGGCGCACGCGTTGAGCGATCCGTCACCGCCGACGCCCGTTCCGTAGCAGCCGGATACTCGCTCGTTTCGCCGGCCGCAACTGGCACCACTGATTCGGTCTAACGTGCGGTAATGGTGTCCGCGTCGAGCGAGTGATCGCTCTGCGCGGACCCGCTCACATCCACCGTCATCCCCGGCACCAGCGTCGTGCCGCGCGGATTGATGACGGTGCCTTGGTGCAGGTGCACGTCGCGGTAGACGTTCGGCGCCGTCTCGAGCTGCAAGTCGAAACGGCGGAAGTACGTCACCTTCCCGTGCGCCGTATTGCCGTTGGTCGTTTGCAACAGCGCATTGCCGACCGAATTCAACAGGCTTTGCACCAACGGATTGTTCAGGACGTCGGGCGGAATCGACGGAACGGCCGGCGGGTCGGCGAGCGCGGGCACGCTTGCGGCGATCCACATCGCGGCGGTGAGCGCAAGTGCGCGCGTTTTCATACGGAACATCATTTCTCGGGGCTGACGACCATGGGATACGTCGCGAATTCGACGTTGACCAGCGCACCGTCCCGCTTCTCGACGCGCCGCAAGTAGATGTTCTCGATGATGTCGCGCGTTTCGGGGTCGATCGCGATCGGGCCGCGCGGGCTCTCGGCTTTGTAGTTCTTGAGAAACGCCAGCGTCTTGTCGGGATCCCAGTTGCCGTTCTGTGCGGCAAGCGCTCGATAGGTTGCCGTGAGGATGTCCCACATCGCGCAGCCGGCAAAACTGGGATACGGGTTGCCGTGCGTGATCGCCATGACACCTTGCTGATACTGCCGGTTCAGCGCCGAGTTGTGCACCGACGAGTAGTGATACGCCGACACGATGCCGAGCGCCGGATCGCCCATCTGCGGGAGGTTGTTCTCGCTGACCAGGTCGCCCGTCGCCAAAATCTTGATCCCGGCTTTTTGCAAGCCGGCCGCATCGTACTGCTTGAGGAACTGCGCGCTTCCGCCGCCCGCCAGCAAGAAGATGAAGCAGCCGTCGGGCGCCGCATCCTTCGCGCGTTGAATGTAGGCCGAGAAATCGGTGGCTTCCAACGGCATCGGGCTGACGCCGACTTCCTTGCCGCCGGCGCCCTCGAAGGCGCGTTTGAAGCCGACGTGCGCATCGACGCCCGACTGGTTGTCGGCGTACATCGTGTAGATGGTCTTGTAGCCGTTCTTGGCCGCCCACTTTCCGAGGACGTCCGTCAATTCGAGCGTGGTGAACGACCAGCGCGTCATGTAGGGATACTTCGGCAGCAGCCCGGTCGCGACCGAATTCACGAGCATCACCGGCGTCTTCGATTGGTTGGAGATGTCGCCGACGGTCATCGCGTTCGCCGTGAAGATCAGGCCGGCGATCATGTCGACCTTCTCCTGAACCACCAGTTCCTGGGCGGCGCGCCGTGCGACTTCGGGGGCGACGCCGGTGTCGTCGCGTCGCACGATCACGACCTTGCGGCCGGCGACCGTGTCGCCGTGAACCTTTTGGAACGCGGCGATCGCGCCGTCGAGTTCGGGACCGGAAGCCGGGCCGCCGCCCGTATACGACCAGACGATGCCGATCTTGAACGGGTCCGTGGGCGCGGCAACCGCGGCACGAGGTACGAGCCCCACCGAAACGAGCGCCGCTCCGGACGTCTGAAGCATCCCAGATCTCTTCATACGGCGCCCGTACGATGAGCGACGCGCATCTACCTCGAAGCCGGAACGGCGTTCGGAGGTGGATATGTCCGGTTTTGCCGACTTCCCGGGTTCGGAGGTGCGCGCGCGGCTCGATCACCCGGTGATCGACTGCGACGCGCACGTGGTCGAAGCGCGCTTCGCGATCGAGGACTTCCTCAAGGACGTCGCCGGTCCGAGCGTCGTCGAACGCTACCGCAAGTGCGCGCCGTTCCAGCAATACAATCAGCCGAGCCGCGGCTTCTGGTGGGGCGTGCCTTCGGGACCGCACACGAGCGATCGCGCGATGGCGATGCTGCCGAAGCTCTTTCGCGCGCGCATGGACGACGTCGGCTTCGATTTCGCGCACCTCTACACGACGGCCGGCATCCCCGGGCTGTACTTTCAGGACGACGAGGTCCGCCAGGCGTTCTGCCGCGCCACGAACATGCTCTACGCGGACATGTTTCGCGAGGTCGCCGACCGCGTGCGCCCGGTGGCGCTGGTTCCGACCTTCACGCCCGAAGAAGCGATCGCCGAGCTGGAATTCGCGGTCAACGAGCTCGGGCACAAGGCGATCATGATCGGCACCGAATACATTCGGCCGGTCGCCGGCGCCCACGACAAAGCGCCCTACCTCACCAAGTCGATCGCGATCGATCCGCCGCACGACTACGATCCGTTCTGGGCCAAGTGCGTCGAGCTCAAGGTGACGCCGGTCTGTCACACCGCCGCGATCTTCAACGCCTACCGCAACTCGCCGACGAACTACGTCTTCAACCACCTCGGCGGCTTTGCGACCGGCGCCGAGTACTTCTGCCGCGCGCTCTTCATGGGCGGCGTAACGCGCCGCTTCCCCACGTTGAGCTTCGGCTTTCTCGAAGGCGGCGCGGCGTGGGCCGTGACGCTCCTCAACGATATCGTCGAGCACTTCGAGAAACGCAACGTCGAAAATCTCGAACGCAACCTCGACCCGGCCAAACTCGACCTCGAGCTGCTCGGCCGGCTCTTCGCCGAATACGGCAACGAGTACCTCACCGCCGAACGCATCAAGAACGCGACCTTCGAAAACTGGGAGATGTCCGTTTTGCGCCCGGTGCCGTTCGACGAGTTCGCGCTGAACGGGATGACCGACGTCGCCGATCTGCGCCGGCTGTTCATCGACCGCTTCTACTTCGGCTGCGAAGCCGACGACCGCATGACCTCGGTTGCGTTCAACCGCCGGCTCAATCCGCTGGGCGCCAAGCTCAAGCCGGTATTCGGTTCCGACATCGGACGTTGGGACGTTCCCGACATGACCGAAGTATTGGAGGAAGCTTACGAACCCGTAGAAGAGGGGTTGATGACCGGACAGGACTTCAAGGATTTCGTGTTCACCAATCCGGAACTGCTGCGCGAGACGCTGTCGTCGAACGGCGAAAATCTCGTGCGCGGCATGCACATGCTGAGCGAGGACATCAAGGCGGGCCACGGCCATCTCAAGATTCGGCAGTCCGACCCCTCGAAGTACGAGGTCGGCCGCAATCTCGCACTCACGCCCGGCAAGGTGATTTTCCAGAACGAATTGATGCAGCTCATTCAATACGAGG
>JBEKXE010000219.1:0-6195 GCA_049512335.1 Candidatus Lustribacter sp.
GTCCGCGAAGTGGCCGAAAACTTCGAGTGCGGCGTTCAGGTCGCGAAGTTCGCCGACCTCAAGCAAGGCGACGTCATCGAAGCGTATAGCTCGGAGCTGGTTCCGGCTGAACTGCAGCCGGCCTAGCCCACGTGAAACAGCAACGGATGGCCCGGATCGATCATGAGATCCAACGGGCCGTAGCGAAGATCATTTCCGAGGAGCTGAAGGACCCTCGGTTGGGTTTCGTCACCGTCACGCGATGTGAGATCACGAGCGACATGATGAACGCCAAGGTGTTCGTCTCCATCATCGGAGACCGCCACGTGGCGCGGCAGTCGATGGATGCGCTCAAGCATGCCGCCGGTTTCATTCGTGGTGAGCTGGGGGCTTTGGTGAAGCTGCGATACACTCCGGAAATCACGTTCGTCGAAGACCGGACGACCGAAGAGGCGATTGCGTTGTCGAAGACGTTGGCGCGTGCGAGGTTAGGCGATGAGTAGTGCTGTGGAACCGGCTTCGGCGACGACCGAAGAAGTCGTGGCCGAGCTGCGGGGCCGCTCTTCGTTCATGTTCGTCTCGCACGTCAAGCCCGACGGCGACACGCTGGGCGCGGGCCTCGCGCTGGGGCTGGCGCTCAAATCGCTGGGCAAACGCGTCGGCTATTTTCAGCAGGACGCGGTTCCGCGCAATCTGCGGTTCTTGCCGGATACCGAGTTCGTCACGCGTGCGGTACCGGCCGATCTGCCCAAGGACACGCTGTGGGTGTTCGGCGACATGAGCGACTACACGCGCGCGGGCGAGTATCTGCCCCCGATGACGCGTGAGAACATGCTCAACATCGATCATCATTTGGGCAATTCGCACTTCGGGAAGCTGAATTACATTCTGGAAACCGAGGCGTCGACGGGGACGTGCGTGCTGCGCATCCTCAAGGCGATGAAGGTTCCGATCACGCCCGATATCGCCACCTGCATTCTGACGACCATCATGACGGATACGGGCGCGTTCATGCACACGAACACGACGGCGGACGTGTTGCGCACGTCGGCCGAGATGATGGAGTGCGGGGCGGACAAACCGCTCATCACGGAGTGGATCTTCGCCAACAAGCGCTTCGCGGCGACGAAGCTCGTGGCGCACGCGGTAGGAGCGGCCCGGCTGGAAGACGACGGTCGGTATTGCTGGACCGTCGTCGACGAAGCGATGCTCGCGGCGTGCAGTGCCGACGGCGAGGACACCGAGGAGATCGTTCAGCACCTGCGCGCCGTCGAAGGCGTCGAGGCGGCGGCGTTGTTCAAGGACTTCGACGGCGCCGTGCGCGTGAGTTTGCGTTCGAGCGGGAGGGTCAACGTTCAGGCCGCTGCCGCGACGCTGGGCGGCGGCGGGCACTTCATGGCGTCCGGCCTGACGTATCCGGGGAATCTGCAGGAAGCGATCCGCGGCGTTCACGCGGCGCTCAAGGCCGAGGGCCTCTAAGCGCTCTTTGGGCGCCGGCCAAGATGCTCGGGTTTCTGAACCTCTTCAAGCCGGCGGGTCCGACGTCGACGCAGTTCGGCGCGCGTTTGCGGCGGATGTATGCGACCGACGACGGTACGAAGCTGGCGGTCGGGCACTTGGGGACGTTGGATCCGCAGGCGGCCGGCGTGCTGCCGGTTGCGCTCGGGCGCGCGACGCGGTTGTTGCCGCTGATCGAAGACCGCCGCAAGGCGTACGCATTCACGCTGGTGCTGGGGCGCGCGACCGATACCGCGGACGGCGCGGGGAGCGAGATCGCACGCGCGCCGGTTCCGGATGACGTCGACCGGCGCCTGACGGCGGCCGTGGCGTCGTTCACCGGCACGATCGAACAGGTGCCGCCGATGTTCAGCGCGGTGCATCACAACGGCCGGCGGCTGCACGAGCTGGCGCGGAGCGGCGTCAGCGTCGAGCGCGCGAAACGGGCGGTGACGATCTACGCGCTGACGATACTCGGCCGCACCGGTGACACGGTGCGGCTGCGCGTGGCGTGCAGCGAGGGAACGTACGTCCGCACGCTGTGCGAGGATCTCGCGACGGCATGCGGCACGGTCGGGCACATGGGCGCGTTGTTGCGCGAAGCGTCGGGACCGTTCGTGCTCTACGAAAGCCTGACGCTGGACGAGGTGGCGGCGAATCCGCTCGGATCGCTGGTTCCGCCCGAACGCGTGATTCCGATTCCGACGGTGGTGCTGGACGGACGGCGGGCCACCGACTTCCGTGCCGGGCGCCTCGTTCCGCTCGACGAACCGTCGGCCGACAAGCACGTCTTCGTGCGCGATTCGGCGCGCGTGCTGGTCGGCGTCGGCGAGACGGTCGGCGCGCTGCTGGCGCCGCGTAAGGTGTTCTTGTGAAGCTGCACTACGCGCTGCCGTCGAGCGAGGCGTATCGTGCCGAACGCGCGCGGCATCCGTTGTGCATCGCGGTCGGCGTGTTCGACGGGTATCACGTCGGACATCAGGCGATCGTGCGGGCGCTGCTGCAAGCGCGGCGCGCCGGCGAGCGGACGGCGGTGGTGACGTTCGGTGCGCATCCGCTGGCCTTCTTGCGTCCCGGCGAGGTGCCGGCGCAGATTGCAACCTTCGCCGAGCGCGTCAACGCGTTCGCGCGGGCCGGCGTCGACGAGATGTTCGTGTTGACCTTCGATGAGGCGTTCGCGTCGCTTTCGCCGGCGGCGTTTCTGGACGACGTCGTGGTCGGCGCGCTCGGCGCCCGGGCGATGGTCGTCGGAGCGAACTTTCGCTTCGGCTCGAAGCGCGTCGGTGACCTCGCTTTCGCGCAGGCGCACCTGGCGGCGCAAGGACGTGAAGCGATCGGCGTGCCGAACGTGACGATCGACGGCGAGCGCGTGTCGAGCACGCGCATTCGCGCGGCGATCGCCGCCGGGGATCTCGTGCTGGCGGACCGGCTGCTCGGACTCCCGTATACCGTGCGCGGCGTCGTCGGCTTCGGTGCCGGACGCGGACACGATCTGGGCTTCCCGACCGCCAACGTCATCGTGCCGGCGGAGAAGATGCTTCCGCCCGACGGCGTGTATGCGATTACCGGGCGTCACGAAGGGCGTGACTATCCGGGGCTCGTGTCGATCGGCACGAATCCGACCTTCGACGGCACCACGCGCACGGTCGAGGCCTGGCTGCTCGATTTCAACGGTTCGCTCTACGGAGAAGAACTGGTGCTGCGCGATTTCCGCTTCGTGCGCGAGCAGATGCGGTTCGAATCCGCCGAGGCGCTGCTGGCCCAGATGGAACGCGACGCCGCCGCCGTAACCTTCCCCTCGTTCAGCTGAAGACGATCAGCAACGCAACGGTTCGGCGCTGAGCAAGAAGTACGCCGCGCGCGGATTGCGCGTCGTCGGCGTCTACGTCGGCGAGGACACGGGCAAGGCGCAGGGCTTTGCGCGCGAGTTCAGCTGCACGTGTTCATCGATGCCAAGGGAATCGTGCGAACCTACCAGCCGGGCGAGATGAGCGCGGCGATGATCGAAGCGGCGATCGGCCGCATCATGCACCCCTAAGACGGCGGCTCGATGTCGACCGGGACGTTGAACTTCGAGAACTTCACGCTGCTGCCGTCGATGTTGTCCACCTCGACCAGCCGGCCGCCGGAGATGAACACCCTCGAGGGACTCTTCCCGGCCTCGTTCACGATCGAGTAGGCGTGCAACGCCGGGCCGCCGGTCGCGGGCGTCTTCGGCCCCAGATCGGTGACCGTCAGCTGGCCGGGCCGGTGCGCCATGTTGAGCACGTTGGTGACGCCGCCCGTCATCTGGTTCGTCCCGGGCAGCGAAAACTTCTGCCAGGCGCCGTTCATTTTGACCCACGTCGTGGTGCCGATCTTGATGAACTCGAACTGCGGCGAGATCATGTGCATCTTGCCGGGAGCCTGCATGTCGGCTTCCATCGCCGGACCTTTGTGATTGGAGATCGTGATGTGATAAGACGTGGCCTTGGCGAGGCCGATCATCGCGGCCGTCACGTCCCCTTTGGGGTCGGCCAGTGCCGGCGCCGTGATCAGCGCGAAGAGGGCCGCGCCGGCGAGCAAACGTTTCATGCTGTGTCTCTCAGAAGCCGTAGAAGTGGAAGCTGTGCGAACGCGGGGCCGGCGTCGTCGAGGGCATGACGACCGGCGGCCGGGCCAAGGCCGGGTCCGGGATCAGGGTTGCGAACGGCTCGGGCGAGTAGCTCGCCATCGCAATCGGCGTCATCGACGGCTGGGGCTGCGCTGCCGCTTGCTGCGCGAGCATCTGCATGACGGAGGCGCAGTAGTTGATCAACACCTCGGACTCGCCCCGCGAGGTCAGGTAGTTCTTGGCGATGAGGTTGGCGGCCGCGGTCGTGTATTGCTGTTGCACGGTCGGCGGCGGGGTGCCGTTCCCGCACTGCAGCAGCGCTCCGCGCGCCAGGGCCAGCGTGTTTTCCGCGTCGCCTTCGTCCGCGTTGACGACTAGCGGCATCGGGTTGTACGCCGCCTGCGGGATGTAGAGCGGGTAGAGCGACGGCGCAGGCAACGGCGCGGGTGCGGTTTGGCCGATCGCGTTGAGGGCGCTCTGCCGGGCCTGCACGTACTGACCGGCGTTGAACTGCTGGATCGCCTGGGTGTACGAGAAGGTCGCGTTCTGCGCGCCGGAGGGATTGTTGGCCTCCGCCCGCGCGATGGCGAGCAGCGCATCGAAGATGGTGCTCGCCGCGGAGCCGCCGTTCGCCGGTCCGGCGACGGGCGGGGCCGGGAGCGGGCCGGCGGCCCAGGCCGCGGTCGCGAGGGTGAGGGCGGCAGTCATGACGGCTGCCGCCACCGGAAGAAGCTTCATGCCATGTCCTTCAAGCAGCGTTGACGGTTATCTCTTTCCCATCATACGCAACTCTAGCCGTCTGTCCTGAGAGAATCTCTCCGCGCAGGATGGCGCCCGAAAGCGGGGTGGCCACGTAGCGGGAGATCGAGCGGGCGACGTTGCGGGCGCCGTCGCCGGCCGCCATGCTTTCGGTCGCGAGAAAGACCCGGGCCGGTTCGGTCAGCTCGAGCCGCATCGCATGGGCGCCCATGCGCTCGGCCAACAGCGCGACTTGCAGCGCGACGATGCGCTCGATCTCGGGCAACCCCAGCTCGGCGAACACGATGACCTCGTCGATGCGGTCGAGCAGCTCGCCGCGCAGCACGCCGACGAGATCCTCGCGATCGAGATTGCTGGTCAGCACGACGATGGCGTGGCGGAAGTCGATCGCGCGGCCTTTGGCGTCGGTCACGCGGCCGTCGTCGAGGATCTGCAACAGGATCGCTGCGACGTCGGGGTGCGCTTTCTCGATCTCGTCGAACAGCACCACCGAATACGGTCGCCGGCGAATGGGCTCGGTCAGTTGTCCGGGCTCGTCGTGACCCGCATAGCCCGGCGGCGCGCCGAGCAAACGCGAGATCGTGTGCGATTCGGTGAACTCCGAGAGGTCGAGCCGCACGAGCGCGTCGTCGGTGCCGAACAGCGCGTGCGCCAACGCGCGCGCGAGCTCGGTCTTGCCCACGCCGCTGGGACCGATGAAGAGGAAGCCGCCGACCGGCTTGCGCGGATCCTTGAGCCCGGCCCGGGCGCGGCGCACGGCTTCGGCGACGCGCCGCACCGCTTCGGTCTGTCCGATGACGCGCTCTTCCAGTTGCGTCTCGAGCGCGAGCAGGCCGGCGCGCTGCGCGTCGGTGATCGTGCCCTGCGGGATGCCGGTCCAGCGCGAGACGACCGCCGCGACGCGCGCGACGTCGACCGTCGGCACGCCGGCCATCGCCGCGGTCGCGGCGGCTTCGTCGACGACGTCGATCGCTTTGTCGGGCAGGAAGCGGTCGGCGATGAAGCGCGCGGCCAGCGTGGCGGCGGCTTCGAGCGCGGCATCGTCGATCGTCACGCGATGGTGCGCCGCGTATTTCGGCCGCAGTCCGCGCAGGATCGCGATCGTTTGCTCGATCGTCGGCTCCTCGACGGTCACCGGCTGAAAACGGCGTTCCAGCGCGGCATCGGATTCGATGTACTTGCGATACTCGTCGTAGGTCGTCGCGCCGATGCACTGCAGCTCGCCGCGCGCGAGCTCGGGCTTGATCATCGAGGAGAGATCGAGCGAACCTTCGGCGGCGCCCGCACCGACGAGCGTGTGCAGCTCGTCGATGAACAAGATCACGTCGCGTGCCGCGCGCTTGACCTCATCGAGAATGCGTTTGACG
>JBEKXE010000220.1:0-6134 GCA_049512335.1 Candidatus Lustribacter sp.
GCGTCTCGCCGGCTTGACGGACGCCGTCGCGCCGGCGGCTCGCGTCGCCGGCAGCGGGGCAAGCGAGCCCCGCACGTTTCCGCTCGTGCTGCGCACTCCCGGACTGCACATGGGGCGCGGCATGATCCGCGTCGACGATGCGCGGGCCTTCGCCCGGGCGCTGGCCGCGGCGCCGCAGCGCGACGAGCTGATCGCGATCGACTACGTCGACACGCGCTCGCCCGACGGTGCCTGGCGCAAGTACCGCGTGATGATCGTCGACGGCGCCCTCTACCCGCTCCACCTCGCCGTCGCTCACCGCTGGGACGTGCACTACTTCTCGGCCGCGATGGCCGAGCGCGCCGACTATCGTGCCGAGGAGACGCGCTTTCTCACCGATCCGCGCGCGGTGCTCGGCGCGCGCGCCTGGGACGCGCTCGGCCGCGTGCGCGACGTGCTGGGGTTGGAGTATGCCGGCATCGATTTCGCGCTCGCCGCCGACGGACGCATCGTCGTCTTCGAAGCCAACGCGGCGATGACCGCGCTCGCTCCCGACCCCGACGAACGCTTCGCCTATCGTGGTGCGGCGAGCGAAGCGGTCGCCGGCGCGCTCGTGCAGATGTTTCGCCGGCGCAGCGCGTGAACGCCGGTCCGTTGCCGGAGCGCTTCGCGCAGTATATCGCCACGCTGCGCGACGCCGGCGAACGCCCGTCGATGAGCCGGTATCCGGGCCTGCCGTCGCAGCCGTGGTACGATCCGGCGACGATTCCCCTCGCTCGCGAGCTCGAGCACGCGGCGGCACGGATCGTGGCCGAATTCCGGCAGCTCGATCCGCGCGAGTTCGCGCCCGAACACGAACCGATCGCGCGGCGCGGCGCGTGGGACGTCTTCATGCTCTACGAACGCGGGCGGCGTCACGATGACCGCTTACGTCGCGTACCGACCGTCGCCGAAATCGTGGAACGCCACCGGACGGTGCGCAGCCTGGCCGGCCTCGTGTATTTCTCGCGTCTGGCGCCGCACTCACGCGTGGCACCCCACAGCGGGCCGACCAACATGCGGGTGCGCGTTCACCTCGGCATCGACGTCCCGCCGCACTGCGGCATCAGCGTCGGCGGCACCGCCGCGACGTGGCAAGCGGGCAAGTGCATCGCGTTCGACGATTCGTTTCCGCACGAAGTGTGGAACGAGGGCGACCGCGAGCGCATCGTGCTGGTCGTCGATACCTGGCACCCCGACCTCAGCGACGAGGAAGTCCGGCTGCTGGACGGCTTTCAGCGCTACGTCGAGTTCGCGGCCGAGGGGCTTCGGCGCTACTGGGCGGCGAATGAGCGCGACTAGTATGCCCGCCTCGAACCACAACGCCGAGCGCGCGGACGAGCCGGCTCCGGCGCCGCTCGTCGCCTTGCGTTATGCGCTGCTGCTGTTGACCTGCGGAGCGGCGCTGATCTACTTTTCGTGGCGCGTCGGGGTGGTGAATTCGGCATACCCGGTCTATTCGTGGATCGTGTACGCGGCCGAACTGATCGGCTGCGCCCGTGTCGTGATGTTCGTGCTGCCGGCGGTCCGCCTCAACCACCGCGTGTGTCCGCCGGCACCACCGGGATTGAGCGTGGACGTGTTCATCCCGACGTACGACGAACCGGTCGACGTCGTTCGGCGCGCGATTCTCGCCGCACTCGCGATCCGCTACCCGCACGAGACGTGGTTGCTCGACGACGGCGAACGCCCGCAAATGGAAGAACTCGCGCGCGAAACCGGTTGCCGCTACCTCGCCCGCACCGACCACTCCGAGGCGAAAGGCGGCAATCTCAATCACGCGCTGTCGGTGACCAGCGGCGAATTCGTCGCGCTGTTCGATGCCGACCACGTCGCGAGCCCGCTGTTCCTCGACCGCACGCTCGGGTACTTTCGCGATCCGCGCTTGGCGTTCGTGCAGACGCCGCAAGACTTTTTCAACTTCGACTCCTTCGAACATTTTCGACCTCAGCGAACGGTCTCGAACGGGACATCGTTCTTTCATCGAATCGTCCTGCGCACTCGCGATGGATCAAACTCCACGATGTACACTGGGTCGTCGGCCGTCTTCCGGCGTCAGGCACTCGACGCGGTCTCGGGCTTCACCACGGCCAAGCTCACCGAAGACATCACGACCTCGCTGCGCCTTCACGCGGCCGGCTGGCGCTCCGCTTTTCACCCGGAAATTTTATCGGCGGGGCTGGCCGCACACACGGCCGCCGCCTACTACGGCCAGCACGTGCGCTGGTCGCAAGATGCGCTGCATTTGCTGCTTCACGAACGCGTCTTCACGCGCCGTGGTTTGACGCTCGGGCAGCGCTTAGCGTACCTCTTTCACGTCGCCGGCAACGTGGAGTGGTGGCGTCACGTCTTCGTCTACGCGCTCCCGATCATCATCCTCGTCAGCGGAATCTTACCCGTGCGCTCCGACGCGCTGACGTTCCTAACGTATTTCGTTCCGTACTTTCTCTTGACGACGCTCACCCTCGCCGAGGTATCGCGCGGGCACGGACGTCTCGACGAGAGCAACGTCTACAATCTTGCGCGTTGTCCCGCATCGCTCGTTGCGACGTTTACCGCGTACCGCGAGCCACGGTTTCGCGTGACGCCGAAGACCCGCACGCCCGACGTCTGGCTCGGAGCACCATTTACGTATGCGTTCTTGGTCGTTAACTTGGCCGCAATCGCGTTTGCTTGCAGCGAAGCCGTGGCCGGCCGGTCTCCCTTTCCGCCCGCCACGCTGGCGGTGCTGCTCGTGTGGGCCGGTTATCACGTGGTCACCGCCGTGCGGTTGTTGATGCTCGTTCGACGCTGCTCGCGGGACCGCCGTACGCTGACGCGTTTCGACGAGAGCGTGCCGGCGACCATCGCTCGAGGCGACGATCCGCGCGTGCGCTTCAACGTCGACATCGTTGCCGCGTCGGCTGACGGCCTTACTCTCCAGCCACGCGGTGGTGAAGCGGTGCCGCCGGCGGGAGACTATCGCGGCGTGCTCGACCTCGCAGGTCTGCATCTTCCGTTTGAACTGAGCTTGCGGAAGGCCGGCTTGGGAGGCCCCGTCCGCTGGCCCGATGCGGCGGCGCGAGCGTCGTTCGATCTCCTCATTCACCAGCGGGCGATCGAACGGTTGGGCGCAGCCGACCCCGGTGATCGCGGCGGACTGTTCCGCTCGGCCGCAGTCAGTCGACGCCGATATCCCAAACCGTATCCAGATCGCGCTTCGCAAACGCCCTGAAGGCGACCATCGTCTCGGTGCTGACGATCCCCGGACGCGACGCGATTGCCGCGGTCACGAGCTCGCTCAGTTCGTCGTGCTCGCGGACCCGGACGATCGCGATCAGGTCGAAGGGTCCGGCGACGCTGTAGACCTCGGTGACCCCCTTGATCGCCAGCAACTCCTCGGCCACGGACTTGACCCGGCCCGGCTCGACGTCGAGCATGACGAAAGCGGTGATCATCGGGGCGTCTTCCTTTGGTAGCGATCTTTGCGCGCGGCTCGCAGGCGCTCGATCTGGTTGTAGACCCCGGCGGTGCGATTCTTCGCGATCCCGGCGCTGTGCGAACGAATCCGGAATACGAGCAGCAACAGCACGATTCCGATCGCGCCTAGGGCACAGGCCAGGCGCAGGTCCCAGGGCAGCAGCGCCCCCGCTACCAAGAAGCCGGCCACGATGGCCAGGGCGTTTTGCCAGGGCCGCATCGGCGAAACGGTCACCGGGCCTCCTTCGCCGTGGCGGCTGGCCCAGCCCGGCTGCGGCGGTTACCCGTTTATTAATGCAAGCGTGGACGCTCATATGGGTCGAGCGGACGGCCGATATGCCCTCTAGAGTGTGATTCCGAGCCCAAGGTTAGGTTGGGCCGTCTGCTGTATTTTGACGGGGGCAAGCGGCCAGTCAGTCTGGTCGCCGACGAATTTTTTTATGAAGCAGGACGCGCGGTTGATCAAGAAACAGCTTTTCCTCTTTTTGTCAGCAGCGCTCGTGACGCTCGTTACCGCCTGTGGCGGCGGCGGTGGTGGTGGCAGCAGCCTAGCGCCCAGTGCTTCCGGCGGCACCCCGGCCAATCCGCCGACCACCTCGCCCAGCGGCGGCGCCACCGCACCGCCGACCGTCACGATGTCCTTGACGGTGACGATCCCGGGCAAAAAGTCGTCCAGCCGCGCCCGCGGACCGCAGTACATCGCCCCCAACAGCGGTTCGATGACCATGACCCTGCTTACCGTAAACGGCGTGGCGGTCAGCGCATCCGCGCAGGGACCCTACGATCTCGTCCCCGGCCCGACCAATCCCAATTGCGTAGCCGGTACGAACACCACGTGCACGTTCTCGATCTCCGCGCCGGTCGGGACCGATATTTTCCTCGCCAACACCTACTCATCGTCGAACGGTACGGGACAGCCGCTAGGCAGCGGCTCCGTGCTTTTGAGCGTCAAGCAGAACGCCACCAACACCGCCAGCCTTGACCTCACCGGCCCGGTCTCGAGCGTCCAGGTCGTCAGCGCGACGACGGTGCTCTACAACGGAAACCCCATTCCGGCGCCCGAGTGCAGCGACTGTTCGGTCGCCCGCGGCCACGGCGCCCAGGACGCGCAAAGAAATCGCGCCGCTGCATCATCTTCACGCAGCATTGCAGCGCGCAGCACGACAGCCGGCGCGACAAGAAAACCGGCCGTCACCTCCACTCCTCCGCCGACCCCGGGCCCAGTGAACAACTCGTCGCGGATTTTCGTGATTGCCCTAGATTCGCAAGGCAACGAAATCATCAACCCGACCACCTACGACATTCCGATCAACTTAACGCTGAGCCTGAACGGGCTGCCGGCGGGCGACGCGACCCTCACGGTCACCTACGCGGGATTGACCGGCGAGCCGACGTCTCCCACCAGCACGTCTTCCGACGGCGGCACCGTCGGAGTCTTTGCGCCCAGTGACTCGATCACGTTGACGGTATCCGGCACAACCGCCGCGCAGAGCAGTCCGATTACACCCACGGTCACTGCCGGCTACACGCCGCAAGGCGGCTCGGCCCAGACGTCGACGCCGTTGACCTTCGACGTGTACATCCCGCCGCCGGCGCCCAACGCGCAGGTTTTGGCCACCCACATCGATCCGTTCACGTCGGGCATCGCGGCCGTCTTGACGATGGGATTCACGAACATCGGAACCGCCCCCACCTCGGGTACGATCTACCTGAGCTCGGATTTCGACGGAACCTGGTCCTACAACGGGACCGGAGTCGGTTCCGATCCATCGTGGAACTGCGTAAACAACAGCGACAACCCCTACTATTCGGAAATCGATTGTTCTTCTAACGCGGTGGTCGCCGCGGGCGCGAGCTTGCCGCTCGTGTTGAACGTAACGCCCTCCAGCAACACGCCGGACTACAACGACGTGTACGCATCCGGCGGCAATGCGGTCGACACACAGCAAGGCGATATCTACGCCTACGACACGATCAACGTCCTGGCCGCCACGCCGATCCTGAGCATTGCCCAGTCGACGAATCCGCTTCAAACCGACGGCAATTTTACGGCCAACGTCGCCGGGAGTTTCACGATCACCGTTTCCAACACCGGTACCCTCGCGACCACCAGCACGATCTCGCTCGCCGACACGCTGCCAACCGGCATGAACGGTGCGGGCGCGGGCACGGGCTGGACCTGCGGTGCGCAGGCTGGGCAAACCATCACGTGCACGACGAATGCCGTGCTCGCAGCGAGTGGAGGGACCGCGCCGGTCATCACTATGAACGTGACGCCGACAACCGCGGTTAACCTCACAAATTCCTTGACGGCGACTTCGACTGGTGCGGTTTCCGGCAGCATCAACCCCGACGTCACCGTGTATGGTCCGCTTGCGCTCGTGCCGCAATCGCCTTCCGCACCGGACCATCTGCAGCTGTTCTTAGGTGGGAACGGAACGCTCCAAGCCCAAGCACCCTACTACAACGGCACGTTGACGGCAGCGGTGGTCAACGGCGGCTTCGGAAGCCCGCCGTGTTCGAACTACCTGTCCATCCCGTCCCCGAGCCTCTCCGGACCGACGGCGAACTTCAGCGTCGCGCCGGCGCAGGTTACGGGCTTCACCTACAACGCCGGCAACCCGGGAACGTACTGCACGATCTCGGTGAGCGATGTG
>JBEKXE010000221.1:0-6119 GCA_049512335.1 Candidatus Lustribacter sp.
GACTTCGCTCGCGATCAGGTCGTTTGTGCCAAATCGCGCACGTTAGTGGCTGTCGCTCGACTTCGCTCGCGATGACAGCGAGAGGGACGTTCGCTCGTGAAGCCGAGCGCGAAGGCGCGAGGCGTTTACTCCCATCCCTTCACCACAAACCATCGCTCGTCGACGAGCGCGAAGGCGCGAGGCGTTTACTCCCATCCCTTCACCACAAACCATCGCTCGTCGACGAGCGCGAAGGCGCGAGGCGTTTACTCCCATCCCTTCACCACAAACCATCGCTCGTCGACGAGCGCGAAGGCGCGAGGCGTTTACTCCCACCGGCGTCGCCTTGCCGGCCAGCGCCGAGGCCGTCACGCCGACCGCCGCGGCTGCGGCCGCACCGGCGACGACGGTGCCGGTGGCCGCCCCCGCCGCCACCCCGGCGGCCGCTGCACCGCCGGCGGCGCCGCCGGCTACCCCGGCGGTAGCGGCCGCTGCGCTCGAGACGCCCGAAACCCCGGCCGTCGCGGCAGCCGGGCCGGTGGGGCGCCGCCGTGCTCACCGAGGCGCCCGAAAAGCCGGCCAGCGCCGTCGTCGTCACGGTCCCGGTCACCACTGCTCCGAGCGCGCTGACCGTGATCAGTTGCCCCGTCGCGAGCGCGATCGTCTGCGCGCCGACCGTGACGGTGACGCTATCGGCCGCGCACACCAAACAAGCAACCGTCGTGTTGCCTCCAAGCACGGACAAGAGACCAACGGCGCACCGCGATCTGCGACGTGTTGGTCGTGAAGTGCTAGTTGGCCGTTCCGCCGGCCGGACGCCGGATGTCGAAGCGCAGCGTGCCCTGCTCGACCGTGATCGTCGAGCCCGGACCGTCGGCGGTTTGGTTGAACGCGCCCACTTTCACGCGCGTGTTCTGGCCGATCGCCACGATCGACGAATCGGGCAGCGCCAGGACGGCGGCCGAATTGCCCTGCGTGATGGCGCAGTGTCGTCCGGAATCAGTTCGGGTCCGAACACCTCGTGCAGCGGCGCATCGGGAGCGGTCGCGAAGCCGACGACGCCCTTTAGGCGACCGAGCTGTTTGTCATCGTCCGCGGGCCGTGCGGCGGCGAGCATGAGGCCGAAAAAGACGGCCAGGACAACGGAAATCCGACCCAACTTGAGCATACGGCCCCTAGGTTCGTCGTAGGGGGGCGGCGTAACCCTTCGCAGCGATGCGGCTGGATTAGATCGTGCGGCTCGATAAGTTCATGAAGGTCTCGCGGCTGGCGAAGCGCCGCGCCGAGGCCAAGGACGGCATTGAGGCCGGCCGCATCACGCGCGAGGGACGCGCGCTCAAACCCGGGTACGACGTCAAGGTCGGCGACGTGCTGGTGATTCACTACCGCGCGAAATTCTTGACCGTGCGCGTGACGATGGTCCCCGAACGCGTGTTGCCGTCGCTCAAGCCGGCCGAGATGTACGAGATCCTCGACGAACGCAAGGACGACGCACGCGATTGGCTCTGACGCGCTCGAGCCTCTCGATCGATACGAAGGACGCGCTCGCGCGCGACGTTCCGGCCGCCGCGCACTGCCGCACCGCGTTACGCGACGGGCTCGCCTATTTTGCCGGCGCCGTTTCCGGCGACCGGCACGTGATCCGCACACGGCGTTCGTCGATCGCGCGGTTGGTGCGCTCGCTGGCCGGCGAGCGCGAAGGCAACGTCCGGCGGACGATCGAGCCGCGCCTCTACCGCAGCACGATGTTCGAGATCGACTCCGACGCCGGCGGCGCGCTCCCGCCCTGGCCGCGGGCCCGCTGCGACCGGCGCATGGAGCTGCGGGCCGCCTTTCTGGCCTGCGGATCGCTGGCCGCGCCGCAAGCGGGCTACCACCTGGAGTTCGTCCCACCGAGCGACCAGGCGGCCGAGCGCATCGGCCGCCTGATCCGGGCCGAGGGGATCGAGCCGCGGACGATGCAACGCAAGGGCCGGCCGGTGATCTACCTCAAGGGGCTGGACGCGATCGTCGTGGTCCTCTCGGCGATCGGAGCGCACGGGGCGGTGTTGCGCCTGGAAGACGTCCGCGCGCTGAAGGAAACGAAGAACCGCATCCACCGCCTGGTCAATACCGAGACCGCCAACGTGGTCCGCGCGGCGAGCGCCGCGGCGGCGCAGCGCGATGCCATCGCCTACCTGGCGGACGCCTACGGCCTGCGGAACCTCTCGCCCGCGCTGCGCGAGGCGGCGCAGCTGCGGCTGGCCCATCCGGAAGAAACGCTGGCCGAACTGGGCCGGCGCGCGGCGCCGCCGGTCGGCAAAGCCACGATCAACGGCCGGATCACGGCGCTGATGCGGCTCGTCCGGCGACTTCGTGAGCCGCGCGAACAGGAGCCGCGCACGCATCCGGCTTAGTCCCGAGGTCCTATGCGCATTGGCATCAACGGTTTTGGCCGGATCGGCCGCAATTTCACCAAGGCACTCCTCGAGCGCCATCCGGACGTCGAAATCGCCGCCGTCAACGATCTCACCAGCGCCAAAGAGTGCGCACATCTCTTCAAGTACGACTCGAACTACGGCACGTTCGCCGGCAGCGTCGAGGTCAAGGACGACGGCATCACGATCGACGGTCGCTCGATCAAAGTGCTGGCCGAGCGTGACCCCGGGAAACTGCCCTGGAAGGACCTCGGCGTCGATCTGGTCGTCGAGTCGACCGGCTTCTTCACCAATGCCGCCAAAGCGCGCGCGCACATCGACGGCGGCGGCGCCAAGAAGGTCATCATCTCGGCGCCCGCGACCGGCGAAGACATCACGATCGTGCTCGGGGTCAACGACCAGAACTACGATCCGGCCAAGCACCATATCATCTCGAACGCGTCGTGCACGACCAACTGCCTCGGACCGGCCGTCAAGGTGGTGGTCGACGAGCTCGGGTGGGTCAAGGCGTTCATGTCGACGATCCACTCCTACACCAACGACCAGAACATCCTCGACGCGCCGCACAGCGACATGCGCCGCGCGCGCAACGCCGCGACCAACATCATTCCGACGTCGACCGGCGCGGCCAAAGCGCTGTTCCTGACGATCCCCGAAGTGAAGGGTTGCTTCGACGGGTTCGCGCTGCGCGTGCCGACGCCGACGGTTTCGATGGTCTATTTGGTGGCCGTGACCAAGAAAGCGACGACCAAAGACGAGCTCAACGCGCTGCTCAAGAAAGCCGCCGGCGGTCCGCTCAAGCACGTGCTGCAATACACCGAAGAAGAGCTGGTCTCGGCCGACTTCAAGCACAACCCGTACAGCTCGATCGTCGACGGCAAGCTGACCAACGCGCAAGGCGATCTGATCCAGCTCGGGCTGTGGTACGACAACGAGTGGGGCTATTCGTGCCGCCTCGCCGACGTCACGAAGATGGTCCTGGCGAAAATGCCGGCCACGGTCTGATTTGGCGTTTCGGACGTTACGCGACGCGGGCGACGTCCGCGGCAAACGGGTGTTGCTCCGCGAAGACCTCAACGTCCCCATGAAGGACGGCGCGGTGGGCGATGAGACGCGCATCGTCGCCGCGCTCGAAACCCTGCGCTGGCTGCGCCAGCGCAGCGCCAAGACCATCATTCTCTCGCACTTGGGACGGCCCGACGGCGCCTTCAACCCGAAGTACTCGCTGCGCCCGGTCGCCGCGCGGCTCGCGGAGCGGCTCGGGACGCCGGTCGCGTTCGTCGACGACTGCATCGGGGAGGTCGCGGTGGCCGCATCGCACGCCGTCCCCGACGGCGGGTTCGTGCTGTTCGAAAACGTGCGCTTTCACCCCGGCGAGGAACGCAACGACCCGGTGTTCGCGCAGGCGCTCGCGCAGAGCGGCGATCTCTACGTCAACGACGCGTTCGGCACCGCCCACCGCGCGCACGCATCGACGGTCGGCGTGGCGAGCGATCTGCCGGCCTACGCCGGCTTGCTGATGGAAGCGGAGCTGGACGCGCTCACCAAGCTGACCGTCAACCCGGTGAAACCGTTCGTGTGCGCGATCGGCGGCGCGAAGGTCGCCGACAAGGTCGGCGTGTTCGAGCATCTGCTCGCGCGCGTGACCGCGTTCGTGATCGGCGGCGGCATGGCCAACACGTTCCTCGCCGCGCAGGGCGTCGACGTCGGGAAATCGCTGCGCGATCCGGACCTCGGGCCGGCACGGGCGATCATCGAGCACGCGAAGTCGGCCGGCGTGGCGCTGCATCTGCCGACCGACGCGGTCGTGGCCGACGCGTTCGACGCCGACGCCACCGCGACGACGGTGGCGCTCGCGGATGTCGGGCAGCGCATGATCCTCGACATCGGGCCGCAGACGGCGCAGGCGTACGCCGCCGTGCTGCGCGGCGCCAAGACGATCGTCTTCAACGGACCGATGGGCGTGTACGAAAAAGCGCCCTACCAGAACGGCACGCGCACGGTCGGCGAAGCGATCGCGGCGGCGACGCGGGCGGGCGCCATCAGCGTCGTCGGCGGCGGCGATGCGGCTGCCGCGGCGGCCGAGTTGGGCTTCGCCGCGGCGATGACGCACGTCTCGACCGGCGGCGGCGCAACGCTCGAATTCCTCGAGGGCAAAACGCTGCCGGGCGTCGCGGCGCTCGAAAGCCGCTGAGCCGTGTTCGCCGACCGGCCGTTGGTCGCGGGCAACTGGAAGATGCACAAGATCGTCGCGGAAGCGACCGCGTTCGTGCGCGAAGCGCTGGCGCTCAAGCCGGATCTCGACGCGGTCGACGCGGTGATCTTTCCGCCGTTCACCGCGCTGAGCGCGGCCGGTGAAGCCCTGACCGGCAGCCGCATCCAACTCGGTGCGCAAACGATGTCCGACGCGGAGAGCGGCGCGTTCACCGGCGAGATCAGCCCGCTGATGCTGCTCGACTGCGGCGCGCGCTGGGTGATCCTCGGCCATTCGGAACGGCGGGCCTACAACGGCGAAACCGACGCCGCGGTGAACCGCAAGGTCAAAACCGCGCTGCGGCTGGGCATCACGCCGATCGTTGCGGTCGGCGAATCGGCCGACGATCACGCCGCCGGACGCGCGCACGCGCACTGCATGGCGCAAGCGACGGCGGCGTTCGACGGCGTAACGCCGGCCGACGTCGCGCGCTGCGTCGTGGCGTACGAACCGATCTGGGCGATCGGTACCGGCCAGTCCGACACGCCGGCGGGAGCCAACGACGTCATGGCGCAGATTCGCGGCTGCGTCGCCGGACTCGAACGAACGCGCATTCTCTACGGAGGCAGTGTGAAACCGGACAACATCGGGGCGTTCGTCGCGCAGCCGCACATCGACGGCGCGCTCGTCGGCGGCGCCAGCCTCGATCCGTACTCGTTCTGCGAGCTGATCGCGAACGCGCGCGCGAGCGCCTACCGATGAGCCGCCGGCCGCCGTTGGTCCTGGCCATCCTCGACGGCTGGGGCATCCGCGCGGACGCCCACGGCAACGCGATCGCGCAGGCCGAGTTGCCGAATTGGCACCGCATGCTCGAACGCTATCCGCACACCGCGCTCGAAGCCAGCGGTGAGGCCGTCGGGCTGCCGGCCGGGGTGATGGGCAACAGCGAGGTCGGGCACATCAACATCGGCAGCGGCCGCGTCGTGCCGCAAGGGCTCGTGGTGATCGACGCGGCGGTCGCCGACGGATCGTTCGCCACCAACGCGACGTTGGCGCAATGCATCGCGCACGTGCAGTCGACCGGCGGCACGCTGCACCTGTGCGGCTTGCTCTCGGACGGCCGCGTGCACAGCTCGCTCGAACACCTCGAAGCGTTGATCGCCGCGGCCGCGGCGGCGCACGTTCCGCTCGCGATCGACGCCTTTCTCGACGGGCGCGATACGCCGCCGCGCAGCGCGCAGACGTATCTCGACCGCATCCAAGCCTATCTCGATGCGCGCGGCAATCCGGGCCGCTTCACCAGCATTTGCGGCCGCTACTACGCGATGGACCGCGACAAGCGCTGGGAGCGGATCGAGAAAGCCTACGCGATGCTCACCGGCGGCGAGGCGCACCATGCCGCGACCGCATCCGAGGCGCTGGCGGCCGCGTACGCGCGCGACGAGAACGACGAGTTCGTGCTACCGACGACGATCGGTGCGGCGCAGCCGATCGTCGACGGCGATGCGGTGATCTTCTTCAACTTCCGC
>JBEKXE010000222.1:0-5950 GCA_049512335.1 Candidatus Lustribacter sp.
GGTGACCCCGGAACTGGCCTCGGGCGGGACGCTCGGCTTCTCCGAGCTTGCGGTCGACGGCGAGGCGGTGTATTGGCTCGAGTTGCGCCCCGCCGAGCAGGGGCGGCGAGCGCTCGTGCGCCGGTCGGCCGGCGCCGCGCCGGCGGACGTCTTGCCCGCCGGCACCGACGTCGGTACCCGGGTCCACGAGATGGGCGGCGGAGCATACGCCGTGCGCGACGGCCGCATCGTCTATTCGGAACGCAGCGACGGCAGCGTCTGGGTGCTGGAGAGCGCCGGTCCGCCGCGGCCGCTGGTAACCGTGCCGGGCTGCCGCTACGCCGGCTTTGCCATCGACGCGGCGCGCGAGCGCGTCTTCGCCGTGCGCGAGGACCATCGCGACCGGCCGGATACCGCGCCCGAGAACGCGCTCGTCGTTTTCTCGCTCGCGGCCGGGATCGATCCGGCCGCCAACGCCGGACGCGTCCTCGCGGGCGGCACCGATTTCGTGTTGGCGCCGCAGCTCGGCCCGGACGGCACGCAGCTGGCCTGGATCGCCTGGGATCATCCCAACATGCCGTGGGACGCGACGCGGCTGTTCGTCGCCGGCGTCGCCGCGGACGGCGACCTGCACGGGACGCGCTGCGTTGCCGGAGGCGCAGGCGGCGAAGCGATCGTGTCGGCGCGCTGGACGCCCGGCGGAACGCTGCTCTTTGTCTCGGACCGCACGAACTGGTGGAACGTGTACGCGCTGCGCGGCGACGCCGTCGCAGCGTTGGCCCCGGCCGAGCTCGAGTTCGGCGAACCGCCATGGGTCTTCGGCCGGCCCACGATCGCGCCGCTCGACGAGGAGCGCGTCCTGTGCGCGTTCGTGCGCGACGGCATCGTACAGCCCGGCCTGATCGCCGGCGGTGCGCTACGCGAGTTGCCGTATGGTCCGGTCGACACGGCGCCGCTGCCGTTCGGCGACGGGGCCGTCTACATCGCCGCGCCGCCCGACGCGCCGGCCGCCGTCTGCATCGCAGCGCAGCTCGATGCCGGCACACCGGCGGTGTTGCGCACGGCCAGCGCGAACGCGCTCGATCCGGCCGGCGTCAGCATCGGCGAACCGCTGAGCGTGCCCACCGCCGACGGCGAACGCGTGCACTTCTTCTACTATCCACCGTGCAACGCACGCTTCACGGGACCCGCCGGCGAGCGGCCGCCGCTGGTCGTGATGAGCCACGGCGGGCCGACGTCGATGCACACCAACGCCTTCAACGCCGGACTGCAGTGGTGGACCTCGCGCGGCTTTGCGGTGGCGCACGTGAACTATCGCGGCTCGTCGGGCTTCGGCCGCGCGTATCGCAAGCGGTTGGCCGGAGAATGGGGCGTCGTCGACGTGCTCGACTGCATCAGCGTCGCGCGGTACCTCATCGAGAGCGGCCGCTGCGATCCCGCGCGCATCGCGATTCGCGGCGGTAGCGCGAGCGGCATGACCGCGCTGCTCGCCGTCGCCGGCTCGGACGTCTTCGGCGCCGCAACGAGCTTGTACGGCGTCATGGAGCTCGAAGCGCTGGCCGCCGACACGCACAAATTCGAATCGCGCTATATGGACAGCCTGGTCGGCCCGCTGCCGGCGGCGCGCGAGCGGTATCGCGAACGCTCGCCGGTGACGCACGCGGATCGGATCAACGTTCCCGTGCTGCTTTTCCAAGGGCTCGACGACCGCATCGTCCCGGCCAGTCAGGCCATTGCGATGCGCGACGCCTTGACGGCGCGCAACGTGCCGGTGATCTACGAAGACTTCGCCGGCGAAGGTCACGGCTTTCGCAAGGCCGAGACGATCGTGCGCGTGCTCGAACGCGAGCTGGAATTCTATCGCGACGTGTTCGGGCTGCGCGCGTGATCCGCGGCGTCGGACTGCGCGGCGCGGTCGCGATCAACGTGGCCACCATCGTCGGTGCCGGGCCGCTGATCACGATCCCGCTGGTCGTCGCGGCGATGCACGGCTCGATCACGGTCTGGCCGTGGATCGCCGGCGCCCTGGTCGCGCTGTGCGACGGCTTGTGCTACGCCGAGCTCGCATCGCGCTTTCCGCGCAGCGGCGGCACGTACGCCTATCTGCGCGAGGCCTTCGGCGCGTACGGGCCGGGGCGGATCGTCGCCTTCATCTTCGTCTGGCAGTACCTGTTCGCGCTGCCGCTGTCGCTGGCCAGCGGCTACATCGGCTTCGCGCAATACGCGTCGTACCTCGTTCCCGTGCTCGCCTACCCGGTCGCCGCGCACGCCGTCGCACTCGGCGTCGGTGTCGTCACGCTCGTCGCGCTCTACCAGAAGATTCCCCACATCGCGCGCACGGCCATCGTGCTCAGCAGCATCGCGGTGCTGACCTTGATCGCAATCGCCGCGTGCGGGTTCGTGCACCCGACGCAGCCCGTCGGGACGTTGCTCGCACCGGCGTTTTCGCTGAGCGGATTGAACGTCGCCGCGCTCGGTGCCGCCATGGTCTACACGCTGTATGACTACGCCGGTTACCAGAGCGTCCCGCAGATCGGCGACGAGGTCATCGCACCGGTGCGCACGATTCCGGCGGCCGTCGTGATCTCCATCCTCCTCACCGGAGCGGCCTACGTCGCGCTCAACCTCGGCGTGTTTTCCGCGCTCTCGCTGACCGAGGTCGCGCACTCGACCTTCGTCGCCTCCCAAGCGGTCGAGCGAACCGCCGGACACGTGGCGGCCGTGATCGTCACGCTGACGATCCTCATCACGTGTTTTGCCTCGGTGTACGGCGGTTTGCTGGGCGCATCGCGCGTGCCGTACGCCGCTGCCTGCGACGGCGATTTTTTGGCGCCGTTCGCGCGCCTGCACGCGACGAAACGGTTTCCCCACATCTCGCTGCTCGCGCTCGGCCTCTTGGCGTTGCCCGCGACGCTGTTTCCGCTGGACGCGGTGATCAACGCGCTCACGGCCGGGCTCGTGCTCGTGCAGGGCGTCGGCGGCAACCTCGCGGTCATGGTGTTGCGGCGGCAGGCCGGCCCGGCGCCGTATCGCTTGCCGCTCTACCCGCTGCCCGTGCTCGTCGCGCTCGTCGCATGGATCTTCCTCTTCTGGAGCTCGGGTCTGGTGGCCATGGCGTTCGGCGTCGCAACGCTGGGCACGGGCGCGGCGATCTTTCTGGTCCGCGCCCGCGCCCGCGCAACCTGGCCTTTCGCCCTCGCCGCATCGCTGCTGCTCGCGTTCGCGGTGGTTCCGCGCGCGGCCGATGCGGCGGCGTTCACGCACGCGCGCATCGTGCAGCGCGACGGCGGACCGCAGTTGCTGGTCGACGGCAAGCCGTTCTTCTTCTTCGGCGGCGCATTCTTCTACGAGCGCATCCCGCCCGAACGCTGGCGCGCGTCGATGCTCGCGATGCGCGCGCTGGGCGCGAACACGCTCGACCTCTACGTGCCGTGGAACTGGCACGAAGTCTCCGACGGCCGCTTCGACTTCGACGGCCATACGAACCCGCGGCGCAACCTGCGGCGCGTGCTGGCGCTGGCGCGCGAGCTCGGCTTTCATCTGATCGTGCGGCCGGGACCGGTGATTCGCAACGAGTGGCGCAACGGCGGCTACCCGGCATGGCTGCTCACGCGCCCGGACTACGGGATGCCGGTCCACGACGTGCTCGAAGGCCGCTATCCGGCCACCGCAACGCTGCAGAATGCCAACAGCGACGACGCCGCCGCCGAGTGGATGCGTAACGCGACGCACCGCTCCTACGCGGCCCGCTGGCTGCGCCACGCGCTGGCGGAATTCCGGCCGTACGCCGACCTCGTGATCGCGGTGGCGCTCGACGACGATCAAGGCGCGTACATCGACAACCAGACCTGGCCCGCGCCGCATTTGCAGACGTATCTGAAGTGGCTCGACGGGCAAGTGCGCCGCACGACGGGCCCGGTCGTGCCGACGTTCATCAACACCTACGACATGAAGGTGCCGGCGAGTTCGCCGGTGTGGGCGATGGGCAACTGGTACCAGAGCGACGCCTATGCGATCGGCGACCACGACCGCGTCGAGCTGGATTTTGCGAGCGGCACGCTGACCGCGCAAGAACGTGCGCCGTTTGCCGCGAGCGAATTCCAAGCCGGTTGGCTCGCGGCGCCCGAAGATCCGTTGCCGCGCGCGGCGGCGCCGTCGAACACCACGCTGGCGCTGGCGGAGTTGCTGAGCTGGGGCGCGCACGGCGTGGTCGACTTCCCGCTGCAGGACACGCTCGCGCCGTTCGGCTGGGAAGCCCCGTTCTCGAACGCGTTCTACAGCTGGGATGCGGCGATTCCGTTCGATCCTCATGCGCCGCGATCGGCACGCTGGGCACCGACGCAGCACTTCGGCGCCGAGATCGCGCGCTACGGTTCGCAGCTCGCAGCCACCCATCGCGTGGCGACGATCGCGATCGCCGATGAGATCAGCGCCGCGGATCCCTCGACGCAAACGAACGACGACGTCGCCGCGATCGCCGAACGGCTCAAGGATGCACTGCGCGAGTGCAACGCGCGCGGCCTCACGTGCGACGTCGTCGACCTGCGCTTTTCGAGCACCGCTCGATTGCGGCGCTACAAAACGTTGGTATTGCTGCCGTTCGTGCGCCCGCCGACACCGACCATCGCCGGGCGGCTGGTCAGCCTGGCGCGCTCGCGGCTCACGATCGTGACCCACGTTCCGGCCGAGCACGGCAGCGGCATCACGGTGTTGGCCGGCCCGCGCACGACATTCGGACTGGCCGTGAACTGGTCCAACAGCAAACGGCGCTTCGGCGGCCGCACGTGGACCGGTACGCACACGTTCAACGTACCGGCCTTCACCGTCGGCGCGCGCGATGCGCGTCTCTTCGTGCTCGCCGGCCGCACGCGGCCGGCACCCGTCGCATCCATCGCACCATCGCCGCCGCCGGCCGCGCCAGCAGCAGCGATCGACATGAACTCACGTCAAACCGTACCCTTCAGCGTGCCGTCAGTTCCGGCGGGCGCGGCGCGCGTCGTAGCCGGTGCCGCGTTCGGCAGCGGTGACCGTACCGTGACGCTCGCCAACGCGCACGTCGTCGCGGTCTTCGTCCCCGGCGGGGGAGCGCGGCTCGTTGCGTTCGCGGCCCGCGGCGATTTGCCGCACAACGCGGTCAACGCAACCGGTGCGTTGCGCGACGACGTTCTGCTCGAACCACCGCCTTCGACGACCGATCGTATCGCGCAATACACGCACTCGTATCCCGCCGGCGCGTTCAACCGCCCGTACCGCACCGAGATCGTGCACGCCGCAGGCGCCGAGGTAGTCGTCCGCTTCACCTATCAAGCGCCCGATCTGCCGGGCACGCCGCGCTTCGTGAAGACCGTTCGGCTCGCCGCCGATGCGCAGCGGCTCGTCGTCGACGAACGCGTGATCTTCGACCGCAGCACGCCCGAGCAACGTGCCCTGACGCGCTCGGCGCTGGCCGTCGTTCCGGAAGCCGCGATCGTCAACGGCCCGTCGTTTCTGGCCTGGTCGGGCGGACGCGCGATCGCGGTCAGTTGGGCGCCGGCCGCGGTGGACGGTGCCGACTGGACGCGCTACGGCAGCAACGGCACGCTCTCGCTCACCTGGGCCACGAATGCGCTGCGCGTGACCTACGCGCTCGGCGATGCCGCCGATGCGCCAGCAGCGCAAGCGTTTGCGCAACGCGAGCGGGACTGGCTCGCCGCCAATCCGAATCCGCCCTAACGGCCGCGGGGAAGTGGCGAAATGGTATACGCAGTCGCCTCAAAAGCGACCGAGTGTGAGCTCATGTGGGTTCGAGTCCCACCTTCCCCACGTTTTTTACGAGGGGTTTTCGCCCCAAGAGCGGCCGACGCTGGCCGCGGCGCCAGCGGAGGCAGCGTGATGACTCGCAGGCTTCGGGTTTCGCTTATCGGCGCGCTCGCGGGCTCGATCGCAATGGCGATCGCGTACGGCACGCCGACGCACGCCGGCGCGGCGTCAC
>JBEKXE010000223.1:0-5819 GCA_049512335.1 Candidatus Lustribacter sp.
CCGGTGCTCGGCATGACCATCTCCGTCACCCGCGCGTAGCGCTTGCCGTCACCGATGTTCCGGATCGCCGCGGCGTAGAGCCCGTACGGCGTGATCTCGACGTCGAACGACGGCGCACCGTCGGCCATCTTCATCTGGTAATACGTCGGATCGGCCGGAATCGACGCGTGCAAGTGCGAGATGTGCGACGAGTCGAGGAACCCTTCGACGATCTGCACCCAATTGCACCTGATGAGCGCACGCGTGATGCGAATTTGGCTCTCGGGCAGCGCGGTGAAGGCGAACGACGGGAACTGGCCGGGCTCGCCAGCGCCAATATAGGCCCAGATCACGCCGGCGACCTCGCGCACGGCGTAGCTGCGCGCTTTCACCTTGCTCGCGAAGCGGATGCCGTCCGGTTCGGACGGCACGTCGACGACGTTTCCGGCGACGTCGATCTGCCAGCCGTGAAAGAGGCAGCGCAGCGCGCAGTCTTCGTTGCGCGCGAGCGCCAAACTCGCGCGCCGGTGCGGGCACGCTTCGTCGAGCAGGCCGGCGCGCCCGTCGCTACCGCGAAAGGCGACCAAGTCCTCGCCGAGCAGGCGCACGCGTCGCGGTGCGCCACCGGCGGTCAGGTCGTCCGACGTCAGGATGGGATACCAGAACCGGCGCAAGAACGTCCCGCCGGGCGTCCCGGCGCCGGTGCGGGTGATCAACTCGTTCTCAGCTACCGTGAGCATGGGACGCCTCCAATCAACGAATGCCGGCCCAATAGGGCTGGGCGTCTGCAACGATCGCGTGCGCATCGAAGGGCTGCTTCAACCCGCCGTATTTGAAGGCGGCATCGATCTGCGGCTGCAGCATCGCTGCGGTCAGCGCGTCGCCGTACGTCGAACGCGTCATCTGCGCGAACGTCGCGATATCGATGTGCGACGGCCCGGCGAGCAATTGCGCCGTTTCGGCGTGATGCGCGTTCGCCCAGTGCGCCGTTTCGATCATCGCGCGCACGAACTGCCGCGCAACGTCGGGGTGCGCGGCGGCCCACGCTTTCGAGGTGAGCCACACGCCGATCGTCCAACGCGGACCGACGGCGAAGAACGGATCTCCCAGCACGTCGACATCCACCAGATCGCGTGAGAGCGCGGGCTCCGAGATCATCGCGGCGTCGAGCCGGCCGGCCTTGAGCGCGGCCGCCATCTCGCCGAACGCGGCCTCGACGAAGTGGACGGTGCGGGCGTCGCCGCCGTTCTTGTCGATCCAGGCCGAAGCGCAGGTTTGCAGCGAGCCGTTCAGCGTCGCCACGCCGACCGTTTTGCCGGCCAGGTCGGCGCCCGTTCGCAGCGCCGAACCGCGCGCTTTGACCAGCAGCGTGTCGGGGTGCGATCCCGGATAGATCGCGCCGTCGACGAGCGCGACGACGGGGATGTCGTGTTCGCGCGCTTGGGCAAGTGAGACGACGTTGGCGAACCCGATGTCGAGCGAGCCGCCGACGATGGCGGCGATCACCGCGCCGCCGCCGCTGACGCCGGTCACCTCTGCCGCCAAGCCGTATTTCTTGAAGACCCCGGTCGCTTGCGCGTAGAGCGACTCCGCGCCGGCATCCGAGACGCCGACGTTGCCGACGCGGATCGGAACGAGCCCCTGCGCGAAGGCAGCGGTCCGCACGCCGGCGACGGTACCGGCGGCGGCCAACAGTCGAACGGCGTCGGCGCGGCGCATGCGCTATTTCGCGATCGGCAGCTCCAGCTTCGGCGTGATGCCCGCCTTGCGCATCTCTTCGAGCCAGATCTGGTGGATGCGCGGATCCTGGTCCTCGTATTCGACCTGATCGCCGCCGAGCTTGATGCTGAGCGAGGTCGCCTGCTTTTGCCCGTTACCGAAGTGCGCTTTCTTGCGCGACTCCTGGAGCGGGAAGCGGGTCGACGACGCGCCGACCGCAACGTAGCGCGAGGCGTTGTTGCTCGTGACGAAATGCTGGTGGAATTGGCCTTCGCACGGCGGGAAAACGACACCGTAATCCCAGTCGACGCGGCTGAAATCTTTGTCGCCCGGCATCCAGAGCAGCGAGTAGCCCTTGCCGCTGAGCGTCATCACATGCGTCCCGGCGCCGTGGCGATGAGCTTTCTTGTAGGTTGCGGGCGCGATTTCCGAGATGTGCGTGTGCTGCACGCTGCCGGCCAGCGCGAACTGGATGCTGGTCGAGCCCTTGCCGCGATCTTCCCACTCGGTCAGCTTGATCGCCAGCATGTCGGGGACGAAGTTCGTCTCCCAGGTGTTGTTGCCGGGCCGGATCATGTGCAGCTCGCCCTCGCCGCTGAACCACTTCTCGGGTCCGATGCGGTCCGCGAACATGAACGGGCAATTGAAAACGAATTCGTCGTTGTGGTACGTCTTCATCACCAGCGGCGCGTTCGTAGTCATCGTCATCCGCGCGCGATCGAATCCGCTGGCGTTGAAGTGCCGGTACTTGGCGTTGAGCGGGATCGCGAAGAAGCTGTTCTTCCCCCACTCGAAGCTGCGCTTGCTGCCGTCGGGAAATTCGAGTTGCGTCGAGCCGCGGCCGTCCAGCACGTAGCAGGTCGATTCGAACATGTGCTGCACCGGAGTGGTCGACTTGCCCGCCGGGATCTCCAGCACGAACAGGCTGGCGAAGTCGCCGCGCCCGACGCAGTGGCCGATGCCGCCTTTGACGCCGTAGCGCGGCCAGTCGCCGGTCTCCATCTCGAAGGCATTGACCGCGATGCCCTCGGTGACGGGCAAACCTTCGCGTCGCACCCAGTCTTCGTATGCGTCGATTCCAAAAGTCAGCGGCTTGAGTGTTTCCATGCGATCCTCCGTTGAGGTTTTCTTTCGACCACGGGCATTTCGAGGGCCTGTCCGGGCCGGGTCAGAATGCCGTGATTCTATGGAATTCGGCATCCAGTTCTTTCCGGCGGTCGGCCCCGAGCAGCGCTCGCCGGCCGACTACTTCCGCGACTGCCTCGAACTCTCGGTGATGGCGGACAACCTCGGCTACACGCACGTGCGCACGGTCGAGCATTACTTCACGCCGTACGGCGGCTACAGCCCGAGCCCGATCGTGTTCTTGTCGGCCGCCGCAGCCCGCACGAGCCGGGTCCGGCTCGTCACCGGCGCGGTGCTGCCGGTGTTCAACCATCCGCTCAAGCTCGCCGGCGAGATCGGGATGCTCGACGCGATCTCCAACGGCCGGCTCGACGTCGGTTTCGCACGCGCGTTCCTGCCGCACGAGTTTCGCCGCTTCGGGATCTCACCCGACGAGTCGGTCGCACGCTTCCGCGAAGGCGTCGAGCAAGTCGAAATGCTCCTGACGCAAGAGAACGTGACGCATCACGGGCAATTCCACGACATCGTCGAGACCACGTCGTTGCCGCGCCCGACGCAGACGCCACGCCCGAAGTTCTACGTCGCCGCGACCGTAAATGCCGAATCGTTCGCGTACGCGGGCTCCAAAGGGTACTCGATCATGGCGATCCCGATGGCCGGGCCGACGATGCGGCCGGTGCTCAAGGCTTACCGCGACGCCTGGCTCGAAGCGGGCCATCCCGGCAAGGGCGAGGTCATGCTCGCCTTCCAGATGCTGGTGGACCGCGACGGCGAGCGCGCCCGCAGCTTGGCCAAACCGCGCATCGAAAAATATCTTGCGGCGATCGTCAACGCTTCGCTGGACTGGGCGACGGGAACGAGCTCCAAGGACTACGCCGGCTACGACAAGATGGTCGCCAAGCTGCAGGCGGAGACGTTCGAAACGCAAGTCGAGAGCTGCAGCGCCTGGGTCGGCACGCCGGGCGAGGTACGCGCCACGATCGCGCGTGCGCGCGAGGAGTTCGGGGACTTCGAGCACGCGTCGATGCAAGTCAACTTCTACGATCTCTCGTTCGACGACGCGGCACGTTCGCTCGAACTGTTCAGCCAAGAAGTGATCGGGCACGTGCCGGTCTGACCCCCACCTGGGCAGGCGTGATGAGCGAACGGCAGAACAGCTGCAGAGCTCAGAAAGAGGGGATCGTTATGCGTACTCTCATCGCTCTATGTGTGCTGGCCGCCGTCCTCTTTGCCGGCCCCGCGCAAGCCGCGCCTCGTGCAGCCAAACAGACTGCACTGCCCAAGTGCAAGCCTGGGGATCCGATGGTCCTGTATTCGCTGCGCGACGGCTGGTATTTTGGGGCGAATAGTGACCCGTATCGGAACGCACTGGCGCTGCGAACAGCGGGTCTGCCGTTCAACGGAAAATTCGTCTGCCGATCGTCCCCGGCGCGGGTTGGGGCGATCGGGTACCAGACCACCTCCGACATGGGCAACACCGGAAGCTACGGTCCTTCACACTAGAGCAACGATCCGGCGCGCTTCGGCGTTCGCCGCATCGTAGGAGAGATCGCTCCGGGAGGAACTCAGGCCGCGCTCTTGGGCCCACTTCGGTCCGAACGCCGCGACGACGCGATTGTACGAACGCAGTTCGCCGGGCCCGCGATGGCCGCCGACCGCATCGAGCAGAACCTCGGCCGCTCGGAGCAAACGCGCAGCGGCGTCACGATCTTGTCGCCTCAACGCAATTTCAGCCGCATACTGGACGCCGAACGCACCCCAGACGGGATAGCGGTTGCGCTCGCACAGCGCGAGGGCCTCACGCAGCGTCGCGGCCGCTTCGTCCAGGCGGTCCGAATCAATCAGATAACCGGTCAAATTGAGCAGCACTTGGACACGATGCGCCTCGGTGCTCCCGCAGAGCTCGATGCCTTCACGCGCCAGCGCGATCGCGCGCGGGGTGTCGCCGGCAACGTAGGCCATTTCGGCCTGATTGTACATGGTAACGCCGGCGTCGTGCGCGGCGCCGTGCGAACGTTGAATCGCCAGAACCTCAGCCAAGAGCGCTTCGGCCTGCGTCCATGCTTCGCGTCCGGCCGCGACGAACGCGCGCCGCTCGAGGCCGCTCACGGCACTGCGCGCGTCCCCGGTGGCGGCGGCAATCGCCGTGATCTGATCGTTGAGCACGGCGGCGTCCTCGTGACGCTCGAGGTGAAGCAGCGCCATAGCTTGGATGCTCAGGGCCCGCGCTTCGAGCACCCCCAGCCCGGCCGCGCGCGCGAGCGCAGCGGCCTGTTTCGCAACATCGATGGCGCGATCGTGCATCATCAGCCGCCCGACGAGAAACGCCAGCGCGGTCCAGGCGTGAGCGCGATCCTCGATCGGCACGGCCTCGGTCAACCGAGCGACGACTTCCTCGACGCTGCGCAGACCTTGCACGGCAACGCCTTGCTGGTTCCAAAAGATCGCAAGACTACCACAGAGGCGCGCGGCCAGGGAGAGGTCCGCGCCGCAGCCCAGTGCCCACGCGAGCACCGCGCGCAGGTTGTCGCGGTCCGGTGTCAGTGCGTCGAACGCATCCGAGACGTAACCGCTCCAGTACCGGTCATACGTGGCGCTCGCGAGCGCGGCGAAATGCTCGGCGTGACGGCGAGCGAGGACATCCACTTCGCCGGCCTCATCGAGCCGCTCGAACGCGTACTCTCGAGCGGTCTCGAGCATTCGGTAACGCCGGTCGCTCCCGAACGTCTCGGCAACGACGAGCGACTTGTCCACCAGCGCTTGCAGCGCGTCGAGCGCATCCCACGGATCGAGGGCGCCGTCAGCGACCACGTTTTGCAGCGCATCGAGATCGAACCCGCCGGCGAACACGCCGCAACGCCGGACGACGGAGCGCTCGCGCTCGTCGAGCAACTCGTAGCTCCAGTCCAGCATCCCGCGTAGCGTCTGGCGGTGCGGCGATGCCGTACGGCTGCCGCCGGTCAGCAGGCGAAAGCGTTCGTCGAGCGCGGCGGCGA
>JBEKXE010000224.1:0-5684 GCA_049512335.1 Candidatus Lustribacter sp.
TGAACGAGATCGCATCCTCGCCGTACATGAGCGTGTCGCTACCGTGCACCTCGGCGACGAGATGCGCCATCAGCGCCTCGTTGAATTCCATCATTTCGTGGACCGACCAGTACGCCGCGTACAACTCGAGCATGGTGAACTCGGGATTGTGCGTCGTGTCGATCCCTTCGTTGCGAAAGATCCGGCCGATTTCGTATACGCGCTCGATTCCGCCGACGATCAGCCGCTTGAGGTTCAGCTCGGTCGCGATGCGCAGCGTCATGTCGATGTCGAGCGCGTTGACGTGCGTGACGAACGGGCGCGCCGCGGCGCCGCCGGCCACGTTGAGCAGCGTCGGCGTCTCGCATTCGTAGAATCCCTGCGCGTCGATGAAGCGGCGCATCGCGGCCACGATCTTGCTGCGCTGCATGAAAACGTCGCGCACGTGCGGGTTGACGATCAGGTCGACGTAGCGCTGGCGGTAGCGCTTCTCGATGTCGACCAGGCCGTGCCACTTGTCGGGCAGCGGTGCGAGGCCTTTGCTCAGCACTTCGAACGACCGCACGTGCAGCGCGAGATCGCCCATCTTGGTGCGAAAGACGAAGCCTTCCGCGCCCAAGAAGTCGCCGCGGTCGAGCGACTTCAGCAGCGTGAACGCGTCGCCCAGCTCCTTACGCGCGAAGTAGAGCTGGAAGCGCCCGGTGCGGTCGGAGACGTCGGCGAACGGACCGCGCAACGACATGACGCGGCCCGCGATCCGCCACGTCTCCGCTTCGGCGTGTTCTTCCGGGCCGAGAACTCCGTAGCGCTCGGCGAGCGCGCCCGCGTGCGCGGTGACGTCGTAACGCGTGGCGGCAAACGGATCGACGCCGCGCGAACGAAGCGCGGCCAGGTTTGCACGCCTGGCCGCAATCAGTTCCGCTTCGCGTTTGCCGAGATCGGATCCCGACTCAGGATTATCTATTTACCTTCACCATTGCGGTCGTGTGGACCGCAGCGTAACGGAGCGCAGCGTAGTGCAGTCGAGGACCACACCTATGAGGCTTTTTTCGCGACTTTCTTCGTTGCTTTGTTGATCGACTCGATCTTGTACTTCATCGCGCCGCGCGGCGTCGTGACGTCGACGGTTTCGCCGTTCTTGTGCCCCATCAGCGCGGCGCCGACCGGGGATTCGTTGGACAGGCGCGCGTTCTTCGGATCGGCTTCGGCCGAACCGACGATCGTGAACTCGTGCGAACGCCCGGAGACCAGCTCCTTGACCTTGACGGTCGCGCCGAGATGAACGGCGTCGGCGACGAAGTCGCTCTGATCGATGATGCGCGCGTTGCGGATCATCGATTCGAGCTTGAGCACGCGGCCCTCGACGAACGCCTGCTCTTGCTTGGCGTTTTCGTACTCCGCGTTTTCCGAGATGTCGCCGAACTCTTTGGCTTGGCGAATGCGTTCGTTCACTTCGCGGCGGTGCACGGTCTTGAGCTCGTCGAGCTCATCCTCGAGCTTCTTGAGGCCGTCACGGGTCAATATGATCTCTTTGTCGTTCAAAACCGACTCCTGGGACGAGCATCCCGAGCACGCAAATTGCTGCGGCTCATAAGGAAATATCGACCGCCGCCTTTCAAAGCTGAGGAGCGGAGGACCTTCCTGGGGCTCTCCACCAGGCGAACCCGAAGCCGGCCAGCGCCGTCGCGAGCAAGAACAGCTGGGTCGGCCGGTCGCCTTGCGCGACCGAAACGGCCAACACGGCGGCGAGCGCGAGGATGGCGAGCGCCGGCAAGACGACGCCGTCGCGCCACGTGCCGCCGCGTGCGTGCGCGAAGATCCGCACGGCCGCCGCGGCGCTGAGCATGAACAGCACGCCCAGAAACACGGTCGCGCCGCTCAAGATGAAATCGAACGCCGCGCGCACGCTCGGAAAGAACGCGCTGGCGACGAGGCCCGCGACGCCCACGGCGGTCAGGAGCACGATCGCGAACGCCGGTTGCTCGCGCGCGTCGAGCGCACCGAAACGCTGCGGCAGCACGCCGTCGCGCCCCATCGCAAAGAAGCTGCGCGTCAGGTAGACCAGCGTCGTCTGCAGCGCCGCGGCCAGCGACACCAGCACGGTGGCGGTGATCGCGATGCGCCACGGTCCGCCGCCGATCGCAGCGCCGACGTACGCCATCGCGTCGCCCTCGTTGCCGGCAAACCCGCCGGGGGTGCCGACGCGCAGAAACGCGCTCATGCACAGCCACAGCACGGCCGCCGTCAACAGCAAGCCGGCCAGACCGCCGGCGCCGGGCGCCGTCTCGGCGTGATACGCCTCCTCGGCGGTCGAGGCCGACACTTCCCAGCCGTCGATCATCCAGATGCCGATCGCAATCGCGCCGACCAACCCGCCGGCCGCCGGCGGCGGTGCCGCCGTAACCGCATCGCGTACCGGCGCGTGCAGCAGCGCGGCGCCGGCCGCGACGGCGAGCACGATCAGTTCGGCGATCGCGAGCGCGTTCGCCAAGCGCGAGGTCGGCCGCAAGCCGCGGTAGAGCAGCGTGCCGGCCCCCAGCACCCAGGCCGCGCCGACCAGCCCGTCGGCGAGCGGCGTGCTCGCGATCCCCGGCACGAGGAATCCGAGCAGCGCGAGCGTGTAGATGCCGGCCGGCAACGCGGTGGCGACGATCGCGAACAGGTTGGCGACGATCAGCACCCAGGCCGCGTACGCGCCGGCGTGCGCGCCGAACGCGATGCGCACCCAGGTGTAGGCCGAACCGGCGTTGGGATAGCGCGCGCCGAGCCGCCGGTACGCCAGCGCGACGCAGACCATGATCAGCGTCACGAGGAGCAGCGCGAGCGGCGTCGCGCTGCCGCCCGCCGCCTCCATTGGGCCGAACGTCGTGGCCAGCGAAAACGCCGGCCCGATCGACGCCGCCGCCAGCAGCAGCAGATCGCCGAAGCTCAGCACGCGGTTTAAATGCGCTACGGCCCTGCCTCCGCGCCCCCCACGCGGTGCGTGGGGCCCCCCAACCATAGCTCCCTCACGGTTTGGGATATGGCGAAATTCCCCATGGGGTCGCTAAACAACGTTGTCTCCGCGCAAACGCGAGTGACGGAAGCCGTAGGCGGCGTAGATGACGACGCCGATTGCGAACCAGACGACGAAGCGAATCCACGTCAGCGTGCCGAGGCCGGTCATGACCAGCACGCACAGCAGCGCGCCGAGCGCGGCGCTGACGAGCCCCAGCGGCGCGCGGAACGGCCGCACCGCGTCGGGCTTGCGCAGCCGCAACACGAACACGCCGGCGCACACGATCGCGAACGCCGAGAGCGTTCCGACGTTGACCAGCGCCAGCAGATCGGCGATCGGCAACACGCCGGCCAGGATCGCGACCAGCACGCCGGTCGTCAGCGTGGTGATCACCGGCGTGTTCGTGCGGTGGTCGACGTGGGCCACGATCGGCGGCAGCATGCGGTCGCGCGCCATGACGTAGAAGATGCGGCACTGTCCCAGCAGCGAGGTGATCATCACGGTCGTCGTTCCGGCGAACGCGCCGACGAAGACCACCGCGTTGAGCCACGGGGCGTTGCCGGCATGCTTGACCGCATCGGACATCGCGGCGTTCGGGTCGATCGTCTGCCACGGCACGATGCCGACCGTCACGTACGCCGCCGCCATGAAGATGCCGATGCCGATGATCAGCGAGCCGATCACCGCGCGCGGCACGTCGCGGATCGGGTCGTGCGCTTCTTCCGAGGCCACGGTCACCGTGTCGAATCCGATGTAGGCGAAGAACACCAGCGCCGCGCCGGCGATCACGCCGCTGCCGCCGAGCGGGAATGCCGGCACGAAACGCGCCGGGTGCACCGCGCCGAACAACGCCAGAACGAACACCACCAGCGCGATCACCTGGACGATGACGAACAGCGTGTTGGTGCTCGTCGACTCGCGGATGCCGATCGCCAAGAGCGCCGCGATCGCCAGCACCACCGCGATCGCCAACACGTCGATCTGCGAGTGCGCCAGGTCGATGCCGCCATGCGTGAAGACGACGTGCGCCACGCGCAACGCCGCCGGCAGATTCACGTTGTAGCCGGCGAGGAAACTCTGGACCGAGCCCGACCACGTCGCGGCCAACGGGGCCACGCTGATGCCGTACTCGAGGATCAGGTCCCAGCCGATGATCCAGGCGACGAACTCACCCAGCGTCGCGTAGGCATAGGTGTAGGCGCTGCCGGCGATCGGCACCATCGAGGCCAACTCGGCGTAGCACAGCGCGACGAACACGCAAGCGACGCCGGTCAGCGCGAACGAGGCCAGCACGCCGCCCGCGCCGGCCGCCTGCGCGCCCGAGCCGATCGTGCTGAAGATGCCGCCCAGCATCGTGCCCAAACCGACGCCCATCAGGCCGTAGATCCCGAGCGCGCGGCGCAGCGGGACGCCACCGCCGTCGGCCGGCGAGATGCGATCGTGCGGCTGCGTCGCGAGAAGCCGCTGCGCGAGGTTCACTTTGCGACGAGGTGCACGACGCGCGGGCGCAAGCGCAGCTCGTCGAGCACGCGTTCGTAGTCGGACGCCGTCACGTCGGCCCAGGTCTTACCCAAGAGCGCGAGCAGCGCGGCTTCGACGACGTTGGTGCCGAACGAGCGGCCGTCGAAATCCGGCGTGGTCGTCACCAGCAGCTCGACCCCGCGCGAGCGCAGCTCCTCGACGTCGTTCGCCGTCAGCGTGTTGGTCAGCACCATCTTGCCGTCGAGCCGGTCGGGCATGTACTGGCGCATGAAGTGGAAGTCGCCGGCGATGATGTCCGCGTCGTCATAGTACTCGGGATACTTGGGCTGCGGCGGGCGATCTTGCTTCTTGCCGGTTGGATAGAAGAATTGGAACGGCAGCTTACAAGCGTCGGGGAGATACTTGCGCGCCATCTCCTCGAACTCATCGAGCCCGCGCACCGGCCGGTCGAGGTCGAGCGCGAAGATGAAGTCGCCGAAGATCATGTCGGCGCCGGCCGCAACCAGCGCTTGAGCCATGCCGAAGCGGTCGAGCGCGCTGACCATCAGCACGCGCTTGCCGCGCAGCTCGAGGCCCATTTCCGTCTGCAGGTACTCGACCGCCGCGCGCTCGAGCGTGTTCTTGAGGCCGCTGCCGTCGACGACCGGCGTCTTCTTCACCGCGTTGAGCAGCCGCAGACCGTCTTTCAGCGCGAACCGCTGCGTGCCCGCATAGAGGTACACGTCGATCCCACCCAAACCGATCGCGTCGACCGTCCCGTCCAGTTCGCGCAGCCGCTTCAGCGCCCGGTCGATCGAGCCGTCCATCCCTTCGCGCGCGATATCGAACTGCTCGCCCAGCAACTCCACCTGCGCCCGATGATCCCGCGACGACGAGCCCAGACTAACCGAAACGATCTTCTTCACGCGCGCCCGCCATCAGAGCAGCGTCGTGACCCACTATCAGAGCAGCGTCGTGACTTGCTGTCATCCCGAGCGGGGTCGAGGGATGCGCCACCATCCACACCACCGAGTGTGAGCGCGAAGGCGCGAGCAGTGGAGTACGAAACAGAGAAGACACCACTGCTCGCGCCTACGCGCTCGCACGCTAATCGCCGAGATTTTCTCGCATCCCTCGACAACGCTCGGGATGACAGGAAGTCACAATGCTGCCTCATGTCATCCCGAGCGGGGTCGAGGGATGCGCCACCATCCACACCACCGAGTGTGAGCGCGAAGGCGCGAAC
>JBEKXE010000225.1:0-5607 GCA_049512335.1 Candidatus Lustribacter sp.
TGCCCACAATTCGCGCCGCGGCTGCGCGCGCCGCCGCTCGCAGCCACGCACCGCGACGACGCGCCGGTCGGCCAGAAACGGCATCGCGGCGACCGAGTCGGCGACGGTGCGCGCCAAGTCGTCGGCCGCCGGACCGTCGATCACTTCGAGGTTCAGCGCCCGCATGTCATCCGGAATCAGGCGGTCGAACACGCTGTCGAGCGCGCGCTGAGCGAGCAGCGAATCCGTTCCTTCGATCACGACCAAGCCGTCGATTTTCGGCGACTTGTCGAGAAAATCATAATATCTCACGCGACGAGGATGCGTGCGCGCGTTTCGAGGTCGGCGATCGAGTCCTCGTAGGGCGGCTCCAGCACGCCGTACTCGGTGATGATGCCGGCGATCAGCCGGCCCGGCGTGACGTCGAAGGCCGGGTTGTAGGCCGGATCGTCGGGCACGATGCGAATCTCGTCGGGCGAACGCTCCTCGATCGGGATCTCCATGCCGGACGCGATCTCGAAGTCGAACGTCGTGCGCGGCGCGGCAACGTAGAACGGGATGCCGTGGTGCGCGGCCACGATCGCGAGGCCGTAGGTGCCGATCTTGTTGGCCGTATCGCCGTTCCGCGCGATGCGGTCGGCGCCGACGACGATCGCGTCGACCTTGTTCCGCTGCATCGTCAGAGCCGCCGCGCTGTCGGTGATCAGCGTGCACGGAACGCCGGCCGCGCGCAGCTCGAACATCGTCAGGCGAGCGCCCTGCAACAGCGGGCGCGTCTCGTCGACGAACACGTGCAGCGACTTGCCGGCGCGGTGCGCGGCGATGATCGCCGCCAGCGCCGTTCCCTCACCGCCGGTCGCGAGCGGCCCGGCGTTGCAATGCGTCATCACGTTGCCCTTGCGCGGCAGAAGCTCGGCGCCGAAGCGGCCGATGCGCGCGTCGACGTCGCGCTGTTCGGCATGGATCGCGTTGGCTTCGGCAAGATACTCGCGATCGGCGCGCGCCAGCACGCGATCGACCGCGTAGGCCAAGTTCACCGCGGTCGGTCGCGCCGCGCGAATGCGCTGCACGGCGGCGTCGAAGGCGGCGTCCTCGTGCAGCTGCGCCGCTAGCGCGACGCCGTACGCACCGAAGATGCCGATCGCCGGGGCACCCCGGACGGCCAAGCTGCGAATCGCCTCGACGACGTCGTCAACCGAGCGGGCGCGCTCGCGCACGACCGTCTGCGGCAACGCCCGCTGGTCGAGATACCCGACGGCGTCACCGTCATACCACACCGATTCCACCCCGACCGCATTCGGCGTCCCTCGACTCCGCGCCCTACGGCGCTACGCTCGGGATGACAAGGGCGGTCGTTATGCCCGAACGGCGTTCTGGGCGGTGAAGCAGCTCCGGCAGTACACCGGCCGGTCGCCGCTCGGCCGGAACGGGACGGTCGTGCTCTCGCCGCACTGGGCGCAGACGGCGTCGAACATCTCGCGCGTCCCGCCCGCGCCGGATGCGCCGCCGCGCTGCGACTTGCGAGCCGTCCGGCAATCCCGGCAGCGCTGCGGTTCGTTTTCGAAGCCCTTTTCCGCGTAGAACATCTGATCGCGGACCGTAAAATCGAATGGGGCTCCGCAGTCTTTGCAGATCAACGTCTTATTTTCGTACAACCGCCTACGACCGGACGTCAGCGGGAGCTGCGCCCAGCCCTCCATCGGAACGAGCAAACGTGGCGGACTCTCTAGAGCGCGCCGTACGCGGAGTATACGGTAGCCCGCTCCGCTTGACAACCGGTAGCAGGCGTCCTTCGACAAGCTCCGGACAAGTTTAGCGGAAGCCGACCCGCGGCTTCTCCGCCTTGGGCTCGATCATCGCGACCGTGGCCGCCGCGATCGCCGCGTCGTAGCCCTTATCGCCCCGTTTAGGGTCGGCTCGCTCTTCAGCCTGAGCGAGCGTTTCGGTGGTCAGGACCCCGAAGCCGATCGGGACCCCGGTCGCGAGCTGCACGTCCATGATCCCGCGGGCACACTCGCCGGCGACGTAATCGAAATGCGGCGTATCGCCGCGCACCACGACGCCGAGCGCGACGATGCCGTCGTAGTCGCCCCCGCGGATGAGCCGCCGCGCGGCGACCGGCAACTCGAAGCACCCCGGCACCCGGACCACCTCGATCGCGTCCGCCGCGACCCCGCAATCGGCGAGCCCGCGGCGCGCGCCGTCTTCCAGCCAGGCCGCGAGGTCGGCATAGAACGTGGCCGCGATGATCGCGAACTTCTTGCCGGCCGCGTTTGGAAATTCAGCCGGACGCGGCGCCTTCTCGACCTTCACCCTTGCTCCGCCATTGACGGCTCGAACAGGTGGCCCATCTTGTCACGCTTGGTGTTCATGTAGGTCAGGTTGTGCTTGGTCGGCGGGATCGCGATCGGCACGCGCTCGACGATCGTCAGACCGAAGCCCTCGAGACCGGCGATCTTCTTCGGGTTGTTCGTCAGCAAGCGCATCTCGTGGAGGCCGAGGTCGGCCAGGATCTGCGAGCCGATTCCGTAGTCGCGCTTGTCGGCCGGGAGTCCGAGCAGCATGTTCGCCTCGACCGTATCGGCACCGCGGTCTTGCAGCGAATATGCGCGCAGCTTGTTGGCCAGGCCAATGCCGCGCCCTTCCTGATGCAGGTAGAGCAGTACGCCGCGGCCTTCTTTCGCGATCGCCGCCAGCGCCGCGTCGCGCTGATCGGCGCAGTCGCAGCGCACCGAGTGCAGCGCGTCGCCGGTGAGGCATTCGCTGTGCACGCGCACGAGAATGTTCTTGCCGTCGCCGATGTCGCCCATGATCATCGCGACGTGACACACTTCGTCGACCTGCGACTGATAGGCGACGCCGCGGAATTCGCCGTACCTCGTCGGCAACTCGAATTCGGCAATGCGCTGAATGAGTTTTTCGTGCTTGAGCCGGTAGGCGATCAGGTCGCGCACGGTGATCAGCTTGAGGCCGTGCTTGAGCGCGAACTCGCGCAACCGCGGCAGGCGCATCATCGAGCCGTCCTCGTCCATGATCTCGCAGATCACGCCGGCCGGCGCAAGGCCCGCGAGCCGCGCGAGGTCGACCGACGCTTCGGTCTGCCCCATGCGCACGAGCACGCCGCCTTCGCGCGCGCGCAACGGAAAGGTATGGCCGGGGCGCAGGAAGTCGCTCGGCGTCGCGTCCGGATCGAGCAACGCCTGAATGGTGTTGGCGCGATCTTGCGCCGAGATTCCCGTGGTGACGCGACCGCGCGCTTCGACCGACACCGAGAACGCGGTGGCCAGCGGCGCGGTGTTGTCTTGCACCATGTTCGGAATGTGGAGCTTGTCGAGCCGTTCGGCCGTCATCGGCACGCAGATCAGCCCGCCGGCCTCCTTGCGCATGAAGTTGATGGCTTCGGGGGTGACCTTCTCGGCCGCCATGACGAGATCGCCCTCGTTCTCGCGGTCCTCGTCGTCGAGAACGATGACCATCTTGCCGATGCGGATGTCGGCGATCGCCGATTCGATGGAATCCATCGTGCTGCGCGGCTGGGCCAGGCGTGCCGCCAGCTCGGGCAATGCCGCCGACAGGGCCCGGATCGACTTGAACGAGGGTTCGCGCCGGCCGGCTCGCAGATACGAGATCGCCCCCTCGGTTAGTCCGGTCTGCTCGGCAAGATCGGCAGCCGACAAGCCGGCCGCATCCATGGCGGAGCGGAGTTCTGCAGAAAAGCTCTCCATACGGATATAAACACCACACAACGCTTAACAGTTGTCAAGATGACGGGGCGGGGCTTCTAGCCAAACCAGGGCCCCAATATGCCGCTCTTTCGGTGGTTCGAGCGGTTGCTCGAACCGACGGCACCGTTGCCGCGCGTTCCGCCGGTGTCGGGCTTGTTGGTGTTTTACTGGCACTTTGCGCGGCAAGCGCGCGGGCTCATCGTCGCGATGTTTGCGGTGGGGTGCGCCGTCGCACTGCTCGATAGCGCAATCCCCGTCTTCATCGGCCAAGTGGTCACGCTGCTGTCGACCAAAACGCCGGCCACGCTGCTGCACGACGCCTGGCCGCAGCTGGCCGCGATCGCCGCGGTCATCTTGATCGTGCGGCCGGCCGCGTGGACGGTACAGGCCTTGGTCACGAACCAAGCGATTGTTCCGGGTCTCAGCAATCTCGTGCGGTGGCAGAATCATTGGCACGTCGTCCGCCAGAGCTGGACGTTCTTCCAGAACGACTTCGCCGGGCGTATCGCCAATCGGGTCATGCAAACCGGGCCGTCGATTCGCGACAGCATCGTGCAGATCACCAACGCCGCACTCTACATCGTCGTGTACGGTGGATCCGCGATCGTGCTGCTCGCCCACCGCGACCTGCGCCTGTCGCTCCCGGTCGTCCTGTGGTTCGGGGGCTATGCGCTGCTGCTGCGCTTTTTCATCCCACGGATGCGCGAGCGTTCGCGGGCGACCTCGGAAATGCGCTCGATGTTGAGCGGCCGCGTCGTCGACGCCTACACCAACATCCTGACCGTGAAACTGTTCGCCCGGCCACGCGACGAGGACGTCTTCGTCAGCGATGGTGTCGACGAGCACACGACCTCGTACCGCGCCCAACAACGGCTGATTACCATGTTCGGCATCGGGCTGACGCTGCTGAACGCGGTAATGGTCGTCGGCACGGCGACGATCGCGATCGGGCTGTGGATCGTGGGACGGATCGAAGTCGGCGCCGTCGCGATGACGCTTCCCCTGACGCTCCAAATCGCAAACATGTCCGGTTGGGTCGCACAGAGCGTCACGAATCTCTTCGACAACGTGGGTACCGTCCAGGACGGGATGAAATCGATCGCGGTCGAGCGGACGATGCCCGATCGGGCAGATGCAGTGCCGCTGCAGGTCGGTCGCGGCGACGTGCATCTCGACGCGGTGCATTTCGGCTACGGGACGCGCCGCGGCGTCTTACACGGAATCGATTTGCGGCTGAGCCCCGGCGAACGCGTCGGACTCGTCGGACGGTCCGGCGCCGGCAAGTCGACGCTCGTCAACCTCATGCTGCGCTTCTACGAGGTCGAGCGCGGCCGCATCGTGATCGACGGCCAAGACATCGCGGGCGTCACGCAGGAAAGCTTGCGCGCGCAGATCGCGATGGTCACCCAGGACACGTCGCTGCTCCACCGCTCGATCGCCGATAACATCCGCTACGGCCGGCCCGAGGCGACCGATGCCCAGGTTCGCGATGCCGCACAACGCGCGCACGCGATCGAGTTCATCGAGGGTCTCGAAGATTGGCAGGGTCGCTGCGGCTTCGACGCCCAGGTGGGCGAACGCGGCGTCAAGCTGTCGGGCGGACAACGCCAGCGCATCGCGCTCGCGCGCGTCATCCTGAAGAATGCCCCGATCCTCGTGCTCGATGAGGCGACCTCCGCGCTCGACTCCGAGGCCGAAGCAGCGATCCAGGAGCAGCTCGACGACCTCATGCGCGGCCGCACCGTGCTGGCAATCGCGCACCGGCTCTCGACGATCGCGCGCATGGACCGCCTCGTCGTTCTCGATCGGGGAACGATCGTCGAGGAAGGGACGCACGCCAAGCTATTGACCGCCGGCGGCCACTACGCCGCACTCTGGGAGCGGCAGTCGGGCGGTTTCCTCG
>JBEKXE010000226.1:0-5478 GCA_049512335.1 Candidatus Lustribacter sp.
GCGTGGCCGGTGGCTTCGGCGCCGGCGTCGGGGCTCAGCCGCGCGAACGCGAGCGCGGCCGCGAGCGCGAGCACCGCGGCCGCGACGAACGCGATCCGAAAATCGCCGACCGTGAACACGCGCCCGCGGCTGCCGCCGAGGAACGCCGCGAGGTGCAGCGCCATCGCGCCGAACGCGACCCCGAGACCGAACGACATCTGTTGCAGCGTGGCGGCGAGCGAGCTGGCCGAGCTCATCTGCGCGGGCGGCACGTCGACGTACGTGAGCGCGTTGAACGCGCCGAACTGGACCGAACGGAACACGCCCACCACGCACAGGACGACGGCGATGAACGGAATCGGCGTGGCCGCGCTGAAGCTCGCGCACGCGAGGATCGCGAACGCGACCAGGATGCCGTTGACCAGCAGCGTGTTACGGAACCCCCACCGCCGCAAGATGCGGTTCGCGAACGCCTTCGTGCACAAGTCGCCGCCCGCGCACGCGATCACGAGCGAGCCCGACGCGAATGCGGTCATCCCGAAGCCGACCTGAAAGAGGAGCGGCCACAATAACGGCGTCGCGCCGATGACGATCCGGAAACCGGTCCCCGCGAAGAGCGTCGGCAACGCAAACGTCGGGATGCGAAAGAGCGAGAGATCGAGCAACGGATGGGCGATCCGGCGCAAATGCAGCACGGCCAGCGCGCTCACGACGATGCCGGTCCCGATCAATCCCGCGGTGAGCACCGGATCGATGTTCGGCCGCCCAAGCTGATCGAGACCGAATAGCAGCGACGCCAACCCGGCGCCGCTGAGGATGAACCCCGGCGTATCGAACGAGCGCCGCGCATCGGCCCGGTAGTTGACCATGAACGTCGTCACGAGCACGAGCGCCAGCAGTCCCAGCGGAACGTTGAGGAAAAAGATCCAGCGCCACGACGAGAACGTCGTGATGAAACCGCCCACCGGCGGCCCGAGGATCGGTGCGATCAAGCCGGGCGTGACGAAGAACTGCATCATGTTGACGAGATCGCTCTTGTCGGTGCTGCGCAGGATCATCAGCCGGCCGACCGGCACCATCATCGCCCCGCCGACCCCTTGCACGATGCGCGCCGCCGTGAACTCCGGCAATGTGTTCGAGATCCCGCACAGCACCGAGGCGGCGGTGAAGATAGCGATGGCGCTCAGGAAGATCGTCTTCGCGCCGAAACGGTCGGCCATCCAGCCGCTCGACGGGATGAAGATCGCCAGTGTGAGCAGGTAGGCCGACATCCCGATGCTGAGGTTGACCGGATTCTCGTGGAACGCCCGCGCCATTTGCGGGAGCGCGGTCGCGATCACGCTGCCGTCGAGCAGTTCCATGAACAGCGCGCAGGCGACGATCAGCGCGATCAGATGTTGGCGCGTCATCGCGCGAGAACGGTTTTGTGCCCGCTGGTCGAGGCGCCGGCGTTCGCATCCAAGCGCATGAACGTGACGGCGGAGAAGACGCACAGCACCGCCGTCGCCGCGAAAGCCATGCGGAAGTCGCCGATCGTGAGGCCGCGCGCGCCGCCGGCATTCCACAACCCCGCCAGGTGCAGCGCCAGCGCGCCGAACGCGATGCCCAAACCGAACGACATTTGCTGCGACGTGCTGGCGAGCGAGCTGGCCGCGCTCATGCGCTCCGGCGGCACGTCGCCGTACGTCAGCGCGTTGAACGCGCCGAACTGCACCGAGCGCAAGAGGCCGATGAGGAACAGCACTCCGGCGATGGCAACCGGCGGCGTCGCCGGGCCGAAGCCGGCGCAAGCCAGCACGCCGAGCGCCACGCAGAACCCGTTGACGACCAGCGTCTGGCGGTACCCGAACCGCCGCAGGATGCGGCGCGAAAAGAACTTCATGCAGAAATCGCCGGCGGCGCACGCGATGGTCAGCCCGCCCGACGCGAACGCCGTCATCCCGAACCCGACCTGAAAGAGCAGCGGCCACAGGAACGGCATCGTTCCGATCACCATGCGGAAACTCGAGCCGCCGAACAGCGTCGACGTTGCGAACGTCGGAATGCGGAACAGCGAGAGATCGAGCAGCGGGTGCGCGGCGCGGCGCAGGTGCAGGACGGCGAACGCGCACACGACCGCGCCGCCGCCGATCAGCCCACCGGTGAGCGCGGGCGCGATGCTCGGCCGCCCGAGCTGATCGAGACCGAACAACAGCGAGGCCAAACCCACGCCGCTCAAAATAAAGCCCGGCGTATCGAACGAGCGCCGCGCGTCTTCGCGGTACTCCGTCATGAACTTCCACACCAGCACGAGGCCGAGCAGCCCGATCGGCACGTTCAAGTAGAAGATCCAGCGCCACGACGAGTACGTCGTGATGAAGCCGCCGATCGGCGGTCCGAGCACCGGCGCGATCAACCCCGGCGTCGAGATGAACTGCATCACGTTGATCAGATCGTGCTTTTCCGTGCCGCGCAGCACGACCAGCCGTCCGACCGGCACCATCATCGCTCCGCCCACGCCCTGGACGATGCGCGCGGCCGCGAACACCAACAGCGTGTTCGAGAGACCGCACAGCACCGAGGCGCCCGTGAAGACCGCGATCGCACTCAAGAAGATCGTCTTCGCGCCGAAGCGGTCGGCCATCCAGCCGCTGATGGGGATGAAGATCGCCAGCGTGAGCAGGTAGGCCGACATACCGATGCTGAGGCTGACCGCGCTTTCGTGAAAGCTGCGCGCCATTTGCGGCAGCGCCGTCGCGATCACGCTGCCGTCGAGCATCTCCATGAAGAAGGCGCAGGCGACCGTGAGCGCGATCAGCCGCTGACGGAATTCCGGCGCGACGAGCCGTTGCAGCAGGGGCAGGGACAACGGTCTACGCCACCACGCCTGCGGCCAACGGCACGCTGGTGATCGGGTGCGCTTGCAGCGCCGGCAACACCTCGGCGGCGAAGCGCCGGATCTGCGCGAGAAACATCTCGTGCGGCAACACGCCGCGGTTGAAGCTGAGCAGCACGGTGCCGGCGCCGGCGTGCTCGGCCTCGGCGATGATGCGGTCGCGCACTTCCGCGGCCGAGCCCCAGGGCAGCGTTTCGGCTTTGCGTTCGACGTCGGCCATCGTCATGTCGCGATAGTCGGAACGCGAACGCGCGGCGGCGGCCAAGTTCTCCGGCCGCAAAAAGCTGGCCGAATCCTCGGTGAGGTAACCGGTCTTCGTGTTCAGCGCCAGCTCCGTCGTGTTGCCGTGACTGAACAGCACGCGGTTGAAGTAAAGATGATGCGGTCCGTACTCGCGCACCGCGTCGGCTTTGCTGTCGGCGACGTACGCTTCCATGGCGATCGTCAGGTGGCCGGGCGTGATCCTGTGGCCCGCCGCCGCCAGGCACTGCGCGTAGTAGCGCGTGATGTCTTCGCGCATCCCGCGCGCGCCGAGGCCGGGCGTGATCGGGATGTTGTGCGCGGCGGCCCACTCGATCGATTCCTTGCTGCTCGAGATCGGGGTCCACACCGGCGGCGCGGGCTGCTGCACCGGGCGCGGCCAGATCGCGACGTCATGATACGACCAGAACTTGCCCGTGTAGGAGAACACGTCTTCGGTCCACGCCCGCATGATGATCTCGTAGGCCTCTTCGAACCGCGCGCGCGACTCGGCTTGGTCGACGTTGTGCACGCTGTACTCGCGCGGGATGCCGCGGGCGAAACCGGAGATCAGGCGCCCGTTCGAGAGGCAGTCGACCATCGCCAGCTCTTCGGCCAGGCGCAGCGGATCGTGCAACGGCAGCAAGTTGCCGTAGATCAGCAGCTTGATGTTCTTCGTGCGCTGCGCGGCCGCCGCGGCCATCAAGTTGGGCGAATTCATCAAGCCGTACGGGGAGGTGTGGTGCTCGTTGAATCCGACCCCGTCGAAGCCCAGTTCGTCCAGCAGCTGCCACGCATCGAGGTGCTCGGCGTAGGTGCGGACCGCGACGTCCGGCTTGAAGTAGCGCTTGGAGAGCGGATACGGGAGTTCTTTGCCGACCTGCAGGTGCTCGAGATTCTCTCCGTAGGGCAAGAGATCGAAGACAAAGACCTTCACTTACCTAGTGTAGCGCGTTTGTTGAGCGCGTTCAATCGGAAGGGACGCCCTGGCCGCCTCGTCAAGCATGATTCCTTAGAATGGCGTCCTCAGTGGGAGCCCGGAGCACCTCCGGGCGCACGATCGCCACCGTCGCGATCGTCTCCGGGACCTTCCTGTCGGTGCTCAGCAGCACCATCCTCTACGTACCGATCGCCGACATCGCACGCGACCTGCACGTGACGATCGCCGCGGCATCGCTCGTCGTCACCGCGCAAGCGATCACGTTCGCAACGCTGCTCCCGCTGGGCGATTGGACGGGCAGCCGTTTCGGCCGCCGCAAAGTGTACTGCATCGTGATCGCGATGTATGGCTTCGCCGGGATCGCGGGCGCGTCGGCGCCCAATCTCGGCGTGCTGATCGCGGTGCGCATCTTCCAGGGCGTTTCGGCCGCGGCGATCGTTCCGCTGGTGATGTCGCTGCTGGCCGAGCTCTACGATCCCAAGGACCGGCCGTTCGCGCTCAGCGCGTGGGCGATGGCCAATAGTGCCGGACAAGCTTTAGGTCCGCCGCTCGGGGGCATCCTGACCGGCGCGTTCGGGTGGCGGTCGACGTTCTTGCCGGCCGCGCTGATCGCGGTGTTCGCGTGTTTCGTGGCGTGGCGCTATCTGCCGGCCGACGTTCCGCGGCGCGAACCGCTGGAATGGCGCGGCGCCGGAACGCTGACGCTCGCGGCGCTGTTCCTGCTCACCGCGTTCACCGCGGTGCCGCAGCTCGGGCCGCATTCACCGCTGCCCGCGCTCATCGCGCTCGCCGGGTGCGCGAGCTTGGCGGGCTTCATCTGGGCGATTCGGCGGACCGATCGCCCGTTCGTTTCACCCCGCGCGTTTCGCGAGCCGTCGTACGTGATGAGCTGCATCGGCGTCTTCGGCGCGACGGTCGCGCTGAGCGTGGCGCTCGTCGCGATCCCGCTGTATTTGCGACAATCGCTGGGCGTACCGGTCGCCGCCGCCGGTTTCATCACGTTGACGATGCCGCTCGCGATGGCGCTGATCGCGCCGTTCTCCAGCGTGCTCGTGCGGCGCTTCGGCAGCCGTGGGACGATCCAGCTCGGGTTGATCGCGCTGGCTGCGGCGACCGCCGCGCTGGCATGGGCGATCGGCGCGCACCGCGGCGCGCTCGCGTTATTTCCGGAAATGATCCTGATCGGCGCCGCGGTTGCGGCGCAGTACACCGCCGGCGCGACCGGCGCGACGGAAACGGCGGCCGGCCGTTTCGGCGCCGGCATCGGCTTCTTCAACTTGCTGCGGATCGCCGGCGCCGCTGCCGGGCCGGCGCTGGTGGCAATGGTGCTGCAGCACGACGTAACGGCGTACGCGACGACCTTCGGCATCGCGTGTGTGGTCGTGCTCGCCGGGCTGGCCGGCACCGCCGTCGTGAACCGCCCTCAGCTCATCGCAAAACCGAC
>JBEKXE010000227.1:0-5435 GCA_049512335.1 Candidatus Lustribacter sp.
CAACTCCGCCGATCCGGTGCACTTCGAGTTCTTGCATGCGTACTGGGGGAACTACGAACTCGAGCGCATGGGCTTGCCGCCGTCGATGAAGCAGGCGAAGCACGTCAAGATCGACTTCGATATTTTTCGCTACGGCATGATGAAGCGCCGGCTGGCGGAGGGCGAGAGCGAGGACTCGACCGAGTGGCAAATCGGGCACCCGCTGCTGTTCCCGAACATCCTCGCCGTCGGCGACAAAGGGCACGCCCACTTGCAGTTCCGTGTTCCGGTCGACGACGTCAACACGCGCAACTACACGTATTGGACCTCCCCGCGCGAGCCGGGCGCCGCACCCGCGCCGACGGCGTTCAGGTACACCGAGATGTTCGACCAGAACCGGCGTCTGATCGGGAAACTCGATTGCGTCGGCAATCAGGACATGGTCGCCTGGGTCGGCCAAGGGCCGATCTCCGACCGGACGCGCGAGCACCTCGGCTCGAGTGACCGCGGGGTCATCCTCTACCACAAGATGCTTTTCGACAACATGGACCGCGTCGCGCGCGGCGAGGAACCGGTCGCGGTCATCCGCGATCGGGCCGAGAACGAGCCGATGATCAACATCGAGCGCGGCCGCGAGCTCAGCTCGCATGAAGCCTTCGAATACGACCGCGACTTCGGACATAACTACAAACAGACCGTGGCCGGCGCGACCGCGGTGCGATGACCCTGCGTCTGGGCTTCGCCGGCCTCGGCGTCGGGGCCGGGATGTTCTTGCGCAGCATCGAGAACGAGCCGAACGTCAAGGTCGTCGCGGCGGCGGAGGTGCGGCCGCAAGCCCTGGAGACCTTCGCGCAGCGTTACGGCGGCCGCACCTACGACACCGTCGAAGCGTTGTGCGCCGATCCCGACGTCGACGTCGTCTGGATCGCGACCCCGAACCATTTGCACCGCGAGCACGCCATGCTGGCGGCGGCGCATCGCAAGCACATCATCTGCACGAAGCCGATGGCGTTGACCGTCGAGGAGTGCGCGCTGATGTGCGAGGCCGCCGAGCGGAGCGGCGTCGCCCTGTTATGCGGGCAGACCTACAGCATGTCGTCGGACATTCAGGCGATGGCGCAGGTGGCGGCTTCCGGCCGCCTCGGCCGCGTCATCGCGATCACGATGATGATGTCGGGCGATTGGCTGTTGAAACCACGCGTTCCGGAAGAGCTCGACGAATCGCTCGGCGGCGGCGTTCTCTATCGCCACGGCCCCCATCTCGTCGACACCGCGCGCGTCCTCGCCGGGAAGCGCTTGCAAACCGTTCGCGGATCGGTCGGGCGCTGGATGCCCGAGCGCCCGTGCGCCGGGAACTTTTCGGCCTTCCTGTCCTTCGAGGACGGAACGCCGGCGACGATTTCTTATAATGGCTACGGCTACTTCGACACGTCGGAGTTGACGTGGGGGATCGGGAACCGGCAATACTCCGACGCGGAGCGGATCGCCGTACGGCGCGAGCTCCGCGGCGGGCTCTCCGACGGAGCGAGCGGCAAGGAAGCGATGCGTTTCGGTGCAGCCGGCGAAGCGCCGCCGCTCGACGACCCGCACGACGTGAACAAGATCTCGCCGTGGTTCGGCGTGACCGTCGTCAGCTGCGAACGCGGCGACATCCGTCAGTCACCGCACGGCATCTTCGTCTACGACGACGACGGGCGGCACGAGATCGCGGTGAAGCTCGAGCCGATCGGACTTCCCGACGTCAAAGAGCTGGACGAATACCTGACCACCGGCAAGCCGCTCACCCACGACGGCCGCTGGGCGCTTGCAACGCTGGAAGCGTGCACGGCGATCCTGCAGTCGTCCGATGAGGGGCGCGAAATCACCCTCGAGCACCAGGGAAGGGAAGCGGTTCGCACGGGCTGATGCCGTTCATCCAACGCAGCGACGCCACGATCTACTACGAAGTGTTCGGTGAGGGCTTTCCGGTGTTGGCCTTTGCGCCGGGCTACCTCCGTTCGGAATTGGCGTTTTGGAAGCACACGCCCAGCGATCCGTCGCGCAAGGCGCCGTGGCCCAACGTGCCGGTGGACCTGGTGCCGCCCTTTCGCGTGATCGCGATGGATCAACGCTACGCCGGAAAGTCGCAGGCCGCGGTCACGGCCGACGTCGGTTGGCAGACCTACGCCGACGATCACCTCGCGATCCTCGATGCGCTCGAGCTCGAGCGCTGCCACCTCATCGGCGTCTGCATCGGAACCGCGTTCGCGCTCACGCTGTGCGAACGCGCGCCGGGGCGCGTGGCATCGGCGGTGTTGCAGAATCCGGTGGGCCGCACGGAAGCCAACCGCGCCGGGACGATGGCCGAGTTCGCGCGCTGGGCCGACGGCTATCGCGAAAAGCATCCGGAGGCGGCGCCGGACGCGCTCGCGGCGATGGGGCGCAACATGTTCGATCGCGATTTCGCCTTCGCCGCAAGCCGTGAGACGGTCAAGGGCTTGCAAACGCCGATGCTGGTGTTGCCGGGCACCGATCCGGAAGACGGCCCGCACCCGGCGTCGGTCGGCAACGAGCTGTTCGAGCTGTTACCCCACGCCGAGCTCGTCAGCGCCTGGCGCGGGGAAGCCGATCAAGCTCCGGCGCTACACGCGATTCGGGATTTCCTACAACGACGCACTCCTTAGGAGGTTGACCTTCGTGAAAGCTATTGTGACCGCGCTCGTCGCGATTCTCATCCTGACCTTCGCCGCGGCCCCGGTCCCGGCGCAGACGACGAGCGCCGAGCCCTATACGTTCGACGTCATCCTGGAACTGTCCGGATCGAACGCGTTTACGGGCGAGCTTTACGCGACGTCGTTGCGCATATACGAGAAGTACGTCAACGCGCACGGCGGCCTCTTTGGGCGGCAAGTGCATTTCAACTTGCTCGACGATCAAACGAATCCGCAACTGGCGGTGCAACTCGCCTCCGGTGTCCTCGCCAAGCATCCGGTGGCGTTTTTCGGCGGCGGCAACACCGCGACGTGCGCGGCGATCGCGCCGATGGTCAAAGACGGACCGGTAGACTACTGTCTCTCGCCCGGATTCACGCCCGACAAGGGCGGCTACGCATTTGCTACGTCCCCGTCGTTGAAGTATATCTTGGACGCGGTTCTCCAATATTGCCGCAATCACGGATACAAGCGGCTGGCGTTGATCTCGGCGACCGATGCGACCGGCCGGGCCTCGGAGCAGACCTTGATGGACCTGCTCGCACTTCCGGCCAACCACGATCTGACGCTGACGACGGATCAGCACTTTGCTCCGACCGACATCAGCATCGCGGCCCAAGTCACTCAGGTTGCCGCCGCGAAGGCGGACATCGTTCTGTCCTTTGCCGGCGGGACGCCGTTCGGAACGGTGCTGCGCAATCTCAACGATGGGGGCGTGCACCTTCCGGTGCTCACATCGTCGGCCAACATCAATCGGGCCCAGCTCGACCAGTATAAATCCTTTCTCCCGCCGCAGCTGATTTTCAACGGGCCGATTTTCGAGATGCAAGATCAACTCCGCGACCGCGGCATGCGTGATGCCGTGAACGTCCTCTTCTCGACGTACAAGGCCGACAACGCCGACCTGAGCCCGCAAAGCGGTTTCGCTTGGGATCCGGCATTACTGGTCGTTTCCGGGTTGCGCAAGCTCGGCCCGTCGGCGACCGCGCAACAACTGCGTGACTACCTGCTCGGGCTGCGCGGATTCCCCGGTGTTAACGGCTCCTACGACTTCTCGATCGGCGACCAACACGGGCTTTCGGCGAATTCGCTGGTCTTCGTTTCGTGGGACCCGAACACGCGCAACTTCTCGCTCGTTAGCGGACCCGGCGGGTCGGCGCTGCACCGCTAGCTTCCGAGGGAATCGTTCATGAATCGCACGGCGTTTTTCGCCGGTTGCCTGGCAGTCGCGTCGACCGTGCCGGCTTACGCTCAGAGCCCGGCGCCGGTGACGTTGCGCCTGACCGGCACCGGCGCTGACGACGTCGTTTCGGTCCTCTACGCCGAGAAGAACGGTCAGTTTCGAGCGGTGGGTTTGGACACCGTCTACGAGCGCGCCAATAGCGGCGCTGCGGGCGTTGCCGCTGTTATGAGCGGCTCGTTCGACATCGGCAAATCGAGCATGGGCTCCTTGATCGCTGCCCGTGCGCGCAACATCGACCTGAAGATCGTTGCCGGTGGGGCGATCTATCGCGCGACCGACCAGCAGGGGCAAGTCTTGCTCGTGGTCGCTGCCGATTCGCTGCTACGTACCGCCAAGGACTTCAACGGCAAAACGCTCTCCGTTCCGGCGCTCGGGGACCAGAACGTCCTGATCGCACGGGCTTGGATCGATGCACACGGCGGTGACTCACGGACGGTCCAGTTCGTCGAGGTGCCGTCCAGCGCAGCGGCTGCGGCCGTAACCCAAGGGCGAGTCGCCGGTTCGGTTCTCGTCCCACCATTCGCGGCGCGGGCGATTGCGGACGGTAAGGTGCGGAGCGTTGCGGCCATTTTCGGCGCGATCGCGCCACGGTTTCTGGAAACGGCGTGGTTTGCAACCGCAGACTACGTCGTGAAGAATCGCGATGCCGTGCTGCTCTTCGGCAAGGTCGTGGCCCAGGCGTCGGCTTACGTGAACGCGCACCAAGCGGACGTCGTCGATCTGATTGCTTCGTTCACCGGTCAAGCCGCTGCGGCGGTCGCACAAAATGGCGTCAGTACCCTCGCGACGTCACTCGAAGCGCGCGAGATGCAACCGCTCATCGACGCGATGGCGAAATATGCGATGATCGATCGCCGCTTCGATGCCGCGGCGTTCATCGTCAAGTAGGCGGTTTCAGCGCGTCGGGGGCTTGTTTACTTCGGCAGGGCGCTGCCGATGCGGGCGACCGCGACGAATTGGGCTTTGTCTTTGTCGTAACGTAACACGATGTCGCTGCGGCCGTCCAGCCCGCGTTGGCTGCCGTCGCGGAAATCGTACTCGCCGGATGCGCCGTAGAATCCGTGCAGGTTCTCGAGGTACCGTTTGTACTCAACCGGGGTCGCGTCCAGGCCGACCGCTTTGAGCATGCCGACGACCACGAATCCCGGATCCCACGCCAGGAGGTAGCCGGCGTCGGGGCCGAGCCCGGCTGCCTTCAACGTGTTGTAGTACGTTGCCGCCGCCGTGCGCAGCGGTCCCGGCGGAACGGCGTCCGGCGCGATGCCGGGCACGTTGATGAAGTACAGATCGGTCGGCAGAATGCTGCTGAAGCGCTTCATCGTGTCGTAGTTGAGGTTCGCACCACTGCTGCCGGTCGGGATGTCGAGGCCGTTGTCGAGCATGGCATGCAGTACCGTGCCGAACGGCGTGCCGACGGCCCAGGCGATGACCGCCTGCGGGCCGGCTGCTTTGATCGCCGCGATTTGCGCGCTGACGCTGACGTCGGAGACGCCGAAGCGTTCGCGGGCTACCACCGAGACGTC
>JBEKXE010000228.1:0-5281 GCA_049512335.1 Candidatus Lustribacter sp.
CGCCGCGTTCGGCGGGAAACTCGCGGCGCCCGACAAGCATGTGGTCGCGATCACCGGCGACGGCTTCTACATGTTCAGCACGGCGAATGCCGCGCTCTGGGCCGGCGCGCACTACGGCGCCGGCTTTACGGTCGTAATCTTCCAAAACCGCGCCTACAGCACGGGGACCGTGCAAGTCGGCACGACGTACCCCGACTCGTACTCCAAGAAGATCGGCTACGAGGGCGGCACGTTCGACCCGCCGATGGACTTCGCCAAAGAAGCCGAAGGCGCCGGCGCCTACGGTGAAAACGTCCGCGACCCCGCCGAAGTCATGCCCGCCCTGCAGCGCGCCCGCAAAGCGAACGAAGCCGGCAAGCCCGCCGTGATCTCGGTCTGGGTCGAGCCGCTGTTCTGATGGCGATCAGCGAGCGGATCCGAACCTTCATCGACAATGGCTTGGTCGACGGCTACCCATGCCTGTTGGGCACAATGGGACCGGACGGACCGAATATCAGCCCGAAGAGCAGCATGCTCGTGTTCGACGACGAGCATCTGGCCTATTGGGAACGCTCGAAGCGGCAGGCGCTCGAGAACCTGCAGCACGACAAGCGCGTCATCGTGTTCTACAACAACATGCAGGCGCAGATCGAGAAACGTCTCGACTCGGGCTTCCTGCGCTTTTACGGCGTCGCCGAGCTGCACGAAAGCGGCCCGGTACACGACGCGATCTTCTCCCGGTTGACCGAGCGCGAACAGACGCACGTCGGGGCCGACACCGGAATCGGCGTGCTCATCAAAATCGATCGCGCGGCCGACGTCCGTGGGAATCCGCTCACGGAATAGATCGCAGGGCGAAGCCCGGCGCCAAAAAAGGAAACCGGGCTCCGCCAGGAGCGCCCACACCGCGTTGCTTTGCTTGTACGACTTATGTCGCGCCAGATAAAGAGGCCGGGCTCACACTCGGTAACTTCGTCTCCAGGGCTCCCCTTTTTCCCGCGTTGCGACAACAATGGTGTCCGGTCCGCTGGAAGGCTCCTACATCGCCGGGTTGGCCGCGCTTTCCGTTATCGACGGGTCGAGGCGGCCATGACCGGCGACCGCGAATGTTGTCTAACGGTGGGGATGGTACATCACCAAGCCCATCCGCGCGCGCGAGTTACGGAGTGCCGTCGAGAAAGATTGGACGTCACCTGCCGTCTAAGACGCGCTGCTGGGAAGTGCCGCCATCCGCAACTCGTAGCAGACGATCGATCCTGGTCCCCGCGCTTTTGCTACGAGCAGTGCTGCGTCGGCATGCGAAAGAATCGTATCGAACTTCGTCCCGTCCTCGGGTGCGACCGCAATGCCGAAACTTGCGGTGAGCGAAATGAACTCTTTTCCCTCACGATCCCCGGTCGAAAAGCCGTGCGCGAACGTCTCCGCGAATTCAAGGGTTCGCCGGCGCACGAAGTCCCTCGAAGTCGGGTCGGGCACGTAGATGCCGAAAACATCACCCGCAATACGGCCGACGATTTCTTCGTCGGCAGCGCGTTGCCGTAGGGCATTACCGACCTCGACGAGCAAGGCGTCACCGATCATGTGCCCGTATGATTTGTTCACTTCGCGTAGGGCATTGATATCGACGAGAATGATTGCAAAGCGTTCGGATAGTGTCGATACTGCGGCACGCGCCTGGGAGCGAAATTGCGACCGATTGAGCAAACCCGTCAGAGCGTCGTGCGACTGTTGGTACTGAATCCGGTCGAACTGCCAACGCTGTTGGAAATGGTTCGCGAAGAATGAAGCGAGGATCTCGATATAGGTGTGTTCTTGTTTTCCAAAGGGCCTGAACGCGGCGTCGTTCGATCGAAATGATAGGACCCAGGTCGCGCCGCCGGCGACGAACGTCGTCATGAGATGCGCTCGCCAAACGCGCGAACGCCCCGGCCCCGGCGACTGATCGGGTTCGATGTTATCCCACGAGTGAGGCCCGCCGCCGTCGGCGATCGCCTGCTCGACCAGCGATCCTTTGAGCGGGATGATTTGCCTCTGCGCCGGCGTACGAGGCGCCGATTGACCGGGTCCATAGGTTACGGCTTCTACGATCAGATCGGAACCTTGAATGCGCAGCAGATTCCCGCGAAAGACTTGTCCGGGCTGTATCGCAGACGCAGCTTGGCGAAGCATTGCCAAGATGAGGTCCTCGTCGCGCAGACTCGGGTTGTTGATGATTCGCCACAGCGATTCGAGGCGCTCGGCATGCCGTCGCGCACTTGCTTCGGCTTCGATCAGCGAGAACTCCAACGATCCGATTTGTTTGCCTTGGAGCTTCCTGGCCATCTGCAAGGACAATAGCGTGTTAACTCGAGCCACCAGTTCGCGGTAGTCTACCGGCTTCTGAACGAAGTCGTTGGCGCCGGCGTCAAACGCGCGGTAACGAACGTCTCGTTCGCCCTCACCGGTGACGATTACGATAGGAACCAACGCGAATGCATCGGTTGCGCGAAGAATATCGATCATCTCGAGGCCGTCCGGAGTGGGCTGATGGTAGTCGAGGATGAAACAATCAACATCCTTGCCTTGGCACCATTCGAGCGCTTTCGTCGAAGAGAGGAACGCGTGAGGGATGACGTCGGGAATCTCATCTGCGATGCTCGCGAACAGGCGCAAACTGAGATCGTCGTCATCAACGATCACAACGTGAAGGCTCACTTCGAAGAAACCAGGTCCACGGCACCCCCCGGCCGGAGCAACTTTTCTTCGTCTAACATACCGCTAACCGGGATCGAATGGCAAGGAATGCCATACTGGTGGCACGACGCGAGCGTATCCTGAGCCCGTGCTCATCGCCCAGATCACGGACACGCACATCCGGCCCAAGGGCAAGCTGCTCCATCATATGATCCACACGGCGCGCTCGCTGCGGCGGTGCGTCGAGCGGCTCGAAGCGCTCGAACCTCGGCCGGACGTGGTGATCGCGACCGGCGATCTGGTCGACCGCGGGAAGACCAAAGAGTACCGCCGGCTGCGCAAGATGCTCGACCGGCTGACGATCCCGCTGTTCGTGATCCCCGGCAATCACGACGACCGCGATGCCCTGCGGGACGCGTTCCACGACCACGCCTACCTGCCGCGACACGGCCCCTTGCAGTATGCGATCAACGCGCTACCGATGCGGCTGATCGGCCTCGACTCGACCCGTGCGCACCGCAAGCCCGGCGGCGAACTCGACCGCGAGCGGCTCGACTGGTTCGGCGCGGCGCTCGCGGCTGAGCCCAAGCGGCCGACGTTCGTCTTTCTCCACCATCCGCCGTTCGAAATCGGCGTCGCGCCGGTCGACGCCCACCGCTTCCGTCATGCGCGGCGCTTCCGAGCGATCGTCGAGCGCAACCCGCAGGTCGTCGGAATCGCCTGCGGACACATCCACCGCTTCTTCAGCACGCGCATCGGCAACGCGCGCGCGATGTCGTCCCCGAGTACGGCGCCGCAGCTGGTCGTGCGCACGGCGGCCTTCGGCTACAAGGTCGGTCTCGAAGCGCCGTCGTTCACGCTGCACCATTGGGACGGCCGCGCACTGCGCACGTCCGTCCACGCGGTGTTACGGTCCGAGACAGGCGACGATGGTCTCGGTGACGCGTTTGGTCTCGTTGGGATCGCGGACTTGGATGCACACCGCGCCGGTTGAGCGCGCGGGGTAGTCGTTGCCGCCCGGAAAGAGCGCGTCGCCGACGTAGATCATGTTCGCGATCGGGATCGTGAGGATGTCGCGCAGCTTGCGGATGCCGTAGGCCTTGTCGATGCCCGGCTTGGTGATGTCGATCGAGGTCGAGCCGCCGAGATTGACGGAAAAGTCCGGCAGCAGCGGATCGAGGATGCTCTTGATCTTCCGGCGCTTGGAGAAATCCGGATCCCAGGTCTTCTTCGCCTCGAGCGGCGCTTGTTGGCCGAGCGCGGAGTAGGTGATCTGGCTATCGCGGTCCTCGATCGCCTCGCCCCACGTTTTGTCCGCCTTGTAACCGGACTCATCGACGGCTCGGGTCAACGCAGCGATGATCTTCTGCTTCTGCTCCGGGCTGAAATCTTCCGCATACGAGAGTTTCCAGCCGCCGTCGTACTGATAAAAGCGGGTCCCGCAGGTCGGTAACAGCGATAGCCGGGTGAGATCGCCGGTCTTCGGTAAGTTGGCCACCAGCTGCGTCTCGAACTGCGGCATCGCACCACCCGAAATGACTGCGACGCGGACCACGCCGAGCAATGCGCCCAACAACGTCGACATCTCCGCATCGATGGCGGACTTACTCTCGGCGAGCGTCCCGTCGAGATCGAACACGATGAGTTCCTTCACGCATACCCCGCAGTTTTCGCTCGTTCGACCAGCATCGTGCGGACGGCGGCGATCACGCGCTCGGCCGCACGCCGGCGCGAACCCCACGCGCCGGCCTCCGAATGATAGACCGCCATCGTCGCGTTCGCCTCGAACACCAGGATCGTACCCTCGCCGGACAATCCGAAATCGACGCCCGCATAGTCGAGACCGAGCGTCGCGCAGATCTCCGCCAGCGCGCGCATGCCGCGCTCGCCGACCACCGCCGGCATGTCTTCGAGAAAGGCGGCTTCCTCGGCCCGATGGTCGCTGCGGTCGGCCATCTCGGCGCTAAAATAATGGACCTTCCACTGCGGCGCGATCGCCACGTGGACCGGAAATAAGCGGCCGTCGACGCAGACCACGCGGTACTTGCGCACGTCTCCGTCGGGTCCGCGCGCGTCGAGATACTCGATCGCCAGCAACTCCCCGCCGGGCAGCGACGCGGCCACGGCGTCCAATTCGGCCGGCGTCTCGACCAGCGCAAAATGATCCCCGGCATGATGTCCCGGCGACCGCAACAACAGCGGAAACGTGAAGCCGCGCGCGTGCAGCTCGCCGGCCGTCAGCGCAGCCCGCGCGATGCGCTCCGTGCGCGGCACGCGCACCCCGTCCACGCCGCGCAGACGCTGCATCATCTCGACGCGGCCGGTGTGCAAGACGGCGGCCGGGTGGTTGACGATCGCGGCCGGAGAGCCCTCGGCGATTGCGAGCGCACGCTCGAGGCTCGGACGGCTGCGATCCGCATCGCCGATGGCGTTGAACAGCACGTGATAGGGCGGCAGCGCGATCTCGCCGCGCACCGAGTCGGCGAGCAACACCGCCTTCTGCACGACCGTATCGTCGAAGAACAGATTGGTGACCATGTCGCCGCCGAACGCCGACACGAGCAACAGCACCTGCAGCGGCGCCGCGGTCCCGCGAAAGGGGATGCTCCACGCTTACGGTTCGGCGAAG
>JBEKXE010000229.1:0-5263 GCA_049512335.1 Candidatus Lustribacter sp.
AGTTGCGGATGCGGCACGATCTCATCGGCGAACGCGCCGCGTTCGAGAGCCAGCTTCGTCTTCTGCTGCGATCCGAGCGCGAAGGCGTCTTGCTCCTCGCGCGCGATCGCGTACTTCTCGGCGACGTTCTCGGCCGTGTCGCCCATCGAGATCGTATATTCGACCGGCATCTCTCGATTCGTCATGCGCCAACCGAGCGTCGTATCGAACACCTTCGGCGCGCGGTCGTAGACCTTATCGGCTTTCGGCATGACGTACGGCGCGCGGGTCATCGACTCCACGCCGCCGGCGAGCATGATCTCGCCGCAGCCGGACGCGATCGCCTGGGCGGCCGAATTGACGGCCTGCAGCCCGCTGCCGCACAAGCGCTGCACCGTCGTTCCGGGGACGCCGATCGGCAGGCCCGCCAAGAGCGCGGCCATCCGCGCCACGTCGCGATTGTCCTCACCGGCCTGATTGGCCGCGCCCCAGAACACGTCGTCGATACGTTCGGGGTCGACCTTGGTGCGCGCCACGAGCGCGCGCATCACGAACGCCGCGAGATCGTCGGGGCGCACGGTCGCGAGCGCGCCGCCCCAGCGCCCGATCGGGGTCCGCAGCGCGTCGACCACGACGACCTCACGCAATTCGCTCATAGCAGACGCTACAACCCCAAAACGCGCTCGGCGTTGCCGTGAAAGATGCCTTCCATGACCTCGTCTTTGTAGCCCAGCTCGTGCCACTCGCGCAGGACGCGCTCGTACGGCAGGCTCGGATAGTCGCTGCCGAACATCACCTTGTCGCGCAGCCGCGCGCGGATGTCGACTTTGAGCTGCGCCGGGAAATATTTGGGCGCCCAGCCGGAGAGCTCCCAATAGACGTTGCCTTTGTGCAGCGCGACCGCCGTCATCTCGTCGATCCACGGATAGCCGGGATGCGCCGCCAAGATCGTCAGGTTCGGAAAATCGGCCGCCAGCTCGTCGATCGCCGCGGGATGCGCGTGGCGCAGCTTCGCGCCCATGCCGCCCGGCATGCCCGCGCCCATGCCGGTCGTGCCCACGTCGATCATCACCGGCACCTTCAACGCGTCGATCGTCTCGAAGAGCGGGTAGAGCGCGCGGTCGTTGACCGCGTAGTGCCCCATGATCGGATGGAAGTGAAAGCCGAGCATGCCGAGATCTTCGATCGCGTGCTTGGCTTCGCGAATCGCCTCCTCGCCCTTGAACGGATCGACCGAGCCCCAGGCCTGGATGATGCGCTCGGGGTGGCGTTTCTGCATCGCCGAAGTGTAGTCGTTCGAGCACGGCGGCGTGTGGACGGTCGTCTCGAGGTCGAGCGCGACGAGCACCGCCTCGACGCCGGCGTCGGTGAAGTCTTGGACGACCGCCGCTTCTTCCTTCGCCTCCCAGCCACGGTCCCAGTACTTTGCCAACGCGTCGACGTACGGTTGCTGACAGGCGATCCACTCCTTGGTGTTCGGATAGGTGTGGAGGTCGATGATGCGCACGTCAGCCGGCCGCCATCTTCGCGGAAACGGTTGCGACCAGATCCTTCTTCGATACCTTGCCGAACGTCGAGAGCGGGAAATCGCTCATGATCTCCATGCGCTCGGGCAGCTTGTACTTGGCGATCTCTTTGTCGACGAGGAAGCTCTTGAGCTCCTCGAACGTCAGGCTCTTGCCGTCGCGCAGGATGATGCACGCGCACATCCGCTCGCCGAGATCGGGATCCGGCACCGCGATGCAGGCCACGTTCTTCACCGCCGGGTGCGAGAGGATCAGATTCTCGATCTCCTCGGCGCTGATCTTCTCGCCGCCGCGATTGATCAGATCTTTCTTGCGCCCTTCGACCATGTAGTTGCCCGAGGGATGCTGGCGCATCAGATCGCCCGAACGGTAGAAGCCATCCGCCGTGAACTGCCGCGCATTGTACTCGGGAACGCCGAAATAGCCGCGCAAGGTGTACGGCCCGCGGCAGCACAACTCGCCGACCTCGCCCGGCGTGACGATGTTGTCGTCGTCGTCGAGGAGCCGCACTTCATCGTCGGGACACACCGGCCGTCCGACCGTTTCGAGCTGCACGTCTTCCGGATCGTCACGCCGCACGAACATCAGCAGGCCTTCGGACATCCCGAAGTTTTCTTGAATGAACGCGCTCGGAATCAGCCGGCGGGAGAGCAGCCGCACCTCGGGCTGCAAGCGCTGACCGCCGCTTTGGATCGTCTTGAGCGACGAGAGATCGTGCCGGGTCACCGCCGGATCGTTGAGCAACCGGATCAACAGCGCCGGCACGACCTTCAGATGCGTCACCTTGTGGCGCTCGATCAGCGCGCACATGTCTTCGGGCTTCGTGCTCGAGCTGATCACCACGCGGCCGCCGTTGAACAGGTAGCCCTGGATGCCCGGACACGCCAGCGGCAGGTTGTGGGCGATCGGCAGCACGACGAGCAACACGCCGTCGCGATCGACGTCGCACACCTCGGCGGCGATCTTCGAGTTGTACGCGTAGTCGTTGTGCGTGCGCGGGATGAGCTTCGGAATACCGGTCGTGCCCCCCGAGAGCTGGAAGACGGCCGGGTCGGTCGGCGCGATCATGATCCCTTCGAGCTCGGAGAGCGGCAGCGTCGCCGGCGTCTTGATCAGGTCGGTGAGCGAGGCCGAACCGGCCGGCGCGTCCCCCAGCACGATCGCGTGTTTGACGGCCGGCGTCGCGGCCCGAATGCGGTCCACCATCGCGGTGTAATCGAAGTCGCGCGCCTTATCGGGAGTGACGATCGTCGTGGCGCCGGAGAGCTCGGCGAACTGGCTGATCTCGGCGAACCGGTGCGTTACGAGCGCCGCAATCGGGATCGCGCCGATCTTCTGCAACGCGAAGTACAGGATCACGAACTCGGCGACGTTCGGCAGCTGCACGACCACGCGGTCGAGCCGCTTGAGGCCGAGCTGCAAGAGGTTGCGGGCCAAGTTTGTCGACTGCCGGTCGATGTCGGCGTACGAGAACGACCGGTCGCCGTCGATGATCGCCGCTCGCGTCGCGTAGCGCTGGAAGACCAGCGCGAACTCGTCGCGCAGGGACTTGTTTTGCCAGTAGCCGGCGGCACGGTAGCGCGCGGCGAACTCGGGCGGGAACGGAACAACGCCTGGCAGCATATCGGCCTCGCTAGGTGGACGAAGCAAAGCCGCCGTCGACGACGACGATCTCACCGTTGACCATCTTGTTGGAAACGAGCAGGTTTACGATCACCTCGGCAACGTCGTCGGCGTTGATCACGCGCTTGAGCGGCGTGGCTTTGGCGCGGCGCGCCATCAGGTCGTCGTAGCGGTCAGCCAGCGTCCGCTGCATCCAGTCGCCTTCCATCCAGCCCGGGGCGACCGCGTTGACGCGAATGTCGGGCCCGAGATTGATCGCGAGCAGCTTGGTCAAGCTGACCACCGCCGCTTTGCTCGTCGCGTACGGCAGCGGCTGCAAGCCGGGCCGCAAACCGACGATGCTGGCGGTATTCACGATGCTGCCGCGCGCGGCGCGCAACATCGGCACAGCCGCCCGCGTCACCTGGAACATCCCGCGCACGTTGACCGCGAACACGCGGTCCCACTCCTCGGGCGTCATCGCGTCGAAATCTTTGGGTGCGACCGTGCTCGTGATGCCGGCGTTGTTCACCAGCGCGTCGAGCCGGCCGAAATTCGCCTCGACCGACGCGAGCATGCGCTTCACGCCGGGATCGTCGCTGACGTCGCACTTGAGCAGCAACGTCTTCGCACCGGCGGCTTCGGCGAGCCGCACCGTTTCGCGTGCCGCCCCTTCGCTCGAGCTGTAATTGATCGCCACGTCGAAGCCGTGCGCGGCCAGCGCGACGGCCGCGGCCCGGCCGATACCGCTCGAAGCGCCGGTCACCAGCGCCGTGGGTTTGGGATCGTTCGTGCTCACCCCGGCGAGATAGTAACGCAAGGAAACTATTTCCTTCACGTGAAGCGTGGCTCCATGGGCTATAAACTCGTCACCTACGATGCCGGCAGCGGAGCGCGCGCCGGCCTGATCGCCGGCGACCGGCTGATCGATGCCGCCGGCGCCAGCGGCAATCCGGCGTACGCGACCACGCTCGGCATCCTCGCCGACTGGGCGGCCGCGAACGAGCGCCTCGCCGTGCTCGCCGGCGATGCCGGCGTGAAAGGCGTGGCGGTGGATTGGCGGCAACTGCGCGCGCCGGTGCAACCCGGCGCGATCTATTGCGCGGGTGCGAACTACGGCGACCACGTGCGCGAGATGAACGCCGCGCAGGGACGCGGGCCCGATCCCGATCCGCATACGCTGGGCCTCAAACCGTGGCATTTCATCAAATCGGCCCACAGCGTCGTCGGTCACGGCGCGGCCGTGAAGATTCCGCCGCTATCGAAAAAACTCGACTGGGAAGTCGAGTTGGCCGCCGTGATCGGCAAGCGAGCCAAGGACGTGTCCGAAGCCGACGCGCTCGGCTACGTTGCCGGCTACACCGTGAGCAACGACCTGTCCGCGCGCGACTTCGGTTTTCGCCCGCCCGTTCCGCCGACGTCGCCGTTCTACTCGGACTGGCTCGCCCACAAGAGCTTCGACGGCTCGTGTCCGCTGGGGCCGTGGATCGTACCGGCCGGCGACGTCGGCGATCCGCAGAACCTTGGCATTCGGCTGTGGGTCAACGGAACGATCAAGCAAGACTCCAACACCTCGGAGATGATCTTCACGCTGGCCGAGCAGATCGCGCAGCTCTCGCTGCGCATCACGCTCCATCCGGGCGACGTGATCCTCACCGGAACGCCGGCCGGCGTCGGCGCCGGCCGCAACGAGTTTCTCAAAGCCGGCGACAGCCTCGAGCTGTGGTGCGAGAACGTCGGCACGCTCAAGCACACCATGGCGTAGACGAGCGGCGCGATGCCCGGACGACATCGCCTCCGTACGCCGACCCTTGCGGCGCCGCGGCCGGAAAGCACGTCGCTGGACCGCGTCCGGCACGAACACCTCGGCTGGCTGCTCGGCCGCGCCGATCTGCGCTTCGCCGAAGGGGTGACCCGTTTGATGCACGAGCGCGGCTTCGCCGGCATTCGCCTCGTGCACATCGCGCTGATCCGCAACGTCGACGAGAACGGCACGCGCATCACCGACATCGCCCGCCGCGCCGGCATGACGAAACAAGCGACGGGACAACTGGTCGCGGAATTCGTCGAGCTGGGCTACATCCGCGTCGTCAACGACCCGGCCGACGGCCGCGTGAAGATCGCCCGCTACACGGCCAAAGGGAAGCGCCTCTTGC
>JBEKXE010000230.1:0-5225 GCA_049512335.1 Candidatus Lustribacter sp.
GCGTAAGCTGGCCGCGGTGAGCCACGCGGAGGTGCTCACGCGCGAGAACGGCGGGAACTACCCGTTCGCGGGCTACCAAACGTTCTACGACACCAACGTCGTGCGCGTGCCGGGCTACGACGATCCGCAGGAGCTCTACCCGAACCTGATCGGCAGCGGCTCGGCCAACGGCTGGCGGGTCTTCAAAATGCTCCAAGACAACATCGCCGAGCGCGCGATCACCGTGCGCTACGGCTTCCCGGCGCGCCGTCTCATCACGGGCGAGAACCGCACCGTGCGCGGCGTGACGTTCGCGGGCGCGGGCGGCGCGGCGGTCGGCGTCGAAGCGCGGCGCGGGGTCGTGCTCGCGTGCGGCGGCTTCGAGTCGGCGCCCGATCTCAAGCAGCAGTACTGGGAAAAGATGCCGGTGCTCTCGGCGGCGACGTCGTCGAACACCGGTGACGGCATCCGCATGGCGCAAGACCTCGGCGCGCAGCTTTGGCACATGTGGCACTTCCACGGCTCGTACGGCTTCCGGCACCCCGATCCGCGCTTCAGCGACATGGCGATTCGCGCGAAACGGCTGCCCGACTGGTTGCCGGGACGCGAGAGCAGCGTCAACGTTCCGATGACCTGGATCATCGTCGATCGAGACGGCCGGCGCTACATGAACGAGTGCACGCCGTACACGCAAGACACGTCGCACCGGCCGATGGAGCTCTACGACCCGCAGCGCCAGTGCTTTCCGCGCATCCCGTCGCACCTGATCTTCGACGAGAACGGCCGCAAGCGCTATCCGGTCGGTGCGCCGACGTTCAACAAGGCCGAGCTGGCCTTCGATTGGAGCGATGACAACCTGCGCGAAGTGGAGCTCGGCATCCTGAAGAAGGCCGATACGCCGGCCGAGCTGGCGCGCGCGATCGGCTGCGACCCGGTAGCGCTCGAGGCGACGTTCGAGCGCTGGAACGCGGCCTGCCGCGCGGCGCGGGACGCGGAGTTCGGGCGGCCGCCGGGCTCGATGGTTCCGCTCGATACGCCGCCGTTCTACAGCGGCGTCGTCTGGCCGGTCGTCTCGAACACGCAGGGCGGCCCGATGCACGATCCGAGCCAACGCGTGCTCAACGCGTACGGCGAGCCGATCGGACGGCTCTACGTCGCCGGCGAACTGGGCAGCGTCTTCGGGCACCTGTATCTCTCCGGCGGGAACTTGACCGAATGCTTCGTCGGCGGACGCATCGCCGGTCGCGAGGCCGCCGCGCAGCCGCCGCTGAACTGATCCGTATGCGGCGCCTCGTCTTTGCTATTACCTTCAGCCTCCTCACGCTGTTCGGCACGCGCGCTTCGGCGCAAACGCCGATCGTCGTGCGCTTCGCGGTCAACGCGTCGGGCGGCCAGACCGAGCTCCTCGACGCGATCCGCAAATACAACCTCGACCGCAAATACGGCTTCGACGTGCAAGAAGTCGACGTCACCGCGCCCGGGGCGCAGTACGTGATGTTGCGTTCCGAGACGGCCGATCTCGCGCCGGGCACGTTCATCGACCTGATGCGCCAGCGCAAAGCGGGCCTCGAGCTGGTCGCCTTTCACGGCTTTCAAGGCTTCAACAACTACATCGTCACGAAGCCGCAGACGCCCATCCGTTCGTTTGCCGACCTGAAGGGCAAGCGTTTCGGCGAATTCGGCACGACCTTTCTCGATTGGCTGATCCTGCGGGCCGCCGGCAAGAAGGCGTACGGCTTCGACGTCGAGACCGACACCGACATCGTGCAAGGCACGCCGCCGTTGCTGAACGATCTGCTCGCCAAGGGCCAAGTCGATGCGATGCTGCAGTTCTCGGACCTCACGCTCGGCCCGATCAAGGACGGCGCCCAGCGGATGATCATCGACGTCCCGGGACTGATGAAAGCGGCCGGCTTCGTTCCGGATGCGTTCAACTCGAACTGGAACATCAACCAGAAATGGATCGACGCGCACCCCGGTGCGATCAAGCGTCTTTCGGCGATGATCGACGAAGGCTATGCGAAGCTGAAGACCGACGATTCGCTCTGGCCCGCGATCGCGGCCAAGATCGGCTTCACCGATCCGGCGATCGTGGTGGCGTACCGGACGCTCGCACGGCGCATCGATAACCCGCCCTTCAACCGCTCGCTGATGGCGCCGACGCAGGCGCTGCTCGACGCGATCAACGCGATTGCCGGCAAGACGCCGGTCGGCGTGACGACGCTCGATCCGGCGGCGTTCGTTTTCCCGAACGAGCTCCGCTAGATTTGCAGCCGGTCGCTACGGTGACGCTGCCGTGAAGAACTTCCCGGGGATTTCGATCATCTCTTCGCGCTTGTTCTCTTTTGAGTTTCCGGGGAACGGACGTCCGTCGGGAAACGCGCGTCCATCCTCAGGCCACGTTTCGGCGGCGCCGACGCGCAGCATGACCAAGTTCTCGGGGGCGCTGCTGCAGAACCAGTAGGTCACGCCGCGCGGGAGCATGACACCCTCATATTTGGTGAGCACCCGGACGTTGTCTTCGGTGCCGATATGGAACGTCGCTTCGCCCTGCAACACGATGAACGAGTGATCTTCATAGGGATGCATGTGGAGCGCATTTTCGCCGCCCGATGCATACACTTTGACGATCACTGTCAGCAAATCGGTACGCGCGACGCGATTATCGAAGCGGCCTTGCGCGAGCAACGGCGAGTCGAGGTTGAAAAATTGGGCTTCGGCGACCGCTTTGTCTTGGGTCTCAGTTGACATGGTAATTCTCCTCGAGTCGAGAGGCCAGGCCGTAAGCCCGGATGGCGTTGTCGCGAATGAGTTTGGTTTGAACGTCCTTGGGCAGGCTACCGATGTGGTGCAGAATGTTTTCGCGCGAGTATGGGAAGGTCGAGTTCGGGTGTGAGTAGTCGTTCGACCACATCAGGTTGTCTTGCCCCCACCACGTGAATTGCCGCGTACCCGAGTAGTCCTCGAGCCACGTGCAGTAGACTTGCTCGTTGAAGATCTCGCTGGGCTTACGCTCGATTCCCATCGATTCTTTCGTGCGGAAGCGATCGAAGTAGTAATCCCATTGCTGCAGGATGAACGGCAGCCAGCCGCACTCGCTCTCCGCCAGTACGACGCGCAGCTTCGGATGACGATCGAACACGCCGGAGAAGATCAAATCGAAGAGCGCATTGATGGTGTCGTTCGTTTTCTTGTTGACGGAGCCGCGGATGCGTTCGTAGCCGGTGATTTTCTCGAGCCGGCGAGCGTAGGAGTGTCCGGTGAGAATGTGCATGTTGACCGGCGCCCCGGCTTCGGCTGCGGCGGCCCAGAGCGGGTCGTAGTGCTTGGACGTGAATGGAAGTTGCGGATCCGGAACTTGCCACACCATGACCCCGGTCAAGCCCATACCGTGAGCCCGGTGCATCTCGGCGACCGCGGCATCGATGTCGTACGCGGCGACGCACGGGACGCCGAACAAATGCTTCGGGGCCACTTTGCAATAGTCGGCGAGCCAATCGTTATAGAGGTGAAAGCACGCCTGCTGCACCGGACCGCCATCCAGCCCAAAAATGCCCATGGCGTCGTTCGGGAAGAGAATCTCCGCCTCAACTCCGTCGCGCTTCTGATCGGCCACTCGTGCATGGGGATCGGAGGCACCCGCCGGCATTCCGTTGGTACTGAAAGCAAATCGGGCGAGCTGCTCCTCGAATATTTCGCGAAACGGCGACGGCAGCTCCGACCATAGCGACCGCGGCTCCATGACGTGGGAGTCGCTCGAGATCAACGGCGGAAGGGCCTCGAGGGCGGAGCGGTCGGTCGCGTCGAGTTCGCTGAGGACGGCGAGGTTGCGGACTTCGAGTTTGTCCGCCTCGGGATGCATCATGTTCATCGATCCACTCCTGCCACGTACCTACGACTCGAATAGTCCGGGCACCTCGGGCTGATTTAGATCGAGAGGTCGAACGGCAGGCCGAGCCGGTACTGCCCCAAGGTCTCGTAATTTGAAAAGTGGCCTTGGATCTGCTGCGTGACCGCGTGCATGTCGCGGAAACGCCGCTCGAACGGTTGCGCGTCGAAGATCGCGGTGGCGCCCGCCAGCCGGTACGCGATGTCGACGACTTGCTCGGCGAGGTTGATCGCCAGCGTCGACGCAGCGCGCATGTCGATGCGCGATTCCGTGCCGACGGTGCCTTCGGTCAGCGTCGCGGCTTCTGCATAGCCGGCGCGAGCGGCGCCCAGCAAGTAGGCGCGCGCCGCGCGGAGCTGCGCTTCGGCGAGGCCGATGCGTCCTTGCACCGCGTTGTTCTCGCGCAGCGGCTGGCCGAAGTTCCCGCGCGCGGGCTTCTTGTGGCGGGCCAGCTCGACGAACGCATCGAGCGACGCACGCGCGATGCCGAGCGCGACCGCACCGAACGCTACCGCGTGCAGATAGACCGTCGAGAGGCGATAGAGCGGCCCGGGTTCGCTCCAGCCGCCGCGGTCACGCTGGAACGTCCGGCCGGCCGGTACGAACAGATCGGTGACGGCGTACTGATCGCTGCCCGTTCCGCGCAGCCCGACGACCTGCCAGGTGTCGGTGATGACCGCGTTCGCCTTCGGAAACAGCACGGTACGGGTCTGCGGCCGCCCGTTCGCGTTCGTGCGCTGCGAGCCGTCGGGTTCGCAAACGAGGCAGAGGCCGCCGAGCCAGTTCGCTTGCCGGCTACCGCTGGCGAACTGCCAGGTGCCGGTGACGCGGTAGCCGCCCTCGACGATCGTCGCATGATGCGGCGAATCCGCGGCCGGCGGCCCCCACGCGAGCACCGCCGGCGACGCAGCGAAGATCTCGCGCGCGACGTCGAGCTCGAGATACGCCGCCGACATCGCGGCGCCGTTCACTTGCCCCAGCACCCACGCGGTGCTGGCGTCGTGCGTCGCCACGGCTTCGATGATCTCGGCAAACGTTACCGGGTCGAGCTCCGCCCCGCCGCACGAATGCGGGATCAGCAGCCGGTACATTCCGGCGGCGTGCAGCGCCGCATCGAGTTCGTCCGGCAACTTGCCGCCGGCATCGATGTGCGGGATCGCGGCAGCGATCGCCGGCGCGAGGCCGCGCACGCGCGCGAGCCAGTCGATCTCTGCCATCACATCGGCCACGTACGTCAGTCCCAGCGCCAGGCGGCGTACGCGTGACCGCTGCCGGCGTCGGGCTCGACGAACGCGGCCTTGCGCCGGTCGAGCGTGCCGAGCAACGCGATCCAGTTGAGGATCTCGCCGCCGATGTT
>JBEKXE010000231.1:0-5215 GCA_049512335.1 Candidatus Lustribacter sp.
GCGCGTGCTGCCGGCCCACGTCTACGGCAATCTCTTGCAGCACTTCACCGGCAGTCGCGAACACAATATCCAGCTGCGCGAGCTGGCCGTACGCAAGAACCTGCGGGTCAGCGAAAACGGCATCGTGGACCTCACCGACGGCCGGCTGATCGTCTGCCGCACCGAAGCCGAGGTGTACGCCACGCTCGGCCTGTTGGAGATCCCGCCCGAGATGCGGCTCGGCGTCGGCGAGATCGAGGCGGCGCGCGACGGGACGTTGCCCACGGTGGTCGATCTCGCGGGCCTGCGCGGCGATTTCCACATGCATACCGACTGGACCGACGGGGCCGACACGCTCGAGGCGATGATCGCCGCGGCCGCCGGCCGGGGCTACGAGTACCATTCCATCTCCGATCACGTCTCGGGTCCGGGCCGCGGGCTCGATCCGGCGCGCCTGCGCGAGCAACGGGCCGCCGTGCGGGCACTGGGCGAGCGCCACAACATCCGGACCCTGTGCTCGGCCGAGGTCGACATCCGCGCCGACGGAACGCTGGACTGCGACGATGCGGTGCTGGCCGAGTTGGACATGGTGGTGGCCAGCGTCCATGCCGGCCACAACCAGTCGCGCGACGAGATGACGCGGCGGCTGATCCGGGCCTGCGAAAACCGCTACGTCACGATCATCGGGCACCCCACCGGCCGCAACGTGGAAACGCCGTTCGCGGGCTACGAATTCGACTACGATGCGGTGTTCGCGGCGGCCGCCCGGACCGGGACGGCGCTCGAGATCGACGGCCAGCCGTCCCGGCTCGACCTGCCGAGTGCCCTGGCCCGGCGCGCCCGCGAGTTCGGCGTTACCTTTACGTGTGACTCCGACGCCCATAGCGCCGCCCAGCTCAGCCAAGTCGAATACGCGGTCGGTCAGGCCCGGCGCGCATGGATTACGCCGGCCGAGGTGCTCAATGCACGTTCCCTCGCGGGGGTACTAGCTTTTGCCGAGACGAAGCGTAGCAGCGTCCCTATATGAAGGAACCGTCGGCCCCCACGCGCGAGACAGACCGTCTCAAAGCGCTCGCGGAATACGACCTCCTCGATGTTCCCAACGAGGAGGTCTTTGACGCGTTTGCGTGCGTCGCGGCGAAGAGTTGCGGTACCCCGATCGCGGTGATCGCGCTGGCCGGCCCCGACAAGCTGACCTTCAAAGCGCACTACGGCGTGAAGGACGTCGCCGAGACGCCGTTCGCCGAGTCGTTCACGTCGTACGCGATCGAGAGCAACGAGATCTTCGAGATTCCGGACGCTCGGCTGGACCCGCGGTTCGCCAAGAACAAGCACGTCACGAAGAACCAGGCCGTCACCGGGATGCCGGACCTCGTGTTCTATGCCGCCGCGCCGCTGATCACGCCGGCCGGCGTCCCCGTCGGAACGATCGCCGTCTGCGACGACCATCCGCACACGCTCACCGCCGATCAGCGCGCCGGGCTGCGCGCCATCGCCGACGTCGTGATGGACCAGTTCGAGTTGCGCCGCCGGCTCAAGGCCGATGCGAGCGAGATGAACGAGCGGCTGAGTACGCTGTACGCCGCGATGGAAGCGACGACCGAAGGCGTCGCGATTTCGATGCTCGGCGAGACCGCCGACGATCCGACCGAGATCATCTACGCCAACGACGCGTTCTTGCGCGCGCGCGGCGCGACGCGCGAGGACGTCATCGGCTCGAACGCGCGCCAGTTCACCGGCCCGAAGACCGACATGGCGGTGCTGCGCCGGATGCGCGAGGCGCTGCTGCGCGGCGAATCGGCCCGCGCCGAATACGTGACCTACCGGCTCGACGGCACGCACTTCTACGCCAGCGCGTCGGCTCAGCCGCTGCTGAACAAGAACGGCAAACCGGACCGCTGCGTGCTGATCCTGCGCGACATCACCGAGTCGGTCTTGCGCGGCGCGGAACTGGCGATGCAGAACGAGCGGCTGACCGCGCTGGCCGCGGTCGCGCGCGGGATCTTCGCGGCGCTCGAACCGCACGCGCTCGTCGAGGCGCTGGTCGGCGGCGTGCGCGAGCTGATCGGTGCCGAATCGCGCTTGCTGGTTGCGCGGCCCAACGGCGGCTTCGCGCTGACCAAAGATCTGCTGGTGCCCGAACGCGCGGTGTCGGGCGGCGACGCCTTCATCGACGCCGCCAGCCGCAGCGACGGCGCGCTGGTCGACGACGGCGAACACCGCGCGGCGATCCGCATCCCGGGGTCGCTCGGCCAGACGCGCTACATCCTCGACATTCGCAGCGATCGCCGCTTGCACCAAGCCGACGTTTTCGCGGCCGGCCTGCTGGGCCAGTACTTCGCGGTCGCGGCGCGCAACGTCGAGCTGTACGGCGAGCTGCAGGCGCGGCGCGCGGCGGTCGTCGAGCTCAACCAGGTCAAGAACGATCTGATCGCGATGCTCGCACACGATTTCAAGGGGCCGCTGACCACGATCGTCGGCTTCGCCGACGTGCTGGCCGAAGACGAGCGCTTTGACGAGGAATCGCGCAAGTTCCTGATGATGATCTCGTCGAGCGCGATGCGGCTGGCGAGCCTCGCGACCGACACGCTCGCGCTCTCGCGCTTGGAACAGAACGAGCTCACGCTCGAGCTCGAGGAGTTCGATCTGGTCGCGCTCGTGCGCGACATCGTGCGCGTCTTCAGCGTCACGCGTTCGATCGATCTGCGCACCGACCGCGACGAGCTGCGCATCGGCGGCGATCCGGGCCGTTTGCGTCAGGTGTTCGAGAACCTGATCGGCAACGCGATCAAATACTCACCCGGCGGCGAGCCGATCGAGGTGAACCTGCGCGCGAAGGGCCGCGGCGTCGAGGTGAGCGTCCGCGATCACGGCATCGGCATTCCCGAAGCCGACAAGGTCAAGCTGTTCGGCCGCTTCGCGCGCGCGCAGAACGCCCGCGCCCTCGGCATCAGCGGCACCGGCTTCGGGCTCTACCTCACCAAGACGATCGTCGAGATGCACGGCGGCACGATGAGCGTCGACTCGGTCGAAGGTGAAGGCAGCACGTTCCGCGCGTTCTTGCCGGCGGCCGCCGCGGCGCCGCGGCCGCGTCACCGCCGCTTCATCCTCGTCGACGCCGACGGCGACGCGAAGTCGTACGTCGCCCACACGCTGCGCGACGATGGGTTCGCCGCGACGGTCGTCGCCGACGGCAAAGAGCTGTTGAACACGATCGACGAGCTGCAGTTCGACGCCGCGATCGTCGACGTCGAACGCGTCGGGATGCCGCTCGAAGAATTCGTGCGCCGCGTCGCCGGCCGCACCGCGCTGATCCGCATCGACTCGAGCGCGGTCGACGAGGTCCCGGGCTGGGACGGCTACATCGTCAAACCGTTTCTCACCAAAGATCTGCACGCCGCGATCGAGGCGGCGATCATGCGCCATCCCAAGATGAAGGCGGAGCCGTCGGTCGCGTATAGTTAGGGTGTTTTTATCGCGTAGCCGACCGCGTCGGCGACCGCATCGAGGCTGCGCACGTTGTGGCCGGACACGAACGCGTCGACGAACGGCAGTGCCGCGGCCATGCCGGCGACCAGCGGCTCGTACGCCGGATGACGCTTGTGCGGGTTGACCCATACGATGCGGTGCGTGAGCCGGCGTAGGCGCGCCATCTCGGCGGCCAGCAGCGCCGGGTCGCCGCGTTCCCAGCCGTCGGAGAGGATGACGACGGTGCCGCCGCGCGCGACCCCGCGCTGCGCGTAGCGGTCGTTGAAGGCGCGCAGGTTCGCGCCGATGTTCGTGCCGCCGCCGAAGTCGCGCACGGCGCTTCCGAGCAGCGCGGCCAGCTGCGCGTCGCCGGCGTGCCGCAGCACGTGCGTCAGATCGGTCAGCCGCGTGGCGAAGGCGAAGGCGCGCACGCCGGGCCGCGCGCGCGCCGCAACCCGGGCGTATTGCAACAGCGCGCGCGCGAACGGCGCCATCGAGCCCGACACGTCGAGCAAGAACACGAGGGGGCGCAAGCGCTCGCGGCGGCTCGTCGTGCGGCGCCGGATCAGCTCGCCGCCGGTGCGCGCGCCGGCGCGCAGCGTCGCGCCGAGATCGAAGCGGTCGCCGTGCGGGTTGCGGCGGCGCCGCCGCGAACGGCGCAGCTCGCGCGGCACGCGCACGCTCTCGATCATGCGCAGCATCTGCGCGCGCTCGTCGGCGGAGAACGTGTCGAAGTCGCGCTCGCGCAGACGTTCGGCGAGCGAGGCGGTGACCCGCTGCAGCGGCGCCGCAGCGGCGTCTTCAGGCGTAGCGGGCGTCTCCGCCGGCGGCGGCGGCTGCGGCACGACGTGCACGTGCGGCGCGTCCGGCGGTCGGAGCGGCGCGCCGCCCGGCGCAACGTCGTCGAAAGCCGCATCGAATGCGGCCAGATCGTCGATCGACGGCAGCATCGCCGCCCGCGCGATGTGGTAGGTCGCCGCGCGCGTCGCCGGAGCGAGCGCCGCCAGCGCTTCGGCGAACGTTTGCGCGCGGCGCGTGCCCGCGCGCACGCCGTGGCGGCGCAGCGCGGCGTCGAGCCGGGCGGCGAGCACGGCGTAGTCGCTCACGCCAGGATGTCGCCGGCGGCGTTGCGCGCGGCCGCGATGTCCTCCGGATACTTCAACACGCTGCCGAGCGAGGGCTCGAAGAAGCGATCTTCGAGCCGCTCGGCGCCGAGCAGTTCCAGCGTGCGCGCCCAATCGAGCGCTTCGGCGATGCCCGGGGGTTTGCGCAGCGGCAACGCGCGCAGCGCGGCGCTCGCCCGGGCGACGTCGGCCAGCAGCGCGGCCGGGCTGTCTGCCAGGTGCAGGCGCAGGATCGCGATCTCGCGTTCCACCGCCGGATGGTCGATCCAGTGGTAGAAACACCGCCGCTTGAGCGCGTCGTGCAAGTCGCGCGTGCGGTTCGAGGTCAGGACGACGATCGGCGGGTGCGCCGCGGCGATCGTGCCGCGTTCGGGAATCGTGAGCGCGAAATCGGACAGAAACTCCAGCAGAAACGCTTCGAACTCGTCGTCGGCGCGATCGATCTCGTCGATCAGCAGCACCACGCCGTTGCGGCGCGGCGATTCCAGCGCCGCCAGGAGCGGGCGCCGGATCAAAAAGTCATCACCGTACAGATCGGGGGCCGGCGCGTGCGCGGCTTCGGCCGCCCGGATGGCCAGCAGCTGCCGGCTGTAGTTCCAGTCGTAGGCAGCCGCCGCGAGATCGAGTCCCTCGTAGCATTGCAG
>JBEKXE010000232.1:0-5168 GCA_049512335.1 Candidatus Lustribacter sp.
CGGAGATGATGAAGTAGGCGGCGACGATGAACACGAGTGCGCTTGCCGTCTGCCCGGGAGATATCAGGCAGACCGCCGCCAGCGCGAGCGCGACGATGCCGCGTAACAGGAACGTCCACCACTTACTCGAGAGTTGATTGACGGTATCTGCGATCATCGTCGTGCCCCTTTCGTGCGTCAGCGATTAGTTATAGTAGGTGGGAACGTAGTCGTACGGGTAGAGGTAATCCGCGTAGTAGTCGCCGGCGAACGAGTCGTTGAGCACGGTGCCCTTCGGACGGCGGTAGACCTTGCCGCCGAGGCGCTTCATCGCCTCATCGACCGTCGTGACCCAGTCTTCGGAGACCTCAGCGATAACGGCGGATTGACCGTTTTTGATGACGAAGCGCGATTGGAACGCCGCTTCTTCGTGTTCGCCCGATTTGACCACATCCGCGGTCAAGCCGACGACACCGCCGGCGGTCGCGCCGATGCCGGCGCCGACGCCTGCCGCTGCCGTGGCCGCGCCGGCTGCGACGCCGATCGGACCGGCGAGCGCGCCGAGCAAGGCGCCCAAACCGATGCCCAGGGCCGTGCGCAGGCCGGGATCGGTGTGTTTCGTAGCGACGTGGATATAACCCAGATCGTCGCGATGGAGCACGGCCGCGCCGTGCACCGTGATCTGGCCGAGGGCATCGAGGCTCCACAATTGGTGAAGTCCGTCGGCGGCTTGCTGGTCGTTGTTGAAGACGACTGCGATGTAGTTGTTCATATTATTTCACCGCCAGTTTCGCGCGTTCGGAGGCGACGGCTTGGCTGAGGCTTTCAGTGGCCTCGCGCACTTTGCCGAGCATCGCTCTGTTGCGCTCTTTGAGCTGGGCATCGTTCGCGCTCGCGATGTCGCGACCGTGCTTCGCCGCGTCCTCGAGCTGCGATGCTGCGTCCTTGACGTGCTGCTTGGCGTCGGCCCGCTGCGCATCGACGATAGTCTTCAGCGAGGCTGCCAGCTTCTGCGCGTTCACCGCCGCACCTTGGACGTTTTCCCGCAAAGCTGCCTGGTCTTTCGCAGTGGTCACGTCGATTTTCTTGTGCAGATCCTGCGCTTCGCTGCGCACTTTTTCGAGAGTTTCCTTGATGTTGCTCACGCGGGGTACTCCCTTCGAGTTTGGTCCTGGTACTCTCAACCATGAAGCGCAGCAATCGGTGAATTTCTTATGAACGTGCAGGTGAAGGCCGGCCTTCATCTGCGGGCACTTCGCACACTTCATCAAATCTTCGTCGTCCTTCACATCTTGAACTCAAAGCGATCTGCGTAACGGGTACAAATCTCGACAATTGGTTCGTTGATGAGAGCCACCGGCAAGGAAACGGTCGTATGCCTTCCGGTGCGCGTTACGGATCGGAACGATCCACAAGTGCAACACTCGAGACCGAGACAGCCGTCGCGCGGTCTGCTCACTGCGCCACGGCTGATTTACCGGAGCCGACCTCAACGGGTTATGAATAAAGGACTAGGCATCAGTTTAGCGTTCCCGAGTCGACGCGTTTCGGGTCTTCAAACAGCCGCGCCAGAACCGCCCCGAACATAAACCCGCCAACGTGAGCCAGGTACGCCACGCCCCCCGTGCTTGCCGTTGCAACGGTGCCGACGTCCAGCAGTTGGAGCAGGAACCAGACGCCGATCAAAAGCGCGGCCGAGATATACGTCACCCGAACGAACACGAAGATGACCAAGATCGTGCGAATCTGATCGCGCGGGTAGGTGACCAGAAACGCGCCCATGACCGCAGCGATCGCGCCGCTCGCGCCGAGATTGGGAATCGTCGAGTGCGGATCGAAACCCACTTGGGTGAGTGCGGCGACGACGCCCCCGGCTAGGTAAAAAGCTAAGTAGCGCCAGGAACCCATGGCGTCCTCGATCTCCGGGCCAAAGGCCCAGAGGAACACCATGTTGCCGATGATGTGCGACCAGCTCGCGTGCATGAACGTCGACGTTATAATCGTGATCAGGTTGTGACCGGAAGAGATGTCCGCAGGAACCATCGACCATTTGGTTACGAAGGCGTCCCCATTTGCCAACTCGACGATGAATACGATCACGTTGACGATGATGATCGCGAGCGTAATGACCGGAAACGTCGTGGGGCGCCGCGAAACGTCGCTTAACGGGATCAGATGCGTACCCTCTCTTCGAAGCCTTCGCCCTGACCGAGGTTCACGGTTCGGGGTTGCGCCTGAGCGCGTATAATATGTCGTGTACGGGTAGAAGAAGATCGCCGCCGGCTTCCGAAGACACGAACCGCGAGGATCTACCCCTCTCCTCTTTCCGTACCCCTAAGATACCACTTCTACCCGAAGTGAAAGGCGGCTACGACGATGATTGAAGATACCGTACGTCAACTCTCCGGTAAGTGGTGGACGTTCCTGTTACGCGGCATCGTCGCGCTCGCGCTGGCGGCGGTCTGCCTGATATCTCCCGGGCAGACGGCAAGCGCACTCGTGTTCATCGTCGCCGCCTACTTCATCATCTCCGGCGTGGTAGCGATCTTTGCCGGCTTCGCATTTACCGGTGCCGCCAGTTGGTGGGCGCTCGTGCTGATGGGGATCGTCGATGCAGCACTCGGCATCATCATGCTCACCCAGCCCGGGATGGGACCTTTAGCGCTGGCCTATCTCTTCGCTATTTGGATGATCATGAACGGCGTGACCGAGATCTCCAGCGCCATTGCCCTGCGCAATATCATCCATGACGAATTCTGGTGGATCTTGCTCGGAATCATCACCTTAGTGGCCGGCGTCTACGTCATCCTCGTTCCCGGACTCGGATTGCTGGCGCTGGTGTACACGATCGGCATCTACGCGATTCTCGCGGGAATCGCGCTCATCGCGTTGGCCTTCCGCATCAAAGGCTTGGTGGGTACTCTAACGACAATCCATCATGCACGGGCCTAACGGCACGAAGGTCCATCCCGTAGCAGAAACAGTTCCTGAGCTGGGGTCAGTTCAGAACCCGTCCCCCTACCGAGAAGCCCGGCGCGGGCGATCACGATCTGCTCTTCGGTCGATTGCGCAAACGCTATCAATCCGGCAGCAGCTTTCGACGGCGTACGAGGTTACAGCGTCGATGTGATCGGAGCGTACGTAGCTGTCGGGAACTTCAGTGTTGCCGAAGCAACCTGGTAGCCAAGGAGACTGCTAACTCCACCCGCTGCGACCGGCACCGCAGCGACGAGAGAAAGTGCTCCGATATTGTCACGCGTGACTCGTGGTCCGGAAATTGAGAATACGATTCATATGATTGGCGATTGGCCGGCGGGGGCGAGCGAACACCGTGCGAAGCCTAGGAGGCAGAACTGCGGGAGAATCGACGATGCCCTCAAACCGCCGACTGCACGACCGCACCATGGCAACTGAATTCGCTGTGGCGCTCGGCACTCCGTTCCGAAGGCGAAGGTGCGGGCTGCGGCGATGGCGGCCGCGCAACGCACTTCCGGCGTGAAGCCGCGTCATGATATAATGCAACCGTGACCACGGTTCTGCTCGCCCTGTTCGGGGCGATGATCGTCGGCGAAACGGTGCGACCGGCCGTGAATTGGTTGAGCAAACGGATGCCAATGCCGGTGGCTACCGGGCTCGTCTTCGCAATACCGTTCGCGGTTCTCGCGGGCCTCGTGATTTTGCCGCTCCGGCCGGTCATTCGGCAAATCATTGCGCTCATCGCCGACCTGCCCCGAATCGCGGCGCAGCTCGCCGGCATGTTCGTCAACCTGCAGCAGTTAAACAGTGCACTGCGACCACTCGCCGCGACCATCGCGCAGGATCCGCTGGGCATCATGCCGGCCTTTTCCACGCTCGTACTCGCGTTGACGATGGCGCTGTTTTGGCTCGGAGCATCGACGCCGCTGACGGCCTATTCGCTCTCGCTCCTGCCGCCCGAACAGCGCGACGCGGCTGCATCCATCTTCCGCGAGATCGGGGGCAAGCTTGGGGCGTACGCGGGGGGAGCTTTGGTCAATGTCGCGATCGTCGCAATCGTCGGCATGGCCGGACTTGCGCTGCTGCACGTCCCCAACCCGGTGATCCTCGGGTTGTTCCAAGGCGCCATGATCGCCATCCCCTATCTCGGAACGTTCATCGCGGTTATGGCGGCGCTCGTGGTGGTCGGCGGCGCGCAGGGATGGATCGCGGGCGCCGAAGCCGGGGCGCTGATCGCGATCGTGCACACGCTCGAGGGAAGCTTCATTTCGCCGTTGATTTTCAAGAAGCACGTCGACGTCGATCCGCTCGGCTGCGTCGTTGCCATAACCGCCGGCGGAGTGCTCTTCGGGATCACCGGAGTCGTCCTCGCCGTACCGGCCGCAAGCGTCATCAAAACGCTCATGGTGCGCGTCGTCGCGCCGGCGATCCAACGGCGGTTCGTCGCTGGGTTCGCCGCCGCGGTCGTTGCGTCCAGCATGTGCGGCATCGCCCGGGCCGACGAGGTGGCGTTGACCGGGGATCAGATCCTCGCGCGCGCCGCACGCGCCAAAGGGATCAGCGGGTATAACGTTCCGATCCACTTCAACGTGCACTTGCTGCGACCGATCGGTGCGCGCGGCGGGGTCGAGGGCGTAGCCAACTTCACGGCGCCCGCAAAAGCTTCCCTCACCATCACGCACGCGCCGCCCCCAATCGGAACCTTCTTTCGCGGGACCTACGACCTCGATATGGTACCGCAAACGTGGGCGGCCAAGTATCACGCCACTGCCGTGGCCCTCACCGTCGAGGGCGGCGTGAACGTTTACGTGCTGCAAGCCCAGAACGTTCCGGTAGCGGCGACCATCGACGGCGTCGTCTTCAAGATTCGGAAGTCCGACTTCGCCCCGCTCTCGGTGGAGTGGCTCTATCACGACCACTCATCGATTCAGCTTTCGTTCGTCGACCAAAAGGTCGGCAACCTACTGGTGCCGCTGACGGCCACTGTTTCGGTCGTGATGCCCGGCTACGCACTTGCGGCCGACGCCCAATATGGAACCTATACCTTCGCACCTAACCCGTAACGGTGCGGCAGTAGCGCCGCAGTGGCCGGATGCCCGTCCTGGCTGCGGTCGGCTAGGCAGCCGTTGTCTGACTTTCAAGCCACCATTGCGATGCCCGTGAGTTCGGTCCCGCTATCCATCACCAGCGTTTGGGGATAACTTCGAACCTCT
>JBEKXE010000233.1:0-5076 GCA_049512335.1 Candidatus Lustribacter sp.
GTCGACGACGACATCACCGACTTCATCGGAGCCATCGGGGAAGCGCTCGCGAACGCCATCGAGCACGCGCACACCCGCAAGCCGATCGAGATCGTCGCCTGGGTGATCGACGACCGCCTGTTCGCGTCGGTTCACGATCAAGGCGTCGGCTTCGCGCCGAGCGAGCGTACGGTCGCCCAAAAACTGCCAGACGTCTACGCCGAGCGCGGCCGCGGGCTGCCGATCATGCGCCGCTATGCGGACGTGTTCAGCGTGCGCAGCGTGCCGGGCGAAGGAACCCGCGTGACGCTCGGCTGTCACGTCTCGAACTAAAGTACGCTCGTTCAGGGCACGATATGGGAGTGAATGCACGCGCTGCTTCGCTCCCTCGCCGGGATCCTGACGACGAGCGCCTTCTTGGCTGCTTGCAGCGGTGGCGGCGGCTCGACCCCGACGCCTGCCGGCGTCAGCACCGGCGTTAGCGGAACTCCCGCGGCACCGTCGACAACCGGCCCGTCGCCGAGCCCGGCGCCGGCCTCTACGCCGGCGCAGCAAACGGTGCCGGTTTCCGTCGTCGACTATTTCACGGCGCAAGCGATTGGTTCGGCCAGCGTGAGCGTCGACGGCGCCGCCGCCGGGCGCAGCCTTTCGGCCGGACTGCACACGCTCGTCGTGACCGCGCCGGGCTACGCGGCCTTCAACGGGGCGATTCAGATCCCGGGCGGCGCGCCGGCCCGGACCGTGAAGCTGTTCCCGGTTTCGCCGAGCATGACGGCCTGGCTGACGCAGATCAACGCCGATCGTGCAGCGAACGGCGCGGGCGCCGTGCAGCTCGACGACATGCTGACGATCGCGGCGTACGATCACGCCGTCGACGAGGCGACGCAAGGCTACTTCGCTCACTTCGATCCGCAAGGGTTCAGCCCCAACACGCGCTCGCTGCTGCTGGGCTCGATGATGCAAGGCTTGGAAGACATCGCGGCCGGCTACCCCACGTGGTCGGGCGCCGAAGCGGCGATGATGGCGGAACGAACCTCCCTACCGCACCAAGACGCCGCCGACTGCCAGACGAGCTCCGAAGCGCTGGCCGGGCACTACTGCAACATCGTCTGGCCAACGCACAACTGGGTCGGTCTTGCACTGCTCTCGGCGCCGGCCGGCGCGACACAGTTCGGCACCTACTACGATCAGGAATTCGGCGAGCTCTACGGCGCGTACGACACGACGGCCGCACCGGCGCAGGCTGCGACCGGCGGCACCCTGCTGTTTGCCGGCGCCAATGGTTCGACGCAGACCAGCGGCTACGTCGCCGCGCTGCCGGCCCCGGTGCCGATCGCGATCGCGACGCTCAACGCCGATCCGCGCTGCGCGTCGACGTGTCCGGCCGCCGATCAATGGTACCCCACCGCGACGAACGTCTTTTTCTCCGCCGATTCGTGGCCGTTCACCGCTGCGCTCGGCTCGGCTCAGCTCACCTTCCCGGAGTTGTCCTCGAGCGTCGGCGGCCTCTTCGACGGCGCCGCGATCGACGCGGTCGCGTGGCCCGGCGGCACCGTGACGCCACCAACCTACGGCAGCAGCGCGTGGAACGTGACGACGTCCGTGGCCCGCACTCCGGCGGCGGAAGAAACCGGCCGCCTCGTCCCCAACGGCCCCGAGATGTTACCGCGCTAGCGCGTCGATCGTTTGGGCGAGGGCGAAGTCGCGCTCGGTGAGGCCGTGCGCGTCATGCGACGAGAGGCGGACGGTGACGTCGTTCCAGGAAACGGCGATGTCGGGGTGATGGTCGGCGGCATTGGCCGCGGCGGCGATGGCGTTGACGAACGCGATCGAACCGTTGAAGTTGCCGCAGTCGAAGGTGCGCACGATCTCTTGGCCTTCGCGCGCCCAGCCGGGCACCGCCGCGAGCTTGCGGGCGATCGCGTCATCGGGGAGCGGATGCGGCATAGGCGACCTCCAAGAGCCCACCGGCTGCGAGCGCGGCGAACGACTCCCCGATCGCGGCGATCGTCTCGTCGACGTCCGCGTCGGAGTGTTCGGTGCACAGGAACATGACCTCGTTTTGCGACGGCGGCAAGAGGATGCCGCGTTCGCGCATTTCGTGGTAGTAGGCGGCATACGCCGCGCGGTTCGCGGCGCGCGCATCGTCGTAGTTGCGGTTCGGGCCGCCGCGGCGGAACTTGAAGTCGACGATGCTCTCGAGTTGCACGACCGCGAAATCGCAGCCCGCGTCATCGACCACCGCGCGGATGCCGGCGGCCAGCCGCCGCGCGCGCCCGTCCATCTCCGCATAGACGTCGCGGTGCCGCTCGAGCCAGTCCAGCACGCGCAGCCCCATCGCGACCGCGAACGGGTTGCCGGCGTGCGTGCCGCCGGTGAAACACGGCCCGTCAGGCGCCAGCACCGCCATGACGTCGGCGCGTCCGCCGAACGCGGCCAACGGAAAACCGCCGCCGAGAATCTTCCCCACCGTCGTGAGATCGGGCGTGATGCCGGCCCGCGTTTGCGCTCCGCCGAGCCCCAGCCGCAGCCAGGTGATCACCTCGTCGAAGATCAGCAGCGCGCCGGACGCGCGCGCGCGCGCCTGTAGCCCTTCGAGAAAGCCCGCATCCGGCACGACCAGCCCCATGTTGCCGACCACCGGCTCCACCAGGATCGCGGCCAGCCGCGAGCCGGCGCGCTCGAGGTGCGCGTCGACGTCGGCGAGGTCGTTGTAGCGCGCGACCGCCAGATCGTGCGTGATCGCGCGCGGGATTCCCGAATGCGCCGGCACGTCGGTGTGGGCCGACGCACCCGCGTCCTGCAGCGCGAGGTCGAAGTGGCCGTGGTAGTTGCCGGCAAACTTCAGCACGACGTCACGGCCGGTGAAGGCGCGCGCGACGCGCACGGCGCCCTGCACGGCTTCGCTGCCGGTCGTCGTGAAGCGCAAACGCTCCATCGACGGCAGGTGCCCGTGAATCCGTTCGGCGAGCAGCAGCTCGTCGGGATGCGTCGAGCCGGTGACCGCGCCGCGTGCCGCGATCGCGTCGAGGCCGGTCGAGAACGCGGGATGGCCGTGGCCGAACAGCAGCGGCCCGTACGCCATCACGTAGTCGATCGAGCGCCGGCCGCTCGCATCGTAACTGTACGCGCCGGCGCCGCGCACGGCGACGTACGGCGCACCGCCGACGCCCCAGCCGGTGCGCACCGGCGACGACGCGCCGCCGGCCAGAGCGGAGGCGGTCACTTCAGATGACCGCTCCGTTTGCTGACCGGAATGAAGGTGTCGTTCGCCGGATTGTAGCGCACGATCACCACGCCGTTCTCACCGACACCGTGCTGGGTGCCGTCGCGGAAATCGTAGATGCCGTTGATCCCGGCAAAGCCGTGCAGGTTGTTGATGTACTCGCGAAATTGCGCGGCGGTCGCATTGTCTCCCAAGTGCCGGTAGGCGTCCAGAATGATCATCGCCGGATCCCACGAGAGCGTGTTCGGGAAGTTCGGCGTCTGCCCGGCTGCTTTGAACGCGTTGAGGAACACGTCGATCGCTTCCCGGACCGGACCGGCCGCGAGCCCCTCGCGATCGAACGCCAGCACGGCGCTGAACAGGACTTCCTTGGGCATGAAACCCTTGTAACCGTCGAGCTGCTGCGGAATCATATCGCCGTTGCTGACGTACACGGGGACGTCGAGGCCGGAATCGTAGATGCCGTGCAGCTCCGTGCCGAAACCCGCTCCCACCGAGAACGTCAAGATCGCCTGCGGGTTGGCCGCCTTGATGCGCGCCATCTGGGCGCTGACGCTGACGTCGTTGAGGTTGAAATGCTCCTGCGCGACCCATTCGACGTCGCGGTTCTCGGGCAGCGTCTTCGCGTGGGCCCAATCGCGGTCGGCTTCTTGGCCCGTCGCGTCGGTGGACGACAGGATCGCCATTCGCTTCAAGCCGCGTTCGCGCAAGTAGCGGACCGCGACGTCGTTGAGGTTCTGCGCGCTGATGCTGGTCGACCAGATGTAGCCGCCCGCCGCGGGATTGATCGCCGGGCTCAGACAGTAATCCGCCGGACCGTTGGCCACGAACAGCGGCGCGACGGCCAAACACTGCTGGGTCAGCGTGGGACCGATCACGATCGGCGCCTTCGACGCAATGACTTGGTTCGCGATCTGGACGACGGTCTGGGGATTCGTGCCGTCGTCGAAGTACTGGAAGTGCAGCGGCCGGTGGTTGATGCCGCCGTGCGCGTTGACCACCTTCTCGATCAACTCGAGCGACTGCTGATCGTTCTTGCCGATGAACGCGGCGGCGCCGGTGAGCGAGACGATGACCGGGATCACGAGCGGAGCCGGTCCTTGGGCGCGCAGCGGCACCGGGAGCGTGACGGCCAAGACGGACGCCGCCGCCAGCGAGATCAACGAACGAAGACGCACGAGTGCCTCCAGCTTGGGTTCGGGCCTAGACGCGCTCGAAAATCGTCGCGATCCCCTGACCCACGCCGATACACATCGTCGCGAGCGCGTAACGCCCCTTCCGGCGGCGCAGTTCGTGCAGGACCGTTCCGGCCAGCCGCGCGCCGCTGCACCCGAGCGGATGCCCCAGCGCGATCGCCCCGCCGTTGACGTTGGTCTTGGCCGGATCCATCTTCAGATCGCGCATGCACGCGATGCTCTGCGACGCGAAGGCCTCGTTGATCTCGTAGAGGTCGAGGTCGTCGATCGTCAGCTTCGCCCGGGCCAACGCTTTTTGGGTCGCCGGGATCGGGCCCAACCCCATTAGCGTCGGATCGACGCCGGCCACGGCCGACGTCACGACGCGGCCGAGCGGCTCCCAGCCGTTCTTCGCCGCCACGTCCGCCGTGCACAACAGCAGCGCCGCCGCGCCGTCGTTGATCCCCGAAGAGTTGCCGGCGGTGACCGTTCCGTTCTTGCGAAAGGCCGGTTTGAGCTTCGCGAGATCGGCGGCCGTCGTCTGCGGGCGCGGATGCTCGTCGGCCGCGAGTTGCGGATGCGGCACGATCTCATCGGCGAACGCGCCGCGTTCGAGAGCCAGCTTCGTCTTCTGCTGCGATCCGAGCGCGAAGGCGTCTTGCTCCTCGCGCGCGATCGCGTACTTCTCGGCGACGT
>JBEKXE010000234.1:0-4907 GCA_049512335.1 Candidatus Lustribacter sp.
CCCCCGACGCGGTCGACATCGGCTACTCCGACATGGTGACGTTGGCGAAGGCGCATCTCAAGGGCATCGATTTCGTCGCGGTCGCGCCGGCGGCGATCTGGACGTCGGCGGCCCCGACGGCTGCGCTCGTGGTCCAGACGAACTCGCCGATCAAGACGGCCAAGGACCTCGCCGGCAAAGTGATCGCCATCCCGGGATTGTCGACGCTGGCGGAATACAGCCCGCGCGCCTGGATCGACCAGAACGGCGGCGACGATACGACCGTGAAGTTCATCGAGATGCCGTACTCCGCGATGCCGGCGGCCATTACGGCCGGCCGAATCGATGCGGCGTATATCTCCGAACCGTTTTTGGCCGACGTCCGGAGCGGCGTCCGCATCCTCGGCTACGCGCACAACGCGGTCGCGAAAGAGTTCTTGCAGAGCGCGTGGTTCGCGAGTTCGCAGTGGGCGAAGGATCATCCGGAGTTGGTGCGCCGGTTCACCGCCGCGATGCGCGAGACCGCGATCTGGGCGAATCAGAAGGCAAACTACGCGCGCAGCGGCGCGATTCTGGCGAAATACTCACAAACCGACCCGGCCGTGATTGCGAAAATGGTGCGCGCGACGTTCGGCGTCACCCTCACCGTGGCGTCGATTCAACCGGCCATCGACGTCAGCGCGAAGTACGGCAACTTCACCGCCTTTCCGGCGTCGGTGCTGATCTACAAGCCGTAATGGCGGCGGGTGCGTACCGGCCGCGGCCGCGCTAGGGATTCGTGACGAGGTAGTGCTGCAGGAAGCCGAGCGTTTGTACGGCGGCATCGAGTGCGGCGGGCTGGTCGTAGGCGAGATGATGGCCGAGCAAAGTACGATTCGGGCCGGGAATGTTGAACGCGTGCGTAGCGCCCGGATACGTCGTAATCGTGATGATCTTCCCCGCCGCAGCGGCTCCGTCGGCGAGCTGTTGGCACGGCGGCGCGGGCGTCCAATCATCGGCAGCGCCGTCGAGGATGCGCAGTGGAACGCTGTCGTTGGCTGCAACGCGTCCGACACAGCCTGGATAGTACGTAACCGCTGCCTGGAGGCCGGCCGGGACCGCCGTGCCGGGCGGTGCGTCCATGACATCGAGCGTCGCGATCGCGCCCATTGAGTAGCCGACGATCGCCAAGCGATTCGGATCGATGAACGGCTGCGTGCGCATCCAGGCCAGCGCGGCTCGGGCATCAGCGGCTTCGACGCGGGCGCCCGTCGTCGGATCGGTACAGGCGCTGTGCAAACCGCTCGGCGCGAGCGAGTCGATCGCAATACCGACGTAGCCGTGGCCGGCCAGCCAATCCGCGACCGCGGAGTACGCCGGACCGTAGCCCTCGCAGCCGTGCAATACCAGCACTGCCGGTGCGACGGCGCCGCCCGGCGGTTTCGCGATGTAGGCGGGAACTGCCGGCGTTCCGCCGGAGGCGGGAACGCTCGTGGTCTCGCCCGCGACCGCGCTTCCGGCTAGCAATGCAAGCGTACACAGCGTAATCGGGACGAGTCGAATCAAGTTCATTCTTCGATGATGACCGCACGATGTGAAGGCCGTGCGCGCATTGATTCACCGTATCTTCCATGCCGTAGAGTACGGCTTACGCATCGCCCCAAGCTGAGAGGATGTCTCTGATGTCAATTGCAGTCGCAACGCCCGGCGTCATCGACGCGATCTACACGCGCCGTGCGATGCGCGCATACACGTCCGCCCCGATCGACCGCTCCGTAATCGAGTCCCTTATCGACGCGGCGATTCAGGCGCCGAGTTACACCGACAACGAGCCGTGGTCGTTCGCCGTGGTCCACGGGACCGATGTGCTGCGCGGTCTCTCCGACGAGGTGAAGGCCGCAGCGCTCGCGCTTGCGCCCGAACATGCGATGCCCGAGCGGCTCCGGCACGAACTCGCCGACCCCGCGTTCAGCGTGTTCCACGACGCGGCTGCCCTGATCGTCGTCTGTGCGACGAGTCCGCGCCAACAAGATGCTGAAGATTGCTGCCTGGCTGCCGAAAACGTGATGCTTGCCGCCCTCGCGTATGGCCTCGGCACGTGTCCGATCGGCTTGTCGCGCCCGTGGCTTCAGCTCCCGCAGGCCAAAGCCCAACTCGGGATCGACGCCGCGCACGTTCCCGTTTTTGCGATCGCGATCGGTCATCCGGCGGTGCAGCCGCCGTCACCGGGACGCCGGAAACCGCGCATCGTCCATTATCCCGCATAGCAACGCCCCTGGGATAATCGCAAACAGGGCCCATGGTATTTCTCCCCCAAAATAATTTTGCCATGCGCAATTTTTCCGAGCTCAACGAACAGGAAGTACTGGCCCTCGCGATCTCCCTCGAGGAAGACGACGAGCGCACCTACGACAACTACGCGCACTACCTCGAAGCGCCGTATCCGGAGTCGGCCGCCGTATTCCGGGTGATGTCGGAGGAAGAAGCCGGTCATCGGCACCGTCTGATCGAGTTGTACCGCCAACGTTACGGGGAGTTCATTCCGCTCATTCGGCGCACCGACGTGCGCGGCTTCATGCCGCGCTCCTCGATCTGGCTCGGCCAGCCGCTCGGCCTGGAAAAGATCCGCGAGCAGGCCGAGGCGATGGAGATGGAAAGCCTGCGCTTCTACCGCCGGGCCGCCCGCCACACAAAGGACGCGTCCCTACGGCAATTGCTGGATGACCTGGCCAGCGAGGAGCGCAAGCACGAGACCAAAGCCGAGGAACTCGTCGCAGCCCATCTCACCCCGGAGGTTCGCGAAGAAGAGAGTAAGACCGAGCGCAAGCTTTTCGTTTTGCAGATCATTCAGCCGGGGCTGGCGGGGCTCATGGACGGCTCCGTCTCGACCCTCGCGCCCATCTTTGCGGCGGCGATCGCGACCCACCGCTCCCACGATGCCCTGCTGGTGGGGCTCGCCGCTTCGATCGGCGCCGGAATCTCGATGGCGTTCGCCGAGGCGGCAAGCGACAATGGGAGCCTCACCGGCCGCGGGAGTCCGGTGCTGCGCGGCGCGGTCACCGGCGCGATGACGACGCTCGGCGGCTTGGGTCACACGCTGCCGTTCTTGATAGCGGACTTTCGAGCGGCGCTGAGCGTCGCCATGATCGTCGTGCTCTTCGAACTCGCTGCAATCTCGTGGATCCGCAACCGCTGGATGGACACGCCGTTGCTCAGCGCTGCTTTTCAAGTAGTCGTCGGCGGGGCGTTGGTATTCCTTACGGGCATCCTGATCGGCGGCGCCGGATGATGTGAAGGTGCGTTCACGATTTCCCGGACGTTTTCTTCATGATTGCTCCCTAGCATTTCCGGCAAACGCACGCGTCGGCATGGAGATGAGGAAGCGATGCTCAGTGCAGCAGACAATGAACGTTTGACACGGGTCGGGCCCGGTACGCCGATGGGGAGCATGCTACGCAGGTACTGGATGCCGGCATGTCTCTCCGCAGAATTGCCGGTTGCCGACGGTGCGCCGATTCGGGTTCGGCTGCTGGGCGAAAACCTGGTCGCGTTCCGCGACACGAACGGTGACGTCGGCATCGTCGAGGATGCGTGCCCGCATCGGCGGGCGCCGATGTTCTTCGGCCGCAACGAAGCGTGCGGCCTGCGTTGCGTGTATCACGGCTGGAAGTTCGACCGTCACGGCGCTTGCACCGACATGCCCTCGGAACCGCCGGATTCACTTTTCAAAACGAAGGTGCGGATCACCGCGTATCCGACCCACGAGGGAGGCGGGCTCGTCTGGACGTACATGGGACCGGCCGAACGGCAACCGCCGGTACCGGACTACGAGTGGATGCGCCCGCCGGCGACGCACCGCTACATCTCCAAGACCTTTGAAGCCTGCAACTACTTGCAGGCGATGGAGGGCGGGCTGGATACGGCGCACTCGTCCTTCGTTCACAACGAGACGATCGGCACCGGTACCTGGTTTCGCAGCAAGGACGGCGCCCCGCGCATCGACGTCGAGAAGACCGACTACGGCTATACGTACGTCTCGACGCGCAAGATCGATGCCGATACCGATTACGTTCGCGTCTATCACTACATCATGCCGTTCACGCAGCTGCGCGGAGCGGTCCAGTCGTTCTTCGGTGGTCGATCCGAGGTTCCGAAGATCGATGGGCATCTCTGGGTTCCGATCGACGACGAAACTTCGTATGTCTATAATTTCATGTGCGCGTACGACGAGAGCGCCGTCATCACGCCCGAGATCGCCGAACGCTTCGAGACGCTCCTCGGCCGCGGCAAAGACGACGTGCTCGACGGATATAAACTCAAACGCAACCCCTCAAACGACTATTTGATCGACCGCGAAATGCAACGTACGAAAACGTACACCGGAATCGTCGGCATCAACACGCAAGACTTCGCACTCCAAGAAGGCATGGGTCCGATCGTCGACCGCACGCAGGAGCATCTCGGCACGAGCGACCGTGCCATCATCGCGATGCGTCAGCTGATGCTCGAAGGGACGCACGACGTCGATGCCGGGCGCCCGCTGAAAGGAACGGACCCGAATACCTACCGCAACGTTCGCGCTTACGACGATTTCGTTCCGCACGGCGCGGATTGGCGCACGCGTTTCAAAGATGAGGTTCTGGCGAAATGGTAGTTCCGTGGCACGACGTGCTGGTATTTTGTGCTTCGCTCGCCGGCTTGTTCGTCTTCGGCGATTTCCTCTCCACGATGCTCTATCACGTGCCCCAGCATATCTGGGGAAAGCTCCATCTGCGAACCCATCACGATAACACGCGCTCGTATTGGGAACATTCCATCGTCTGCACCAATCCGGGGATTTTGCTCGACGGGTTTCTCGGTGCGGTGCCGTACTTTGCGCTCGCCGCGGTGCTCTCGCGCTTCGGTACCGCGGCGACCGCCGGGGCGCTCGTCGGCCTCGCGCTCGGTCA
>JBEKXE010000235.1:0-4864 GCA_049512335.1 Candidatus Lustribacter sp.
TGTCACCGATCGGGCCGACCATCTTCGGCCGGCGCCGGGGGAGACCCCGGCACCGGCAACATATCAGATCAACCGCCCGGCGCGAAGCGCAAGTTTTTCGCAGCAGGGTTCCGCTGCTCGTCCGGAAAGCGTCGGCGTGGAGGCTATCATGCGATTACTTGCCTTTCCGATCGCGCTTTTCGCCGGCGCGATCCTTGCAATCGAGCCGCTTTCGGCACAAACCATCAGCCCGGTGGCGGTGAAAATAACCAATACGCTCGGGCCGGTCTCGAGCTGCCCGGTGACGGTCAACTTCTCGGCAGCAATCACCGTAAGCAACTTTTCGGCCGGGGCAGCTCAAGAGATTCAGTACAAGTGGCTCAATAGCAGCGGCCAAGATGCGCCGAGCCAGACGCTCGTCGTAACAACAACCTCAGGGGGATCCGCGAGCCAGGGCGCCACCACAGGGGGAGCCACCACCCACGGCCCCACCACAGGGGGAGCCACCACCCACGGCCCCACCTCGACTGCGCCGGTAACCGTAACCGCAACGGGCGCGTGGACAGTCGGCGCGGGAACGTACTGGGAAGAGCTTCAGATCAGCTATCCGGTCAACTTGACCTCGCCGCATGTCAACTTCGTGGTGACCTGCCCCACGCCCGGAAGCCTCACGTTGCAGACCAATCTCGCCCCGCTCACGATCGGAGCCCCCAAACTGTAGCAAACTGCCCCAAGCCCGCCAACGGGCGCGGCCCGGCTAAACGAAAACGCTCAATGGGTGTGCGTGAAATTCCCGAGGGGAACGCCGAGCGCAGCGATGCGGGCGAGGGCTTCGCGCATCCCGAGCGGCTCGCCCGGGCGTCCCACGCGGGCGAAATACACGTCGGGATCGATGTTGAGCGTCCGCGTCTGCACCAGCGCCACCGGATGCGCTCGCAGAAATGTCTCCATCGCTTCGATCTCGGCGCGATCGTCGGTAACGCCCGGATGCGTCAGCAGATTGAGCGAGACCCGCAGCCCGGCATCGACCGCTAGCGCCACGCTGGCGAGGACGTCCTCGAGCGCATATCCCGTCGGCCGGTAGTACGCCGCGTACACTTCGGGCCGGAACGAGTTGAGGCTCACGCGCACGGCTTGGAGTCCGGCATCGAGCAACCGCTGCAACGCTTTCGGCAGCGAGCCGTTCGTATTGCAGTTGATCGTGCCGTTCGTACATTCCGCGCGGATGCGGCCGATCGCCGCGGCGATCGTGGTCGCACGCAGCAGCGGCTCGCCCTCGCAGCCTTGGCCGAACGATACGATGCCGTCGGCGACGCGCTCGAGATGGTGAACGCCGATGCGCGCGAGATCGGCGACGTCCGGCTCGAAGGCAAGGCGCCTCTGCGGTGAGGGGATAGCGCTGTCCGCGTCGAGTTCGGAGATACAGCCCACACACGCCGCGTTGCACTTCGGCGCGACCGGAATCGCCGCTTCACCGCGTTCGAGAAAAACGTTCTGTGCGGTGAAGCACCCGTACTCGCGCGCGCACACGCTCAACTGCGCGAGCGTGCGGTTGTGCGGGTCCGCCGCTAGGCGCCGAGCAACGATCGCTTCGAGTTCGCCGGCGGCGAACGTGCGCGGCTGCCAGTCCTCACCTTCATCGGTGCGCATCGCCGCCACGGCGAGTTCGTCGTCGACGACCGCGGCGAACGTGTAGCCGAATAACGGCAGTTGCGGCGCATTCGCTTTCCGCACGAAGGCCGGCAGCAGCGTGCGCGTGTACCCCGCCGGCAGCAGCACGCCGAGCGCGGTCCGGCGCGAGACCGTCCGGCCGCCGGCGAGCACCGGCGAGCGTCCGGGGAGCATCGAGACGACTGCGCCCGGCGGTAACGGAATCAGTTCGGTGCGCTGCACCTCGCGGACGATGCCGGCATCGGCCAGCGGCGTCTTCGTCGCGTCGAAGTAGACGCGTCCGCGCGCGTCGCTATAGGCGAGGCCGACGTCCATCAGCCGAAGGTCGACGAAAACTCGACGACCGCATCGCCGATCAGCGTCGCACGCTCGCCCGGCGACCACTCGACGCGCAACGTCCCGCCCGGCACCTCGAGCGTCACCGGCGAGCGGAAACCGTGGTTCGAAATCGCGACCGCGGCGGCCGCCACCGCACCGGTGCCGCACGCGGCCGTCGCACCGGCACCGCGTTCCCAGTGCAGCACGCGCAACCGATCGCCGGCAACCTGCACGAAGTGCACGTTCGCGCCGCCCGGATAGCGCGGATCGCTGCCGATCCGTGGCCCCAGCGTACGGATGTCGACGGCGGCGAGGTCGGGCACGAAAATCACGACGTGCGGGTTGCCGACGTCGACCGGCGTCGCGGAAAACCCGGCCACCTCGTGCGGCGGGCCGACCTTCGGCACGCCCATCACCTCGGAGACCAGATAGGGTTCGCGCGAGAGGATGCGGGTGGAGATCGGGCCGGCCGGCGTCTCGACGACCGCTTCGCTGAGCCGGTCGTGTTCGTCGAGGTAGCGCGCGACGCAACGGATGCCGTTGCCGCACATCTCGGCCTCACTACCGTCGGCGTTGATGACCTGCATCCGCGCGTCGGCGATCGCCGAATCCAGCACCAGCAGCAACCCGTCGGCGCCGGGGCCGGACGCCGGGTTGCAGATGCGCACGCCGAACGCGACCGGATCCGCGAGGGGCGTCTGCCGTCCGTCGACGACGACGAACTCGTTGTGCGTTCCGTTCATCTTGACGAACGGAACCGTGGCGCTCATGTCTGTGCGACGGCCTCTTCGGGAACGAGCGGCGCGACCAGCGGCCCCTGCGGCGAGATCGTCGAGACGGCGTGCTTGTAGATCAAGTGCGACTTGTGCTCGAACTCCAGCACGATCGTGAACGGATCGAAGCCGCGCACGACGCCGCGCAGCTGAAAGCCGTTGACGAGATACACCACCACCTGGACGCCTTGGCGCTTCACTTCGGCCAGGTATACGTCTTGGATCGGCGGTTGCCGCATGTTCATCTCCGGCTGTTACGCCCAGCCCAAGCGTTCTCTTGCCGCCGCTTCACACTCACCCGCCGAAACGCGTACGACGCCGGGCTCGGAACGAAACCACGTCGCCTGGCGCTTAGCGTAACGCCGCGTCGCGCGAATCAGTTGCGCGCGCAGTTCGGCCCGCGTCGACCAGCCGGCCAGGAAGGCGAGCGCTTCGCGGTAGCCCACCGCGTCGGCCGCGACCGCATCGAGCCCGACGCGCTCGGCTTCCTCGAGCAAGCCCCCGGCGAGCATCGCGTCGACGCGCCGTTCGATCCGCTCCATCAGTACGGCCGGCTCGATGTCGAGCACCAGCTTGACGAACGGGATGCCGCCGGCACGCAGCGTCGGCAACGGCAGCCTGCCCTGAGCATCGTCGAAGGGCGCCGCCGGCGGGGCCGATCGTCCGGCGAGCGCGACTTCCAGCGCGCGCGTCACGCGGTACGGATCGGTGGGCTCGATCTGCGCCGCGCGCTCGGGCGCGAGCGCGGCCAGCCACGCGGCCAGCACCTCGGGCGGATGCGCGCGCGCCTCGGCGGCGAGCCGGTCGCGGATGACCGGATCGTACGCGGCGTCGAGCGCGACGTCGCCGGCCAGCGCGCGCAAGTAGAATCCGGTGCCGCCGGCGACGATCGCGCGCCGCCCGGCGGAGCGGATCCGGTCGATTGCGGCGCGCGCGTCCCGCACGTAGCGGGCCGCCGAGTACCGTTCGTGCGGATCCAAGAACGCGACTAGGTGATGCGGCACGCGCGCGAGCTGCGCGGCGGTCGGCGCCGCCGTGCCGATCGGCATGTCGCGGTAGATCTGCCGCGAATCGGCGCCGACGATCTCGGCGCCGAACCGTTCGGCCAGCGCGATCGCAAGCTCGGTTTTGCCGCTCGCCGTCGGACCGGCGAGGATCAGCACACCGTCCGGCTCGCGCATCAGATGCGTTTGAAGAGCCGAGCGATGGCGTCGGGTTCGAGCCGCACGATCGTCGGGCGGCCGTGCGGGCAGTGCATCGGATTCGCGCAGCGCTGCAAACGCTCGAGCAGCGTCACCATCTCGGCGTGGACCAGCGCGTCGCCGGCTCGCGCCACGGAATGACAGGCCAGCGAGGCCCACACGGCATGCCGCGCGTCGAGCGCCGGTCCGTCGTCGTCGAGGCCGTCCAAAAACTCGGCGACGTCGAACGTGCGCGTGCGGCCGGCGTGCGTCGTATGCGCCGGCGTCGCGACGATGCGATACGCACGTTCGCCGAACGGCTCGACGACCAGCCCGCTCGCGACCAGCGCTTCGCGGCTGCCTTCCAACGCGCGTTCCTGTTCGGGACGAACCTCGAACACGTACGGCACGAGCAGCGGTTCGCCCGGCGCCGCGCGCTCGACGTTGGTCATCAGCTCTTCGTACACGACGCGCTCGTGGGCGGCATGTTGATCGATCAGCACGACCGCTTCGCCGTCGGTCGCGAGGATGAACGTGCGGTCGACTTGCGCCAGAACGCGCAAACCCGACGACGGTGCGGGCACGGGGACGAGCTCGCCGCTCCACACCGGCATGGCGGCATGGTGGTGTTCGAAGCTCGCGGGTGGTGCGAACGAAATCGCCTGGTCGAGCCGCGCCGTCGCCGCCGCGCGCAGCGCCGTTCCCATCGCTTCGCGCGCGACCGCGTTGACGCGCTCGCCGAAGCGCAGCCGCACGTCGCTCTTGGTTGGATGTACGTTGGGATCGACCGCGTCAGTCGCAACGTCGACGAACAGAACGCCGTACGGATAGCGGCCGCTCATCGCAAACGTGCGATACGCCCCGCTCCACGCGCCGGAGAGCAGCGTCGAGCGCAGCAGCCGGCCGTTCACGAACAGCATCTGCGCGCGGCGATCGGGCCGG
>JBEKXE010000236.1:0-4855 GCA_049512335.1 Candidatus Lustribacter sp.
AGCCCCGATGCAGGCGGCATGCAGGTCGCTCCAAAGCGTGGCGTTCTCGACGATCTGGTGAAGCAAGCCGAAGGACAAGTTCCCGCGGCAGATCTCGCAGCAGTCCACAGGGCGTCCGCCGAGGTGGGTGGTATCGATGAGTCAGCGTTTTTCGAGCACCCTCCTCGCGACATTACCTTCCACACGGTGGTAACAAGGGCCGAACCGCGACTGCTCGCGGACTTGGCTCTCGACCCCTCGAGCTACGAGCCCGCCCCCCTTTGCGGGGGTCCCGTTACGTTCACGCTCCGCGCATTTCGAGATGGCACGGCCGTAGGCTCCGCGAGCCGTACGATCGACCCAAAGCACGTTCTCGCCGACCGCCATTGGATGCCGTTGTCGATCGACCTCAGCCGCAGCGTGGGCCGCGCTCTGGACATCCACTTTCAAACATCGGCCGCCGACACGTGCGCTGCTTGGGCACTCTGGGGTGAACCGCGCTTCGTACCCTCCGGCGAGCGCGACGCCTACCGGCAGAACCAGTTCGTCTTTCCGCTCGCTTACCGTGCGCCAGGCGTTGATATTTTCCGTGTCCCCGACTCACTTTCGCGCTTCACTATCTATCACCGCGCTCAGAGCGTCGCTTCGTTTAAGGATGCGGTGTCGGCTCTTACGAGCCCCGCATTCAACGTCCACAACCAGGTCGTCGTCGAAGGACCCGTGCCTCCGCTCGCCGCCGCCACCGGTCGCGATAGCATCACGGTGACGTTCATGCGCAGCGATGAAGTCACTGCATCCGTCATCGTGGGGAGCGCCGGATTGCTGATGCAAAATGACTCGTTCTATCCTGGTTGGAAGGCGACGATCGACGGGCGCGAGGTTCCGATTCTCAAGGCCGACGGCTTCTTTCGCGGCATCCCGGTCGATGCCGGCCGGCACACGGTCGTCATCACCTATCAGTCGGGCACGGCACTTGCGGGAACGCTGCTCTCGTTGGCCGGCACGATCGTGTTCGCTGTATTGCTGATTGATCCAATCCCGTTGCTGCGCAGACGAACTGCCGCCGCGTGAAGCACGCCGTTTTCTTCGATCGCGACGGCGTGCTGAACGAGCCGGTCGTCCGCGACGGGAAACCCTATCCGCCGGCCAGCGCCGACGACCTCGTCCTTTGCGAAGGGGCAGCGTCCGCGCTAGACGATTTGCGGCAGTTGGGATTCGCTCTCGTCTGCATCACGAATCAGCCCGACATCGCGCGCGGCACGGTGTCCGTTGAAACGCTGGACGCGATCAACGCGCGCCTCATGGCGGCACTACCGCTCGATGCGCTCTACGTGTGCCGCCACGACGACGCCGACAACTGCGCGTGCCGTAAGCCGAAGCCGGGCCTTATCTACCAAGCGGCAGCTGAACTCGACGTCGACCCCGCGGCGAGTTATCTCGTCGGCGACCGCTGGCGCGATATCGAAGCCGGCGCTGCCGCGCGTTGCCGTACCGTCTTGGTTGATCGTGGTTACCAAGAACGCGCGAGCTCCGTTCCGCCGAACGCTCGCGTGACATCCATTGCCGAAGCCGCCGCCTGGATCGCCGCGGACCATCGCATATCCTAGAGGCTGACACCGGCGGTTGGGTTCACGCTGCGAACGATCACGTTTGCCGGCGCATTTAGTCGAAAGAGCGTGACGCAAAGAAGGGCGACGTGCCCGGCCAGGAGCACGAAGACGGCCGCCATCAGGGTCGGGTGCCAGAATGCGAAGGTGGTGATTTCGAGCGCTGCGACCGCCAGGGCCGGGATGACGAAATCGTAGCGATGCAATCCCATCTTGTACGCGGCGACGACGTTTGCGAGTGCTAAGGCACCGTCCGCAATGAGATACGGCAGCACGATGGGGGCCGCTCCGCCGAACGCCCGGCCCGCAATGAGCGTTATCACGGCGGTCGGATCTATCCATCCTGCCAGGACCGCGACGCCGACGACCGCGACGGAAAGCCCGAGCGCCGCACCCAGCATCGGCAACGGCGAGTGTCCCGCTGCGGCGCGTGCCGTCGCCTTCGGCATGATGACGATCGGGACGAAGGATAGTATGGCCAAGAGAGCGCGGCCCACGAGCGAAGCAGCGGCATAGAGTCCCGCCGTGCGCGCATCGAAAGCGTGCTTGATCAAAGGCACGTCATAGAAGGCGAGTACGGTGAACGTGATCTGCCCCAATCCCACGTGAGACACAACGCGAGCGATCAGTTTTCGATCGAGGGCGAGCGGGGCCCGCAGCATTCCAAATCGAGCGCGGAATGCATACAGCGAATAGGCTAAAGCGACCGCCTGGCTCGCGGCGAGTCCGAGGAGCCCGCCGGAGGCGCCGAATGGAACGACGAGCGGGACGCCGACGGCAAGTTTTGTGATGCCGTCGAGTGCCTGCGATGCTGAGAAGTCGCCGAAATGATGCGCGCCCTGCAACACACCACGCTGTGCCGTGACGATCGTCAGCAAACCGAACGTGATCGCCGAAATGACGATGGGACCCGCGCTTGTAAGATGGAAAAAGTCGGCGAGAGGCTGACGCGCAAGGACGCCGGCAACCACAAAGACCGCAGCGAATGCAGCAGTCCAAAGCGTTACGCCGTCCGAGAGCTTCCGAAGGGCAGCCACGTCACCGCGGGCTTCGAGGTCGGCGGCCAGGCGCGCAGCAATTAACTGGACGACCGTGGCCGGCGCCGATAGGACGAGAATCGCCGATATAAGCGATGTCACGACACCGTATGTTTCGACACCCGCTCGCCGGCTGATCAGGATGTAGAAGAGGTAGTTGGCCGCACTCGCTATTACGACGCCCGCAAAGGCGATGGCCCCATGTCGAACGAGGTCGCTGTTGCGAATCCGGGCGATCATCGGCGCACGGAAAAATCTTCGGCGTTCACGGTGAGGTTCGGATTGTAGTACGGATCGCGCCGCGACCACTCCGGCCAGCGCTCACGAAGGGTCTCACGCTCGCTGACGGCCACCGCGACCTTCGTCTGCGTATCGTCGCGGCCGCGGCTCTTGGATTCGTAGTGGTAGAGTCGAGCTCGCGGAACCATTACGTTGCGATAGCCTGCGGCCCGGAGCTTCAAACAAAAGTCAATGTCGTTGTACGACACGGCTAGGGCTTCGTCGAGGCCACCGACCTCTTCGTATTTCCTTCGGGCCACCATGAGGCATGCTCCGGTCACCGCAAGGTAGTTGGAATCCAGTGTAAGCCGCGCGTCGCCGGTGAGAGTTTGCGGGTCTACAAACCGGTAGGCATGCCCGGCCAACGAAAGCACCCCGCCTAGAACGACTCCCGCGTGTTGGATCGTACCATCTTCATACAACAGCAACGCCCCGACCGCACCGATTTGCGGACGGCGCGCTTGCCCAAGCATTGCGGTCAGCCAATCCGGCGCAATCACTTCCGTGTCGTTGTTGAGCAATACGACATACGGCGCCTCGCTGGCGGCGACACCGCGATTGTTCAGGCGCGAGTAGTTGAACGGCGCCGGATCTTCGATGACGCGAAAGCGGCCGGGCCGCTGCTCGCGCCACCGTTCGAATAGCTCGCGCGTCGCGCTTTCCGTACTCCCGTTGTCGACGACGACCACATCGAAGCTGGGATGCGCCGTGCGTTCGAAAAGCGCCCGCAGACAGCGTTCGAGAAGATCGGCTCGGTCGCGCGTCGGGATGACGATCGTGACACGTTCGTCTTCCGCCACGGCAAACCGCACGTCGACGCCGGTCGCCGTCACGCTCATTTCGGCCTGCTCGCCGCGCCGCGCGAGCGCCCGCCGCACCGATACTTCCGCTTGGGCAGGCGCGAGGTCAGAGGAACCGAAGCGGCGGTGAATCAGAACGCGCGCTACGTGCGCAACGCGGTCGGTCGCTTCCGTCACGCGCAACAACGCGTCGTACCACATTGCCGGACCGTGCAGCGGATCGAGCCCGCCCGCCGCCGCCAGCGCTGCACCGCGCATCACGCACAGGCGACCCACGTAGTCGCGCGTTAGCGCCGTCTCGGGTGACCAGCCCGGTTTAAACAACGGATCGCGAGGAATTCCGCCCGCGTCGATACGGTCTTCATCGGTGTATACGACATCCGCACCGTTGTTGAGTTCGAGCGCTAGTAGCAGCAACGCGTCCGGCTCGAGGACATCGCCCGCATCGATCGCACACACGGAGCACGACGGATCGAACGTAACCGCATCCGGCTCCGCGTCGACTACGCGCACTCGCCAGTGCGCATACATCTGCTCGTTCAGCGAGGCCAGCGTCGCGTCGAGATCGGCCGCACGCGCATCCTTGGCATCGACCAGCACTTCGATCGGATCCTGGAAGACGAGCGAGCGCGCAAAGTCACGCAGCAAATCCATGTCGGCGATGCTCCGCTGTTCCCGTAACCGAAATAATTGATAGGGATCGCCGAAAGCGCCGTCCGCGATCGCGAGATCGGCCGCCGTCGGTTCGGGCAATGGTTCGATGCCGTCGGCAAACCGGCGTCGAAGTGCAAAGAACGCCTCGCGTAGCTTCCAGAAGTGGCTCGCCCGCATCGAACCGATGTAGCGGCGCTGCCGTTCGACGAGCGCTTTCAGCGCCTCGATTTGCGCCGCGAGCGTCTCGCGCGAGGGTCCGTCCTCAGGGATCAGGCAATCACCTCATGTCAACGGATTCGGTCATCCGGCGCGGCTCGGCCAGCGCTTCGAGGACGGTGGTCGCGATCACGGCTGGTGCGTAGCGTGAGCGGACGCGGCGGCCCTCACCGATGATGGCGGCGCGCAGCACGCGGTCGGAGGCGACGATGCGCGTCAGCGCGGCGATGCGGCGGGCGTCGAACGTGTCGGCGACGACGCCGCACGGTTCGACCGTCTCCAT
>JBEKXE010000237.1:0-4820 GCA_049512335.1 Candidatus Lustribacter sp.
GCGAACGACGTGATCGACGTACTCGTCGACGCCGAAGCGGCCGTCCTCGAGGCTGACGTCGCGCGCGTTGTGCCAGTCGGTCAGGTAGACGTCGTGGTCCGGTAGCATCGTGCGCACGGTCGCGCGCAGGAGCGTTGCGAAGTGCCCGGACATCGGGGCGACCACCAGCACCCGCGGCAGCTCCAGTTCGGCGTCTTTTCGGAAGTGCAGCAGCGTCGCAAACGGAGTCCGGTCGGCTTGCTCCTCGACCACCGGCACGTCGGCCTCACCGATGCGGATCGTGTCGATGCCGAAGGGTTTGCGCTCGTGGCTGAAGCCGGTCCGGGCCAGCATGTCGTAGCCGGCAGTGACGAATCCCATCCCGTACGGCGCAAAAGCCTCGGTGAACGGGTTATGGAGCAGCGCGCTCATCGCGCTCGCCCACAGGCGCAGTTGCTCCGTGGCATCCGCTTGCGCCTGATACATTTGATACATCATCGTCAACCGTTGGGCCGCCGGGGAAGCGCTCGCACAGCGAGAACGCGTGGCTCTCTGGAGGTGCCACCCGTGCCCGATGCGACGTTGACGATCAGCAGCAAGAACTACTCTTCATGGTCCCTTCGGGGATGGTTATTGTGCAAGTTCGCCGGCTTGGCGTTCCAGGAAGCCGTCGTCCCGAGCGACGACCCGGCCGTGCGCGCAGAACTTCTGCTTTTGTCGCCGTCCTTTCTCGTCCCTCGGTTGACCTACCGGAAGATCGCCGTCTGGGATACGATCGCGATCGCCGAGTTCCTCAACGACCTCAAGCCCAAGGCCGGCTTACTACCCAAAGAACGTGCGGCAGCCGCCTTATGTCGCTCGATCTGCGGCGAGATGCACGGCGGCTTTTACAACCTGCGCTCGGCGCTTCCGATGAACCTCAAAGGCCGTCATCCCGGCTTCAAGGTGTGGCCCGGTGCGCAAGCCGACGTCAACCGCATCACGACGATCTGGAACCTGTGTCTGGAAACCTACGGCGGTCCGTTTCTGTTCGGCGAGCGCACGATGGCCGACGCGATGTACGCGCCGGTGGCGACGCGGTTTCGCACCTACGACGTGCCGCTCGACACGGTGTGCGCGGCATACGCCGAGCACGTCCTCAACCTGCCCGAAATGCTCGAGTGGACGGCGGCCGCCTTGGCCGAGCCGGACGCCGTGGACGAGCTCGACGCGGAATTCTGACCCGGCTTAGCCGGCCGTTCGCTTGTCTTAGTAGCCGATCAAAGCGCACCGCCGCGGTGCAAGGGATTGCCTAACCCGGCGGCACGACTACCGCTCATGGAACCATTGCCTCGCGGCGCAAACTTCCGCCGCGCCAAATTTCTGTGGGAACTCGGGCTGCACATCGCCGGGAATCCCCTCACGCCGTACGGCGGTAACCGCGACATGTGCATCACCGTCGGCAGCGGATCGGGCGAGCATTTTCGGCCGTCGCTGCGCCTGGCCACGGGTTCGGCCGTGATGGCCCACGACGTCTGCGGCGGCGGCGTCGAGATGGCGTTCGTGAACCCGTCGGCGATGCTGACGCAAGCCTACCGCGGCGTCGGCTTGTTCAAAGAAAAGCTGCCGGTGCGGATCATCGCATCGTATCCGAGCGACGATCAGTTCGTCATCACGGCCAAGAAGAGTCTCGGCTATCGGTCGTTCGCGGACGTCAAGGCCGCTAAAGCGCCGCTGCGCGTTTCGATTCGCGAAGATCCCACGCATTCGACGCTCGTCCTGATCGACCAATTGCTCGGATTCTACGGCATGAAGCTCGCGGATTTCGAAGCCTGGGGCGGCTCGATCCAACTCGTCGGCGGGCCAATGGACAAACGCCGGCTCGACGCCCTCGCCGACGGCACGATCGATCTGGTTTTCGACGAGGGGATCGGCGTTTGGTTCCCCGAGGCGCTCAAGGCGGACTGCATTCCGTTGGAGCTGGATCCCGCGGCCTTCGCGCATCTCGCGGTGTTCGGCTGGCGCAAAGGCATCGTGCCGAAGACGCGCTTCCCGCTGCTGGAACGCGATTACGAAGGCATCGACTTCAGCGGCTGGCCGCTGTATGCCAGCGCATCCTTACCGGACGACGTAGCCTACGACGTGTGCGGAGCGTTTCTCGCCCGGCGGGACGAGTTTCCGTGGGAAGAGCGCACCTACACGGGCCTCGACATGATCTGGCGCGAGACGTTCGCCACGCCGCGCGACGTGCCGCTGCATCCCGGTTCCGAACGCTGGTACAAGGAGCACGCCCAAGAACTCTGAGCGCTCAGGGCTCGGCGTTGGCTTCCCACACTTCCCACGGACGGTCGACGGGGTCGGTGCGCTGGACTTCGTAGCTGTTGAGGAACGTGGGCTCGCCGAGCTTCAGCGCCGCCGTTTCGATGCGCGCGTTCAGCTGAGTGTAGATCGCGCGCAGCACGGCGAGCTTCACGTCGGCGGCGGCGACCGTCATCCCGTGACCGCGCATCAACACGACCGCGCGGTCGCCCAGCACTTTCGCCAGGGCCGCGCCGGTGCGGTTCTCGCTCACCAGCATGCGGTTGTCGTCGCCGAGCACGTCGCGGATCTCGAACACCGGCGCGGGTGTGTCGCCGAGAAATGCCGCCATGTGGATCAACGCCTTGAACGGCGCTTTGGTCACCGTGAACGGCAGCACGTCCGGTGAATGGCTATGGACGACGGCGTTCACGTCGGGCCGCGCCGCGAGCACCTCGCCGTGGATGTACCGTTCGCCGTACATCTTGCGGCCCTGCTGGTCGACCGGTTCGCTGCGCTCGTCGAACTCCATGATGTCGTCGCGCGTCACCAACCCCGGCGCGCGCGAACGCGCCATGTAGAAGTGCTTCGGGTTGGATTCCGAGCGCACGCTGATGTGCCCGAATCCGTCGAGCACCCCTTCGTGCGCCAGAATGTGGTTGCCGACGATCAGATCGGCGATGCGGCTCTCGTCGCTCACCGGAACGCCACCGTGCTGTCAGATAAAGTCACCGTCATCGAGATCGCCCCTTCATTGGCCGTCCACTCGCGCACCTCGTATTCGATGGCCCCGAGCTTCACAAACGGGTCGGTCGCGGCGAGTGCCTCGGCTTCGGCCAAATTCGCGGCGCGAATGATCGTCAGCCCGTCGAGCTGAGCCGCTCCCTCGCGAGGCGCGACCGGACCGGAGAGAAAAACCTGTCCGCGCTTTTCGGCGTCGACCATCCAGCGCAAGTGCGCGCCGATGTTCTCTCGCAATATGGTTCGATCAAGCGTACGCCGGAGCATGACGAACAGCGTCATCTTCACCGACCGGCTGAGCAGCGCGCGCGGATCCGCAGCAATCTCCATGGCGCCCGCCGTTCGCCCTAACGAGCGGACCTTCCTTAACACATTGGTCGAAAGGCAGGCTCACCGCCGGCTGCAATGCCTCGGGCATGACGCGAACCGAGCTGACCGACAAAATCGTCGCGATCAAGCGCAAGCGGAAACTCACCTGGCGCGGAATCGCCGAGCAGATCGGCAGCGGCTCGCCGATCGTCACCACGGCCGCCCTGCTCGGCCAGATGCGATTGACCGAGGACGAAGCCGCGAAGGCTGCGCGCGCGCTCGGCCTCGACGACGACGAGCGCACCCTGCTGACAGAAGTTCCCTATCGCGGTTCCCTGCCGCCCGGCCCGCCCACCGACCCGCTGATCTACCGCTTCTACGAGCTGGTGTCGGTGTACGGGACCACGTGGAAGGCGCTGATCGAAGAAGAGTTCGGCGATGGGATCATGAGCGCGATCGACTTCGACATGACGATGGAACGCCAACCCGACCCAAAAGGCGACCGCGTGCGCATCGCCATGAGCGGCAAGTTCTTGCCCTACAAGCGCTACTAGCGCGCCGCAGCTGAACGTTTCTTGCCGTTGGTGAACGCGATGCCGGCCTTTTGGACTTCTTGGTAGGGCATCAACCACACGAGCGACTCGTCGTGCAGGTCGACGACCTGCAGCCGGTTGCCGAACGGGTCGTAGAAATCGCAGCGGAACGGCGGGATCAGTTTGATCTTGTATTTGGTCGTCAGCTTCTCGCGGACTTCGTCCAGTTGCTCCTCATCGCGGACCATCAGCCCGAAGTGGCGCATGCGCGCCTTCTGGACTTTGTCGACGTGGAAGATGGCCAGAAACTGGTGCTCGCCGAGCTTGAGAAACGCGTCGCCCTCGCCCTGCGGCAGCCGCTTGAGGTTGAATACGTCCTGGTAGAAGGCGACCGCTTTCTCGACGTCGTCGACTTCGATCGCGATGTGGTTGCAGCCGTAGACCTGTACGCTCATGGTACCGGCGCCTCCGGCCCGGCAGGTCCAACCTCCTGCAGGGAGCGCCCGCGACGCTTTGAAACTCCCAATGCATGGGGAATAAATCGCACTACGACCCGGAGCACGAGCGCGTCTTCGTCCGCTCCATCAGCGGGGACTACGGGCTCAAGCACGAGCTGAGCCGGCTGCGCAATTTACCGCGCGTCCAAAAGGGCACCGAGGTCAAGTTCATGTCGGGCCCGCAGGCGTTTTCGAAGCACTTCATGGAGCCCGAAGACGGCCTCGGCCAGACGCTGCACATCCATCTCGAAGAGTACGCGCCGGGCGGCCACTCCCAGATGCACGGGCACGTGAACGAGGCGATCTTCTACATCCTCGACGGCAAGGGGTTCGAGATCCACGACGGCATCCGCTATGAATGGAAAGCCGGCGACATCGCGGTCGTGCACAACAACTGCGTGCACCAGCACAACAACGCCGACGACCACGCGCCGGCGCGAGCGCTCGTGATCAAAACGAAGCCGATGTACTTGTTCATGAACAT
>JBEKXE010000238.1:0-4789 GCA_049512335.1 Candidatus Lustribacter sp.
GCCGCCGCCGGCACGCACGTCGTGCTGCTCAACAACGATGTCGTCGTGTCCGAGGGTTGGCTCGAAGCGCTCATCGCCGTCGAGCAGGCATTTCCGACGGTGGGATGCAGCGCCCCCCGCTCGAACGAGATTGTCGGGCAACAGCGGCTCGAGGTGCCCTATCAGGACGTTGCGGATATGCCGGCGTTCGCCGCACAGCGGGCCGTCGAGCAGCGGGGCCGTTGGACGCGCGAGGCACGCGTGATCGGCATGTGCATGTGTCTACCGCGTCAGGTCATCGAGGAGATCGGCGGCCTCGATCCGCGCTATGCAACCGGGAATTACGAGGACGATGACTACTGCATGCGCATTCGAGCGGCCGGGTATGACATCGTCATGTGCGAGGATTCGTTCGTACACCATTTCGGAAGCGTTACGTTTCGCCACAACAACGTCGACTACAACGCGACGTTGGAACGAAACAAGAAGTTGTTCGTCCAGCGCTGGAACGCGACGTTTGTCGGCTCCGCCTATGATGCGTGGTCGCCGCCCCAGCGCGGCTTCGTGCGCGAGCGGGATTACGTGGCGTTGCCGCCCCCGGTGGGCGTCACGTCCCATTGAAGCTTTCGTTTCGGCCGGGCGGTGACGTAGAATTGGATCGTCTGAAGCTCGGCGAGGGTAGGAGCATCGACGTTCTTTAGAACGATGCCGGGCGTCTCGAGGTTGATCGGGAAGCTCGTGGCGGCGATCGGGGGGATGCGGGGATCGCGCGCGTTCACCATGGCGAGCACGTCATAGCCGGTCGCGTCGAACATCTTGATGATTTCGGATCGCGTGAAGAACCTGATGTGCGTGACGTCGAGCAGGCCGGCGGGAACGTAGGAAAACGTGCCTGCTGCCAGCTCGCTGAGCAGCGCCATGTTGCGAATGTTGGGAATCGACGCGATGACCTGCGCGTCGGGGGTGAGGAACGGCCGGATCCGAACGAGCAGGTTCCACGGATCGTAGAGATGCTCGAGCACGTCGGCGAGCAGCAGCGCGTCGATCGACTCGGGTGCGTAGAGCGCGGCCAGATCGGTGCGTTCGACGTCGCCGATGTGCACGGCGTCTATCCGGGTCGCGGCAAGCGCACCGGCCGCCGCGCTCACTTCGAAGCCTTCGACGACCGCCTCGGGATAACGGCGTTTCGCTTCGGCGGCCGTCAGGCCGGTACCACAGCCGATCTCGACGAACCGGCGCGGCGGCGGGCCGAGCAGATCGAGCAGCTCGGCCCGTACGTGCTCGAAGTAGCCGTCCTCGCCCGGCAAACGCGGGTTGCTCAAGAGCTGCCAAACGTGATCCAAGGTGAACGCGGCCTTTGCGGATTTTCCCCAATTCGCCTGCGCCGGCGCGTCAAGTTGGTGTATTAGCTGCCCATGAACTCCTCGTAGCTAACCGGTCGCGGTGTGGCGCCGAATCTGTCGGCCATCTGCAGGATCGGATCGAGATATTTCCGGTCGGGCTGCGTTGCGAAGTCGGCCCGTTTCACCGAGCCGAAGGTCGTGGGATCGAGTTTTGCGACTTTGATCAACGTCGCGCCCGTTTCGGCTTGATGGGTGTTGCAATACTTCGCGGTGGCATAGATGCCGTTGACGAGTTTCTTTGCGGTATCGGGATTGGTTTTGACCCAGGCCTTGGTGGTGAACCAAATGGCGACCGAGATTTCGGGCGCAATGGCGCCATACGTGTCGGCGAAAAAACGGATCAGTCCCGCCGCCATGAAGCGGCTCGTAAACGGCTCGGAAATGAAGCTCGCTTGAATGAGCCCACGCTGCAACGCGACGCCTATTTCGCTCATCGGCAACTCGACGAACTTCATGCTCTTTATCGGGACGCCGTAGCTATCGAGCCATGCCAAGACGCTGTAGTAGTTGAAACTGCCGATTTCGGCGACGCCGATCGTGGCGCCGGCGAGGTCTTTGGCGCTCTTTATCGGCGAGTCTTTGGCCACGACGAAGTTCTGCGTCCGATGGTTTGGCGAGGTCAGATCTCCCGGTGCGAGGGCTTGCAGCGGGATATTACGTGCGATGGCGACCGCAACCGAGAGCGGGTTGGCGATCCCGACGTCGAGGTTGCCCGCGAGCGCCGCCGTGACGATGTTGGCGCCGTTGGCGAAGTAGGTGATATCCGGATTGATCCCATTTGCCTGGAACGTGCCGGCATCGGCGCCGTAAAAGGGTTCGCCCAAGGCGTCGTTCGGCATCGTACCCATCCGGACGGTGGGCAGCGCCGATTGTGCGAATGCCGGTCGCCGTGCGAGGAGGAGCGCGGCGCCGGCGGTCGAGATGACGGCGGAGCGGGAGATGTTAGGCGATCGCAATGGCATAGACGGGCGGCAAGCCGCCGGCGATTTGCGAGAACGAGTCGCCGAAATCACTGGTCATGAAGATCGTCCCGTCGTTCATGCCGACGAGGTACGTACCGGCTTGGTCGGGGCAGCTGCCGAACGCACGCGGTGCAGCGGTGAGCACTTCCGGCAGCCCGCCGCTCAGGGCGTTCCACGTGATGCCCTGGTCGCTGCTGCGGAAGAATTTCGTGTTCGCGCCTTCGGCCCCGGCGCGCCTGCGCCACGATCCCGGCCCGCCGTCGGCACCCGCCGTGAAAAGCGTCGCGGGTGCTTCGGGATGCACGACGATCCCGTAACAATAGCGGCGTTCGATGCTGCCGGTACTTTGGACGAAGGTGTCCCCGCCGTCTTCGCTGCGGAAGATGCCGCGACCGGTCGACGCAACGATCACGTTCGGCTTATCGGGCATCACGGCGATCGTGTGCGCGTCGATCCACGTCCCCGATTTCAGCGTCGTCCACGTTGCACCGCCGTCCCGCGAACGAATGAAGTAGCCTTCCTCGATCGCGCCGAGAATGATGTTTGGATCGGCAGGCGAGAGGCCGAGGCCCTTGACGTGCGCGATGTGCGGCGGGTTTGGGAACGTCCACTCGATCGTTTCCGGTAGGGCGTGGACGTTCTCGCAGAAACTCCAGTGCTCGCCGCGATCGTTGCTGATGAAGATCGCCGCCGGTCCGGTGCCGAGATACAGCGTTCCGGTCAGCGGATGCTGCGCGATGGACCACGCCTCTTTGTACGTGACGCCGTTGTTCTTTTCGTGCCACGTACGTCCGTGATCGTCGGAGCGGAAGAGCCCGCCCCGGCGCGTACCGGCATACACGATGTTGGCATCCCGAACGTCGAACGCGACGCTCAGAACCGTGCCCTGGCCCTCGAGTCCGATCGGTGCGAGTTCGGCGGCCGGACCGTCGACGTGCCCATGGTAGAGCCCGGTGTTCGTCGCCACGAACATGTCGCGAACCCGCTGACGCAATGGTGTCTGCATATGAGGTCCCTCAGCGAAACTGTTCTCACTGCGAGGGAGTTTGCCTCCGGCAATACAAGGAGGCCCCATGCCGGAAACGATCAGGCTATCGAGCATGTTGAACGGCGGCCAGTGGTGGAAGTCCATCACGTGGGCCGGAGAAGCGTTTCGGAATGCCGGTTTAGACGTCGATATTACGCGCTACGGCAACGGAAGCAGCGAGCCGCTCATGCGGGTCGTCGAGGGTACATCCGATGTCGGCATCTCCCTGGCGACCGGCGCGGCGCAAGCGTCGAAGGGCCTCGGCGCGTACAAGAACGGCGAAGCGTTGGCTATCCGCGGGCTCACGCGCTTGGTCCGTCCGAATCAGCATTTCTTCAATCTGGTGCGAGCGGATGTGGGCATTCGTTCATTCCCCGAGATCGCGGTCAAACAGCCGAAGCTCGACCTCTCGGTGGGCGGGAGCTCCGAAGACAGCGTCGCTGCGGTCATTCTGAAACACTACGGCGTCGATCTCAACCGGGACATCGCGGCCTGGGGCGGCAGCATGCAACATTCGCATCCCAAGACGACGCTGCTGGCCGTCGAGGGAAAATGCAACATGATCATGCGGCCGGACACCATCTACGGTCCGTCCGGAATCGTGGCCCAGATTGCGCCGTGGGTTCTGTTGCCGCTGGACGAGGACATCGCGCACGAACTCGAACGCGAATACTGCATGCCCGTCGTGACGATTCCGCCGGGCACCTTGCGCGGTCAGACGGAGCCGTGCCTCGCGGTGACCAATCCCGGCTTCGAGCTGATCGTCAATAAAGACTTGCCGGACGACGTCGCGTACCTGCTGGCCAAAGCGCTGAACGAATCGAGCGCGCAGCACTGGGCGGCGCAGGACGTCTTCTATAGCATTCGTCATGCTCCCGAGACGAGCGCACCCCTCCACCCGGGCGCCGCTCGGTACTATAAGGAGCAAGGCGTTCTCACATAGCGTTGAGACCCATGAACTCCTCGTAGCTGACCGGCCGCGGTAAAGCGCCGTATTTGTTCGCCATTTGCAGAATCGGATCGAGATATTTCTTGTCCGGCTGCGTTGCGAAATAGGCCCGTCTCACCGATCCGAGCGCGGCCGGATCGAGTTTTGCGACCCTGATCAGCGTCGACCCCGTCTGCGCTTGATGGGTGTTGCAATACTTTGCCGTCGCGTAAACGCCGTTGAGGAACCTCTTCACGGTATCGGGGTTATTTTTGACCCAGGCCCTGGTCGTGCACCAAATGGCCACGGAGAGGTTGGGTGCAACCGCCATATACGTGTCTGCGAAAAGACGAATCAGCCCCGCTGCAAGAAACTGAGTCGTAAACGGCTCGGGTAGGAAGCTTGCTTGAATGCGCCCCTGCTGTAAGGCAACTCCGACTTCAGTGAACGGCAACTCGACGAACTTAACGCTCTTCGGCGAGACGCCATA
>JBEKXE010000239.1:0-4785 GCA_049512335.1 Candidatus Lustribacter sp.
GAACCAGGCCAACTTCAGGATCTCCGTCAGCGGCTGGCCGATGCGTGCCGGGTGCTCGGCGTGCTCGGGCTCGCGAGCGGCAATACGGGTCACCTCAGCGTCCGCGTTCCCGATTCGGACAATCTGCTGATTCGCGCGCGCGGTCCGGCCGAGTCGGGCGTGCGCTACACGACGCCGGCCGAAATTCTCGAGGTCACGCTCGACGGCGAGATCGCAAGCGGCGCGGCCGAGGGTTTGTTGCCGCCGCAGGAAGTGTTCATCCACACCGAGGTGTACCGCGCGCGCAGCGACGTCACGTCGGTCGTACACGTGCACCCGCCGACGGTCGTGCTGTTCACGATCACCGACCTGCCGCTGCTGCCGATCTTCGGTGCCTACGATCCGGGCGCGTTGAAGATCGCGACCGACGGCATCGCGAACTACGACCGCAGCGTGCTGATCTCCAACCCGAAGCTGGGTCACGACCTCGCGCACGCGCTCGGCTCGAAGCACGTCTGCATGATGCGCGGCCACGGCATCACGGCAACCGGCTCGAGCATCGAGGAAGCGGCCTTGCGCGCGATCTCGCTCAACGAGCTGGCGGAGATGAACTATCGCGCCCGGCTGCTCGGTAAGCCGCGACCGATCCCCGACGAGGATCTGGCGCAGTTTACGCGGCCCGGCACGGCGCCGCAGATGTCGAACCGCATCGGCGCGCTGTGGCGCTACTACCTGCGGTTCACGGGTATCATCGAAGGCTAGAGTGCTGCGCGTCGCGTGCCGGCGGCATGACTGGAGCAACGCGCTCTTCGACGGACGCGTCACGGAGCCGGGGCTCGAGTTCGTCGCCGACGGACACCTCGGCCTCGAAGCGCTGCTCGACGAACCGGCCGGCGTCGACTTCATGGAATGCGGGCTGGTCAACTACTACTGGGCCCGCAGTCAGCGCGCGCCGGTGCGTGCACTGCCGGTCTTTCTGCGCGCGGCCTTCCGGCATTCGTACATCTTCGTCAACGACAACGTCCGCGTCGATCATCCGCGCGACCTCGAAGGCAAACGGGTCGGCACCCGCTACGGTATGACTGCCAACGTGTGGGCGCGCGCGCTGCTCGGGCACCAGCACGGCGTGCGGCTCGAAACGATCCGCTGGCTCAACCAAGAGACGCGCACGCCGGCGCCATACGCGCTGCCGCCGGGTCTCGTGCTGGAGCCGGCCGGCCGCGACGTGAACCTGCAAGAGCTGCTGGTGGCGAAGCAAATCGACGCGCTCGTTCATCCGGACGTGCTGCCGACGCGGCTCTTCGCCAAGGGCAACGTCCGGCGGCTGTTCTCCGACGCGCCCGCCGCGGAACGCGCGTACTACCGCGCGACCGGCATCGTTCCGGTGATGAACGTGATCGTGTTTCGGGAACGCGACTTGGGCGAACGGCCCGACGCCGTGCGCGCCGTGTTCGACGCGTTCTGCCGCGCCAAGCAGGCCGGCCTCGCGGCGATGGAAGACGTGCGCGATTCGGGTTTGCTGTGGTACTACGAAGCGCTGGAGGAACAGCTGGCGCTGGTCGGTCCCGATCCGGCGCCGTACGCGCTCGAACGCATGCGCCCCACGCTCGAGGCGTTCATCGGCTACGGACTCGAGCAGGGCGTCTTCACCCGCGCGCTGACGCTTGACGAGCTGTTCTGGGAGCCCACGACGTGATCGCGATCGTGGGCGGCGGTCCGGTCGGTTTGGCGATGGCGATCGAGCTCGGCATCCGTAACGTCGAGTGCGTCGTCATCGAGCAGGGCGACGGTGAGGTCGGCAATGCGAAGTTCGTCGACATCAACATGCGCACGATGGAGTTCTGCCGCCGCTGGGGCATCGCCGAGGAAGTGCGCGACCGCGGATTCAACCGCGACTATCCGCAGGACCTGATCTACGTCACCACCCTCACCGGCTATCTGCTCGGCCGCCAACCGTTCCCATCGTTTGCGCAATTCCGCACGCCGCCGACGACGCCCGAACGGATCGCGCGCTGTCCGCAGACGATCTTCGATCCGATCTTGCGCCGAACCGCAAGCGCGCTGCCGTCGGTGCGGATTCGCTACCGCACGCGCTGCGAGGAGCTGCAGCAAGACGCCGGCGGCGTGACGCTGCGGCTCACCGATCTCTCGACCGGCACGAGCGATGCGCTACGCGCCGGCTACGTCGCCTGCTGCGCGGGCGCCGGCTCGACGTTTCGTGAAGCGCTGGGGATCGCGCTCGACGGCGCCGGAACGCTGTCGCTCAACGCCAACATCGTCTTTCGCAGCGACGAGTTCTTGCGCATGCACGATAAAGGGCCGGGATTCTACACGGCGATCGGTCCGGAAGGGCGCTGGGCGAGCGTGCTCGCGATCGACGGCGCAACGCTCTGGCGCCTGCAGCTGACCACGCCGATGAAGAAGACGACGCTCGAACCCGACGAAGCGCGCGCGCTGGTGCGGCGCTTCATGGGCCGTGACTTCGCCTTCGAGATCGTCTCGGCGCTGGTCTGGTCGCGGCGCGAGGTCGTCGCGGCCCGCTACCGCGCGGACCGCGTGTTCTTGCTCGGCGACGCGGCGCACGAGCTGTCGCCGACCGGCGGCTTCGGGCTCAACACCGGCATCGGCGACGTGACGAACCTGTCGTGGAAGCTCGCCGCGGTGCTCGCCGGCTGGGGCGGTCCCGAATTGCTCGCGTCCTACGATACCGAACGCCGCCCGATCGGCGAACGCAGCGTGCGTGCCGCAACCGGGCGCTGGAAGCACAACGAAGCGTTGGGCGGCACGCCCGGACCGGCGATTCTCGAGAGTGGACCCGAGGGGGAACGCGTGCGTGCGGAGGTCCGCCAAGCGCTGCAGCAAGTGCTCGACCGCGCCAACTGCGGCTACGATTACGGTCCGCGCTACGAAGATGCCGGGCTGCAGCTCGGCTATTCATACGACGACTCGCCGGTGATCGTGGGCGACGGCACGCCGCCGCCGCTCGCCGATCACCGCGTCTACTACCCGATCGCACGGCCCGGCGTGCGCGCGCCGCACTTCTGGCTCGACGAGCGGACGTCTATCTTGGACCTTTTCGGCAACGGCTTCGTGTTGTTGCGGCTCGGGCGCAACGCGCCGCCGGCCGATGCGTTCGTCGACGCGGCGGCGCAGTGCGGCGTGCCGCTCAGCGTGCACGCCTTCGACATCCCGCAGCTGTCGTCGACGTACAACAAGGCGCTGGTGCTCGTCCGGCCCGACGGTCACGTTGCCTGGCGTTCGGACGAACTGCCGCCCGATGCGCGGGCCGTGCTCGACGTCGTACGCGGCTGGGTAAAACGCGCCGGCGCCGCGAACGCGGCTTAAGGGTATGCCTGTGACGGATTTCAAGATCAGACGCGCCGGACACGTCGTGCTGCGGGTGACGGACCCGGTGCGCGCGCGCGAGTTCCTCGAGAACGTGATCGGGTTCCAGACCTTCGGGCAAGAGGGCCAGTCGTTCTATTTCCTAACCGCGAATCCGGTCAGCAACCATCACATGATCGCGGTGCGCGGCGGCCGCGCCGGCGCCCGCCTGCCCGATCCGCGGCAGATCGGCATGATCAGCGTCGCCTACGAAGTGAGCTCGGTCGACGAGCTGCAGCGACTGCACGAGCGCATCGCGCAGCAGGCCGCCGCGTACGGCGTCACGCTCGGTTCGCTCGAAGATCGCGGCGCCGCGCGCAGCTTCATCTGCACCGATCACGACGGTAACCAGCTCGAGTTCTACGCTGCGCTCGATGCGCCGGTTCCCGCCCGGACGGCGCGCGTTCCGGCGTTGCGGGTCGGGATTCGCCGCACGAGCCATCTCGCGCTGCGCGTGCGCGACCTCGCGGCATCGCGCGCGTTCTACGAAGAGATGCTGCACTTGGTGCCGGTCGCTGACGTGGGCGGACGCGTTTTTCTGGCGGGCGTGGCCGGCGGCAAGCCGATTCTCGCGCTCGAACAAGCGCCGGCCGGCGACGCGCCGTTGCCGGAGCCGAAGAAGATGTTCGGCATGGATCACTTCTCGATGGAAGTCTCCTCGTTTCCCGAACTGCAGCACGCGTATCGCCATCTCAAGGGCAAAGGCATCGACGTCCACCACACCGTGGATCACGGTGTGACCAACAGCGTGTACCTGCTCGATCCTGACGGCAACCTCATCGAGGTGTATCATGACGTGCCGCGGGCCGAGTACGCCGACCTCGACAGCCCGTTCGGGTCGTTCGGACCGATCGAAGACCGGCTCGAAGAAACGTCCGTCACCTGATGCCTTCGCGCGACGAACTCGTGCGGCGCGCCGAGGTGCTCGCGCCGGTGTTGCGCGCACGCGCCGAGGCCGCCGAAGCGGCGCGCTGCTGTCCGGCCGAAACGATCGACGACTTCGTGCGCGACGGCTTGCTGCGCATCTGTCAGCCCGCGCGTTACGGCGGCTACGAGCTGGGGTGGGACGTGTTGTGCGAGGTCAGCCAAACGCTGGCCCGCGGCTGCGGCGCGCAGGCCTGGGTGCAGAACATCTTCACCGACCACTGCCAGAAGGTCGCGATGTTTCCCGTCGCAGCGCAGGACGACATCTGGGGCGCCAACCCGAACGCACGTGTTTCGGCAAGCCTCGATCCGGTGGGCAACGGTCGCGCGGTCGACGGCGGCGTGCGCTACTCGGGCCGGCACGCGTTTGCAAGCGGCATCGATCATGCCGACTGGCTGCTGTGCGGCGGACAGCGCCACGACGCCGACGGCACGAGCGAACGCAGCTTCTTTCTCGTTCCCAGGGCCGACGCGCGCGTGATCGACGACTGGTACGTC
>JBEKXE010000240.1:0-4757 GCA_049512335.1 Candidatus Lustribacter sp.
CTACGCCGCCGGTGCGACGACGGGCACTTTCAACGACGATCTCGTCGGCGTGTCGCCCGGAACGTCCGTCGTCGGGTTCTACCCGCCGGGTGCGATCACCGATGGTTTGAACGCGATCTACGCAATCGGATATAACAACACGCCGGCGGTGCCCCTCGCGGCCGAAAGTGCGTTGACAACCGCATACAACACGTTTGCCGGCGTGGCCGCAACGACGGTTTTCCCCGGTGGACAGGATCTCTCGCAGGCGAGCGTTCCGGGCCACCCCATCGGCACGTTGCCGCCGGGCGTGTATAAGTCGGCATCGACGGTCGGCATCTTCGCCGGAAATCTCACGCTCGACGGCGGGGGCAACCCGCAAAGCGTGTTCGTCTTCCAGGCCGGAAGCACGTTAACGACCGTACTCGACGGCGCCGCCGGCGGCAACATCAACTTGATCAACGGCGCCACGGCCTGCAACGTCTACTGGCAGGTCGGGAGCTCGGCGGTGCTCGGCGGCGCGACGTTCTATGGGAACGTGCTCGCCCTCGCATCGGTCACGCTCACGTCGGCAACGCAGTTCACCGGCCGCGCGCTGGCCTCCACGGGTGCGGTGACCATCTCCACCGCCTCGCTCATCACCGACCCGGGCGGGAAGTGACGAGAACGAACCTCACATCCCGCCGGCGTTGCGGCGCCACGCCGCGTAGCGGCCCAGCGCCGAGAGCGGGAAGTGCAGGCGATACTGGTGGTAGTTCAGGTAGAAGTGCACCGGGAAACCGGTGCCGGTGAACTCGGGTTCGTCCCAGTTGCCGTCTTGACGCTGCGTGCGTAAGAGGTAGTCGACGCCGCGTTCGAGCGCGGGCACGAACTCGGCGCCCAGCGCCGGCAAGCGCTGGATCGCTTCGAGCAAACCGATCAGGGCCCAGGCGGTTTGGCTCGCGGTGCTCGGGCCGGTGCCGCGCAGCGCCGGATGCTTGTAGGTGTCGGTCGTTTCGCCCCAGCCGCCGTCCGCGTTCTGCACGCTGCGCAGCCAGACCGCACCGCGCACGACCGCGTGGTCGATGCGGCGGTCGACGCGCGCGGGCCCGAGCGCGGCCAGCGCGCCGCTCGTGCCGTAGACGTAGTTCACGCCCCAGCGGCCGAACCACGCGCCGTCGGGCTCTTGCTCTTCGAGTAAATACGTCAAGCCGTCTTCGAAGCGCGCGCGGTCGAAACCGGCGAGCTTCGCGCGCACCACCATCTCGAGCACGCGCGCGGTGACGTCGGCGGTGCTCGGATCGATCATCGCTTTGAGGTCGCCGTACGGGATGCGGTTGAGCCAACCTTGATCGTTGTCGACGTCGAACGCGCCCCAGCCGCCGGTCTTGCACTGCATCGTCTCGACCCACTGCGCGGCGCGGGCCAACGCGGCGTTGACGCGCGGCGGATCGGGATGCGTGACGGCAGCCAGCGCCATCGCGACGACCGCGGTGTCGTCGACGTCGGGATACCACGCGTTCTCGAACTCGAACGCCCAGCCGCCCGGTTTGCCGGTGCGGTTCTTCACTGCCCAGTCACCGTAGGTCGCGACGATTTGTTTCTCGAGCAGCCAGTCGACCGCTTCGATCAAGCGTTTGTCGTCGCGCGGGACGCCGGCGTCGACGAGCGACCGCACCGCCAGGGCCGTGTCCCAAACCGGTGAGATACACGGCTGCACGCGGTACGAGTCGTCGTCGACGATCGTGAAGCCGGCGAGCGCCGACCAGCCGCGCACGACGACCGGATCGTTCGCGTCGTAGCCGAGCGCGCGCAGGGCGAGCATCGCGTTGAGCATCGCCGGAATGATGCCGCCCCAATCGCCGGTCGCTTCCTGGCGTTGCACCGTCCACTTCTCGGCGCGCGCGATGCCGGCGCGGCGAAACGGCACGATGCCGTTGCGTTCGCCGAGCTTGAGCAGACCGTCGAGCACGAGGAAGAACGCCTCGAAGGCATCCTTGGCGCGCGGCAGCTCGAAGCGGACGTGGCCGCGGCCTTCGGCGTAGAGCTCGTCGAGGTTGAGCAGCGGGCTGTACACCGGCTTGCGATCGAAGACGGCGATCAGCGGCACCGTGCTGCCGCGCGCCCAGCTCGAGAACTCGTAGATCGAGAACGGCGAGCGATCGGGCAGCATCATCAGCAGCGGCGGCAGCGACGGCAGCCCGGCCCAGTCGTACGCGCCGATAAGCGCGAGGTGCATCTTGGTGAAGATGCGCGTGCTCGAGATCCCGCCGCGCGCGAGGATGAAGCTGCGGGCGCGCTCGAGCGCCGGATCGTCGGCCGGCACGCCCAGCATGCGCAGCGCCATGTACGCCTCGACCGAGACGCTCAGCTCGCCGCCGTCATCGTAGGCCAGCTCCCAGCCGCCGTGAGCGCGCTGTTCGCGGCGGAAATACGCTTCCGCTTGGGCCTTGGGAACGCGGTCGAAATTTCCCCACACGCGGTGGAGCAGCAGCACTTCGGCCGTGATCGACGGGTTCGACTGCAGCTCGGCCCACCAGTATCCGCCGGGCTGCTGCTTGCGAAACAAGGCTTCGGTGGCGCGCCGGATGCCCATCATCAGCGCCAGGGCGGGGCGCACGGCGGGCGCGTCCGAAGGACGGGTCTCGATGCTCACGTTTATCAGAAGCGCGGCGTGGATCGCCGCGGCCACGTGGATCGGGATGGTCGTCGCACGCGGTAGCTTTTGGGACGCACGGGCAGATCGCCTCGCAGACCGACCGTCCGGCGAAGAGCCGTCACCCGACGTCCACGTGGTGATTCCGGCGCGCAACGAGGGCGACGTCATCGCCCGCACGGTCGGCTCCGTGCTCGCGCAACGGTATGCCGGGCGCTTCGACGTCACGGTCGTCGACGATCGCAGCGACGACGACACGGCCACGCAAGTGGCGGCCGCCATTGCAGGGGCGAGGGCGGCGGACCGCGCGCGCGTGCACAAGGCTCGTCCGCGCCCCGCCGGCTGGAGCGGCAAGGTGTGGGCGCTGGCGGAAGGCGTGGAAGCGGCGCGCGCGGGCGGCGGCGCACCGGCGTACTGGTGGTTCACCGACGCCGACGTCGAGCACGCCGACGACACGCTCGCGCGTTTGGTGGCGACCGCGCAGCACGAGCGGCGCGATCTCGTCTCGTTGATGGTCGAGCTGCATTGCGCGCAGCCGTGGGAGCAGCTCCTGATCCCGGCCTTCGTGTTCTTCTTCCGCCTGCTCTACCCGTTCGCGTGGGTCAACGATCCGCACCGCGCGACCGCGGGCGCCGCGGGCGGCTGCATCTTGCTGCGCGACGAGCTGTTGCTGCGCATCGGCGGCCTGACGCGCATCAGCGGCGAACTGATCGACGACTGTTCGCTCGCGGCCGCGGTCGCCGGCGCGGGCGGCACGCTGTGGCTCGGCAACGCGTCGCGTTCGCGCAGCGTTCGGCCGTACGTCGGCCTCGGGCCGATTTGGTCGATGGTGTCGCGTACCGCGTACACGCAGCTGCGCTATTCGCCGGCGTTGCTCGCCGGCACGGTGGCCGGGATGCTGTTGCTCTACGTGGTTCCGGTAGCGGCGCTGGTGCTCGGCGTGCTGCGGCGCAAGCCCGCGCTCGCGCTGCCCGGCGCCGTTGCGTATGCGACGATGAGCGCGGCCTACGCGCCGACCGTGCAGTCGTACCGGTTGCCGCTGTGGCGCGCGTTGACGCTGCCGCTGGCGGGGGTGCTCTATACGGCGATGACGGTCGATTCGGCGCTCCGGCACGCGCGCGGGCACGGGGGCTTGTGGAAGGGGCGTCCTTTCACGCCTGCGAAACCGGTCGAACTGCACGATTCGAGGGACGGCGCTGATGCAACTGATTGAATCCCCGGCGCGCGAGCGCTCAACCAACCTGCTTCCGCTGAGCATCGCGTTCAGCGACTACGACCGCACGCGGCCGCTCGTCGACGGGCGCGTCGTTCCCGAAGGTACCGCACCGCGCTACACCCTCGACGACATCGGCCAGTTCTGCACGCGGCCCGTGTACGAAGAGTTCGACGTTGCCGAGATGTCGTTCTCGTGGTACTGCGCCGCGCGCGACCGCGGCGAACCGGTGATCGCGCTGCCGGTCTTCCCGCTGCGCATGCCGGTGCAGGCCTACATGTTCTGCCGCAGCGACGCCCCGTACACGAGCCCGCGCGACCTGCGCGGCAAGCGCATCGGCGTCCAAGGCTACCGGTTCACCGTCATGCTGTGGCTGCGCGGGATCATCCAAGATCATTACGGGGTGAAGCCGGAAGAGATGTCGTGGGTCTCGACGCTGGCCAACGAAGGCGCCGGATTCGTCTATCCGGAGGGCGTCGACATCAGCGTCATTCCGGGCGCCGACCCGCAGACGATGCTGATCGACGGCACCGTCGACGCGGTCTTCTCGCCGACGACGCTGCGCGGCATCGAGACCGGTGACGCGCGGCTGCGCAGATTGTTCCCGGATTCGCGCGCCGAGCTGGCGGCGTATTACGCCAAAACGAACATCCTGCCGATCACGCACACGGTCGTCGTCGGCGAAGCGCTGCTGGCGCGCGAACCGTGGATCGCCGACAGCCTGCTGGCGGCCTTCCGCGAAGCGCAGCGCGTGTGCGACGAAGCCTACCTCGAGCCGAAGTACCTGAGCGCGTTCGACGCCGTGCTGAGCCTCGAGGAGCAGCGCCGCGCCTTCGGCACCACGCAATACGTGCACGGGCTCAAGCGCAACCGGCACATCGTCGAGACGTTCGTGCGCTACGCGCACGAGCAAGGCTACATCGCGAAGTT
>JBEKXE010000241.1:0-4668 GCA_049512335.1 Candidatus Lustribacter sp.
CGGCGCGGCGCCGCCGATCCGGCGCTTCCCCGATTTCGAGCAGCCCGGCGTGGTCGAGGTTCCGGCGCTGATCGAGTATTGGCCGTGCAACCTGTTCAACCGGCTCGACAACGCCGGCGATCCGGGCCACATCACCTACACCCACAAGGAATCGCTGCGGCGCAGCACCGGCTTCGCGCTGACCCCGCCCAACGGCTCGGTCGAGGAAACCGAATACGGCACGCGGGCGTTCGAAAAACTGCCCGACGGGCGCACGATCTATCCGGCGCACTTCCACATGCCGAACATCAATCAGGTCGGCGCGCGGGCGCAGTTCACCAATGCCGCCGGCGAGACCAAGTTCATCACCGGCGAGCGGCTGTTTTTCCGCGTTCCGGTCGACGACGAACACTGCATCAGCTACACGGTCGAACACTTCGCGCTGACCGGTGAGGACGCATCGGCGTTTTTGGCCCAGCGCGCGGCGCGCCAAGACCAGCGCGTGCCGGAGCTGCGGGCCCACAGCGAAGCGATTCTGCGCAACGAAACGCGCGTCGAAGACGCCGACCCGACCTTCACCACGCAGCAGATGTTCTGGATCGAGGACTACATGGTGCAGGTCGGCCAGCAGCCGATCTCCGACGAGCGCGTCGAACACCTCGGCCGCAGCGACGTCGGCGTGATCCTCATCCGCAAGCTCTGGAAGCGCGAGCTGCAAGCACTGGCGGACGGGCGGCCGCTGACGAACTGGGTCACCCCCAGCGGGCTGAACGCGATCGGGTTGAGCCGCGGCACGCAGTGACGCCCCTCCTCCGCTGTGCCGTCGCTGCGCTGGCAGCGGCCGCGCTCGCCACGCTCGCACCCGTGGCGCGTGCCGCCGATCCCTACGAGATCAACGTGATGGTCGGCATGACCGGCTACACGGCGTTCGTCGGGACCGAACAGTTGCAAGCGCTCAAAGCGCTCGAGGCCTACGTCAACCGGACCGGCGGCATCCGCGGCCGGCCGTTGTCGTTCGTCGTCGCCGACGATCAATCCAATCCGCGCGTTGCGGTGCAACTGGCGCAGAACCTGATCGCCAAACATGTGCCGCTGATCCTCGGCCCGTCGGGACCCGACGCCTGCGCGGCGATCACGCCGCTGGTCGCGCAGAACGGTCCGTTGCTCTATTGTCTCTCGCCGACGGCGCAGGCCCAGCCCGGCGGGTACGTGTTCCTCACCCAGTTCTCCGGCGATTCGGGGATGGCGGTCGACGTGCGCTACCTGCGCGAGCGCGGCTTGCACCGCGTTGCATTCATCGCGTCCACCGACGCCACCGGACAAGACGCCGAACGCGCGTTGAACGCGGTGCTGGCGCGTCCCGAGAACGCGACCGTGCAGATCGTGTCGCGCCAGCATTTCGCCCCCGGCGATCTGAACGTCGCGGCCCAAATGGCCGCGATCAAGGCCGCGAATCCCGACGCGATGATCGCCTGGTCGGCCGGAACGCCGGCCGGCACGCTCTTCCGCGGCATCCACGACAGCGGCGTCGCCGTGCCGACCGTGACCTCGGCGGCCAATCTCAACCCGCTGTTCTTCAAGCAGTACGGCCAGTTCGCGCCGCCGGAGCTCTATTTCAACGCGGTTCCCTATTACGGCGCCGACATCGTGACGAATCTACCGACGAAAGCCGCGCTGGCCACGTTGACGCGCGCGCTCGCCGCGGCCGGCGCGAAGCCGGATCAGATCGAGATCAGCGCGTGGGATCCGGCGATGGTGGTCGTCGACGCGTTGCGCAAGCTCGGCACCGGCGTCACGGCAGCCGAGTTGCGGACGTATCTGCTCGGCCTGCGCGGCTACGTCGGGGTCAACGGTCCCTACGATTTCATCCGCTTTCCGCAGCGCGGGCTGGGTGAGAATTCGGCCCTGATCGTGCGCTGGGATGTCAACCGCGGCACGGCCGTGGCGGTCAGCCGTTTCGGCGGCGAGCCGCTGACCGCGAAATGACCGTTTAGGTAATCGGGCCGCCCGCGACCAAACGCGCCAGCACGAACGCGACCGCCGCAGCAATGCCGCCGATCGCGACCGTTTCCAGCGCGGAACGAACGATCGACGCGCCGGTGAACCGGCCCTTGAGCCCGCCGAAGACGAGCAGCGCGACGAACGTGACGGCGACGGACCCCCACAACGCTTGCTGCGATTGCGGGATCAGCATGTAGGGCAAGAGCGGCAGCAACCCGCCGACGACGTACGAACCGCCGATGCGCGCTGCGCTGAGCGGCGCGCGGCGCGGATCCGGCTGATCCAAACCCAGCTCGAACTTCATCATGAAGTCGACCCAGCGTTTGCGATCCGACGTGATGTCGTCGGTGAGGTGCTTGAGCGCGTCGCCGGCGATCCCGTACGACGCGAAGATCGCTTCGATCTCGCGGCGCTCCTCGTCGGGAACGTCATGGGTCTCCGCGTACTCGCGCCGGCGCTCGTTCTCGTAATGGTCGACGTCCGACCGCGCTGCGAGGTAGCCGCCGAGCCCCATCGAGATACCCCCGGCTGCCAGCTCCGCGATGCCTGCGGTGACCACGATGTGCGAGGCTGCGATCGCGCCGCTGATGCCGGCTGCCAACGCGAACGGCACGGTGAGCCCGTCGGACATCCCGATGATGACGTCGCGAACCGTGTCGCTGGCGGCGAAGTGGTGTTCGTTGTGCGTGCGCCGCGGCGGGCGGCGGACCTTGGCGCGCGAGGCGACGGGCGGAAAATCGGCCACCTCGCTAGGTTGCCCGGGCCGGTTCGCGATCCTCTGCGCGGAATGCCGGATACATGCCGCATCTGATTGAAGCGGGAATTCCGCCCGCACCGGACATCGATTCGGTCGCACGACGCTACCGCGACTTCGAGCAGGCGCTGGACGCTGGGACGCCGTCCGCCTGGCTGCCGACGTTCCGCGAATGGGACGCGCTGCGGCGCGAGCTCGACACGTGGTCGTCGTTGACCTATTTGCGTTTCACGCAAGACACGCGCGACGAGCGCGCGCGGCGGGCACTCGATCACCGCGACGAGGTCGAGCCCACCTTGATCGGCCTCGACATCGCGCTCAAGCGCCGCTTCGTTACCAGCGGCGAGCGCCGGCAGCTCGAGCAGCCTCTGGGCGAACACGTCTTCCGGCTCTGGGAAGCGGATCTGGCGACGTTCGATCCGGCGGTTGAATCCGATCTCATCGTCGAGTCGAAGCTGGCCGCCGAGTACACGCAACTCTTAGCCGGCATCGCGGTCGAGTTCCGCGGCGAGACGCTCAACCTCCCGGCGCTCGGCCGTTTCGCGAGCGATCCCGACCGCAGCGTTCGTCATGCGGCTGCAACCGCGCGTTGGAACGCGCTCGGCGAACGCGCCGCCGACCTCGACCGGATCTTCGACCAACTCGTCCACGTGCGCGACGGCATCGCGCGCAAACTCGGCTTTAGCACGTTCACCGAGCTCGGTTACGCGCGGATGCGGCGCGTCGACTACGACCGCGCGATGGTCGAACGTTATCGTGACATGGTGGCCGCCGAGGTCGTCCCGCTCGCGCAGGCGATCGCCGACCGCGCTGCGCGCCGGCACGGCATCGGCCACCTCGCCCTGTGGGACGAACAGTTACTCGCTGCCGCTCCGGCCCCGCGTCCGCTCGGCGATGCGCGCTGGATCATGGATCGCACGATCGAAAGCTTCGCCGATCTGGATCCGCGGCTGGGCGAATTCGCGCGGTTGATGGATCGCAACGAGCTGACCGATCTCGTCGCCCGGGCCGGCAAAGCGGGCGGCGGCTACTGCACGAAGCTCATAACCTACGGTATGCCGTTCGTCTTCACCAACTTCAACGGCACCAAAGGCGACATCACGGTGCTGATGCACGAGCTCGGGCACGCGTTTCAAGGCTACAGCAGCCGCGACAAACCCGTGATCGACTACCTCTCGGCTACCTTGGAATCGGCCGAGGTGCACTCGATGAGCTTGGAATACCTCAGCTGGCCGTTCATGGAACGCTTCTTCGGCGACGGCGCGCAAACGTATCGCGAAGGCCATCTCGCCGAGGCGATGCTGTTCTTGCCGTACGGCGTGGCGGTCGACCATTTCCAGCACCTGATCTACGAGCGGCCCAACGCCACGCCGGCCGAACGCCACGTGATGTGGCAGGCGATGGAGCGGCGGTATCTGCCGTGGCGCAATTACGGCGATCTCGAGCGGCCTTCGCAGGGGGCGTTCTGGCAATCGCAATTGCACATCTATCGCGTGCCCTTCTACTACATCGACTACACGCTCGCGCTGTGCTGCGCGCTGCAGATGTGGGCGGCTTCGTACGAGGATCCGGCGGGGACGATGGCGCGTTATGTTGCGCTGTGCGCTCGCGGCGGGGAAGCGGCGTTTCGCGATCTCGTCGGCAGTGCTGGGCTTACGAGTCCGTTCGAGGCTGGGGCGTTGTCGCGGGTCGTTGCCCGGGCTCGGGACGTGCTCGGCCTTTGATGGGGATTGTGGCGATGTGGCTCCCCCATAACCGGCAGCGATTTTGGCTGCATCAACCCGAAGCCATATTTTCGTGGATGTATCTTCTATTCGTGATTACCTATAATGATAGAGATATTTTCCTGGCGTTTGACCGATACTTGGCGCCGGGGCTGCCGTTGCTTTTGTTTGCCATGCGCGATTGGATTCCCCGCGACCGGCGCTTGCTTT
>JBEKXE010000242.1:0-4559 GCA_049512335.1 Candidatus Lustribacter sp.
TCATCTGCTTCTTGAGCATCTTGCTCGTGCGTCTGGCGCGCGCACTCGAATCCCGGAGGGTAGCATGGGGACTCTCGTAATCGTCTTACAGGTCTGGAGTTGGATCGTGGTCGGCATTCTGGTCCTGTACGCAGTTCGGCACTGGTACTTCGCCCTGAACCGCGTTTCGGCGCATCAGCGGCCGAGCTACCAAGATTTGCTCGACAGCGACCTGCCGCGTGTCTCGATCATCATCCCGATGCGGAACGAAGATCGCGTCGCAAGCGCAATTTTTGATGCCATCGTCGCGTCGAACTACCCTCACGACCTGCTCGAGGTTCTTCCGGTCGACGATCAATCTCAGGACGAAACGACGACGATCGCCTACACGTATTCCCAGCGCTATCCGTTTATCAAGCCGATCTACAACCTTCACGGCGAGCGCGGCAAGCCGAACGCCCTCAACCGCGCGTTGAGCTTGGCCTCGAATGAAATCGTCCTCGTCTTTGATGCCGACTATACGCCTGGGAAGGACGTCATCCGCGAACTCGTCATGGCGTTCGTCGACCCGGAAGTGGGCGCGGTCATGGGCCGAGTCGTTCCGCGGAATAATGCCAAGAGTTTACTGACGCGTCTGCTGGCGCTCGAACGCTCGGGCGGTTACCAGGTCGATCAGCAAGCACGTTACAACCTCGACCTCTTTCCGCAGTACGGGGGAACGGTCGGGGGCTTTCGGCGCTCGGTGGTGCTCGAGCTCGGCGGCTTCGATGCCCGCACGCTCGCCGAAGACACCGATCTTTCGGCACGCTTGTTCATCAACGGCTGGCGCATCTTGTATGCGAACCACGCCGAGTGCTACGAACAGGTCCCGGACTCGTGGAGCGCCCGCTTTCGCCAGTTGCGGCGTTGGGCCCACGGTCACAACCGGGCCTTCGTGAACAATGTCATCCCGCTTTTACGCTCGCGCAAGGTCTCGGCCTGGCAAAAGATAGACGCTTCTCTACTGCTCTTCATCTACTGCATCCCACCGATTCTGCTCAGTGGCGTCGCCGCCGATGCGTTGCTGTTCTACATGGGCACGATCCCGGTGGTTCCCGGAATCATCTTCGCGTTCTTGGTCGTGAGTTTCAATGCGTTCGGTAACTTCGCGCCGGTCTTCGAGGTCGGCGCGGCGGAGCTCCTCGACGGGGGACGCGAACGCATTTACCTGCTGCCCTGCTTGCTGTACATGTTTCTCTTCAATAGCTGGGCCGTTACCGTGGGCGCGATCGACGCGTTCGGGGACTTGCTGAAATCCCGGCGTCCACCCTGGGATCAGACACAACGCGCGAGGCGATCCGATGTTCCTGCTGCTTAGCATCCTGCTGTTCGCGCTGGTGCTTATGATCCCGGCCATTTCGACCATTCGCGAGGTCGGGTGGCCGCGAGATGAAGGGCGCCTGCGCATACCCGAGGGGTACGAACGCGATCCACGCTGGTTCGGCCGCTCCTATCGCGAGAAGCTGGCCGGGTTTGTGGCCGCAGCCCGCGGTGACGCATCGTACCAAGCGGACCTGAAACTGCGCACCAATGAAGAGACTCGCTGGGCGCCGGACCTGACGATCCCGCCCCAGGAACGCCTGCGCGGCATCGAGGTAGGCGAGCGCGTCCGCGTGGGTCACGGCGCCGGGATTCGCGATGCCTACGCACTTCAATCGCTCGACGTCGAGCGGGATGTCGTGGCTCGAACGTTGACGAGCGACGGCGGGATGCATGTCGGTCCTGCGGTCAACATCTTGCGCTGGATCGACGCCGACGGCGAGATCGTGGTCGACGCCGGAGCAAATCTCGGCGTTTCGGCCAGCGGGGGAACCCGCGTAACGTTGGCCCACGGCGTCCGCTTCGAGCGGGTCTGGGGAAAACCGGTAACCTCCCGCACGGGAACGACGGCGCCGTTTCCCCTCGTGGAGCGCAAACGTGCGACGCTCATCGACGCAACAGCGGTCGAGTCGGGCAAGCCGATCATCATCTACGGACCGGTCCGCATCGCGAGCGGGACGAACATCCGCTCCGATATCAAGGTTCACGGACCGCTCGACGTGGAGTCCGGCGTACGCATCGCCGGCAACGTCATTGCCCGCGGCGACGTGACTTTCGCTTCGGACGTGGCCGTCGAGGGGGATATCTTTTCAGAAAGAGACGTGTGGCTCGGCCCGGCGTGCCGCGTTGGTCGCCATGACGGCACGAAGACGGTATACGCAGCCGGTCACGTGACGATTGCGGACGACGTCGAAGTCGAAGGTTGGGTCGTGGCCGAAGGCGGCGGCCAAACCAGATGAATCGTCACACGGTCGTAGCGTTGGCGGCACTCGTTGTCTTGGCCCTCATCGTGCTCCGGTCGTCGCACCTCCGAGCCGTTACCGATGAGGGCGGCATCCGCATCGCACTGGTGTACACGCCGCAAGAAATCGCGCCGGGCGATGCGATCCGCGCTGCCTACTCGGAGAGTTTTCGCGAGAGCGGCATCCGGTTCGACTGGATCGCATCGACGGACATCTCGTTGTTCGGCGCCGCCGTGCTGCACCGGATGTACGACGCCATCGTTTTTCCTGACGGTATCAACAGGCGCCTTCCGGAGGAAGCGACGCTCGAGTTGACGCGCTACGCGCAACTCGGCGGGTCGGTCGCGATCCTCTCGGATGCCGGCTCGCGCTCGAACGACGGATCGTATCGCCCGGGTTCGCTTTTTGCGAGCCTGAGCGGTGTCGACAACATGCTCTACCACAAGCTGCGGGCTGGGGCGTTCGGCAGCGGGCCGATGCACTTTCAAGACGCTGCGACGGCGCAGTTGTGGCAAGTGCCGGCCGGGAAGCTCATGGGGGGCGATCTCTCGGGCTACCAATACGGACCGCTGACGTACCCGTTTCCGCGCGCCGAGATCGACGGCACAGGCGTGATCGTCGATGCGCGCAACGGGACATCGCCGATGATCACCCGTAGGCCCGTCGGAGCGGGCCTGGTCACGTACATCGCGCTCCCGCTCGGCTATTTGCGCGACTATACCGATGCATTTCCCATGACGTTCCTGACGTCGTTGCTCACATCGCGCGACACGCTGCCCCACCTCGTCGCAGCACCGGACGGGATCGGGCAGTTGATCGTCAACCTGCACATCGACTCGTCGGTGGAATTCATGGGAATTCCGAACCTGCAACGGCGCGGCTTGCTGCGGCACGAGGTTCCGATGGAATTCGACGTTACCGCCGGGCCCGACCTCGACCGGGTGGGTGACGGGCTGGGCTTCAACGCGTGCGGCCCCGGCCCGGGCCGCGCCGACCTCAAAGTCCTCATGCGTTTCGGCGCGATCGGTTCGCACGGCGGCTGGGCGCATAATTGGTTCGCCGTAAACCTCGCCGGCGGGCGCTTTTCACGCGCGCAATTGCGCGAATACGTCGACCGCAACGATCGCTGTTTGGAATCGGTCACCGCGAAGCGGGTCCGGTCGTATGCCGCGCCGGCCGGCGTCCATCCACAGCCCCTCAATGTCGTAGAGCGCTCGGGCATCTTCCTGAAAGACCAGAACGGCCGGCGGCCCGTGTACGGCGGATCGGCGAAGTTCCAAGAGGACCCGCACTGGCGCGACTGCCTGTTGTTCTACGAGTATTTCCACGGCGACAACGGGGCCGGACTGGGGGCCAGCCACCAGACCGGCTGGACGGGCGCCATCGCGCGGATCATGCAACTGTTTGCCGCCGTTACTCCGGAACAAGTCCTCCAAGGCGGCAAGAGGACAGTTTTTGAGCACATGACACCAAGGGAGAGCGCCTTATCGGCTGCCGGCCGGTGAGCGTGCCGTGTCCCTCATCCGCACGGAATAGTGAACGCGATGAGACTGGGTTGACGCCTTGCTTGATCGGGAGCCGACATGAATCTCGGACCGCTGGACGCTATTCCTCTTTGGGGCCACTTCCTGGCCGCAGGCGCATTGGCCCTGGTGGCCTTGGAAGGCGGGTACCGGTTGGGCAGGTGGCGGCACGCCCGCGCCGCCGACGAGAAGGACGCGCCGGTCGGCGCTATGGTCGGCGCGATCCTCGGGCTCCTGGCGTTCATGCTCGGCTTCACGTTCAGCATGGCCGGATCGCGGTTCGAGGCCCGCCGGCAGGTGGTTCTCGAAGAGGCCAACGCCATCGGGACGACCTACCTCCGCGCCCGTCTGTTGCCCGAACCGCAGCGAACCGAGGTTGCCAGGCTGTTGCGGGAGTACGTGGACGTGCGTGTCCGGGCGATCCGAGAGGGCAACATCGCAGAGGCCCTCGCCCGGTCGGAAGAACTGCACGAGCGGCTCTGGTCGCAGGCGACGGCGGCCGCGCAAAAGGCCCCGCACTCGATCATGACGGGACTATTTGTCCAGTCCTTGAACGAGGTCATCGACCTGCACGCCAAGCGGGTGATGGTCGGGCTCCGCAGCCGCATCCCGATGAGCATCTGGGCCGCACTTTTCGGTCTGGCGGTCTTCGGCATGGCGGCCACGGGCTACCAGGCGGGCTTGTCGGCGACCCGCCGCTCGCCGGCCATGCTGCTGCTGGTGTTGGCCTTCGCCG
>JBEKXE010000243.1:0-4543 GCA_049512335.1 Candidatus Lustribacter sp.
GTCCACCCCGCGAGAGGCGTCATTTTCGCTGTCATTCCGAGGGGCGCGAACGAAGTTGAGCGCCCGTCGAGGAACGCGCCACGATGAGCGTTTTTACTCCACTGCTCGCGCCTTCGCGCTCGCACTGGGTAGCGAAAATTCCGGCGCATCCCTCGACAACGCTCGGGATGACACGCGCGGCCGGGCCTCGCTTTTTTGAACTGTCATTCCGAGGGGCGCGAACGAAGTTGAGCGCCCGTCGAGGAACGCGCACCCGCCGCCCAGGTGCGGCGCCCCTACCCTGAGCGCAAGTTGTCGTGGGCGCGCAGCAGGAGGCGGCGTAACGTTTCGGCGTCGCGCTTGCTGAAGCCGGCGACGATCTCTTCGTTGATCTCGTGCATGTGGTGCACGGTGAGCCGGCCGATGCGGCGGCCGCTGGGCGTGAGGAAAACGTTGATCTTGCGGCGGTCGTCCGCGTTGCGCTTGCGCCGCACGAGCGCCAGCTTTTCCATGACCTCCACGATCGCGCCGGCGGCGGCGTCGAGGTAACCGAGCCGGCGGGCGAGCTCACGCTGCGTGATCCCGTCTTCTTCGTAGAGGATGCGCAGCGGAAACCACGCACTCAGCGGTAGCTCGTATTGCGCGAGGCTCGCCTCGATGCGCTTGAGCAACAGCCGCCGCGTGTCGCGGATCAGGAAGTCGAGGCTGTCGTCGAGCGGGGTCAGCTCGTCGTCCAACTCGACGCGGGCCGAGGCGGCACGGTTCACGGTGAATAATATACTACAGAGGTATACTATTTACCGGCAAGGCGAGCGGAAAGCAACCCGCCGCCTCAGAAAGGGCCTGCGTGACCGGCAACCGTTCCGAATCGACTCCCATCCTCATCGTCGGCGCAGGTCCGGTGGGGCTTGCGCTGGCCGGCGATTTGGCGTCGCGCGGTCACGCCGTGACGATCGTCGAACGCAGCGACGGCACGATCGAGCAGCCGCGGATGGACATGGTCGGCGTGCGCACGATGGAATTCTGCCGGCGCTGGGGACTGGTGGGTGACGTCGAGTCGAGCGCGTACAATCGCGACCTCGCGCAAGACAACGTCTACGTGACGAGCCTGACCGGCTACGAGCTGAGCCGCGAGCGGTTTCCATCGATGCGCGCGAGCAAGCCGCCCGAGCAGAGTCCGCAAAAACGCGAGCGTTGCCCGCAAGACATGTTCGACCCGATCCTGAGCGCGTGGGCGCGTTCGTTTCCGAGCGTCGACGTGCGCTACCGTCATCAGCTGACCGGGTTCGAGCAGCATGCCGGCGGCGTCACCGCGCGCGTTACCGATCTGTCGGCCGACCGGCCGATCGAGATCGAGGCGCAGTACCTGGTCGGCTGCGACGGCGCGGGTAGCCGCGTCGCCAAGGAAATCGCCGGCGGCATGGAGGGCACGCCCGTGCTCTCGCTGACGACGAACATCATCTTCCGCGCGCCGCAACTGATGTCGCTGCACGACAAGGGCGAGGCGTACCGCTTCATCATCTTGAGCCCTAAGGGCATGTGGTGCACGATCGTAGCGATCAACGGTTGGGACCGCTGGCGCATGTCGATCACCAACTCGCCGCCCGAAGGGCTTTCACGCGAGGAGATCGCGGCGGAGATTCGCCGGGCGGTCGGCATCGACTTCGACTTCGAGATCCTCTCGGTCACGCAGTGGACGCGGCGCGAGCTCGTCGCGCAAACCTACGCCGACCGCCGCGTGTTCATCGCCGGCGACGCCGCGCACGTGATGTCCCCGACCGGCGGCTTCGGCATGAATACCGGGATCGGCGATGCCGTCGACCTGTCGTGGAAGCTCGACGCGGTGCTGAACGGCTGGGGCGGCGCGTCGCTGTTGGATTCGTACACGCCCGAACGGCGGCCGGTGGCGGTACGCAACGGGCGCGAGTCCAGCGCGAACCTCGCCCGCATGCTTTCGCCGGGCGAGAATCCCACGCTGTGCGACGATACGCCCGAAGGTGCGGCGTGCCGCGCTGAGCTCGGTCCGCGGTACGCCGAGGCGATGAGCCACGAATGGTACACCCTGGGGATCCATCTCGGTTACCGCTACGACGACTCGCCGATCTGCTGGCCCGACGGCACGGCCGCGCCGCCGCTCGAGGTCGCGCGCTACGTCCAGGAATCGCGGCCCGGCGCGCGCGCGCCGCACGTTTGGCTGAGCGACGGGCGCTCGACCCTCGATCTCTTCGGCGACGGCTTCGTGCTGCTGCAGTTCGACGCGAACGCGGATCCGGAACCGATCGCCGCGGCGCTGCGCGAACGGAACGTGCCGGTGCGCGTCGTCGATCTTTCACACGAGCAAGCGGCGGTGGACTCATACGCGGCCGCGCTGGTGCTGGTGCGGCCGGACGGACACGTGGCTTGGCGCGGCACGTCGGTCGCGCAGCCGGGAGTACTCGCCGATTGCGTGCGCGGTGCCGCACCCTACGCCTGGCGCACGGCCGGAGAGCTGATGGAGGTCAAGTCATGATCAGTGCAGAGCGCTCGCCCGCCGGCGTCGACACCGAACGTTTCCGGTTGCGCAACTTCGTCGAGTCGCTTGGCCCCGACGAGCTCGAGCGCCACGACGAGCCGCTCACGCTGGCCGCGGTCGCGGCGATTCTGGAGGGCAATCCGCGCGCGGTGCTGTTCACCAACGCCGGCCCCGACGGCCAGGCGCTGACCGGCAACGTGCTCGGCAGCCGCGCGCGCATGGCCCGCGCGTTCGGCGTGCCGCCGGAGAAGCTGCTGGCCGAGATCATGCGGCGCTTGCGCAACAAGCCGGAATTCGTCGAGCTGACCAGCGCGCAGGCGCCGGTTCACGAAGTGATCCTCACCGGCAAGGACGCCGACGTCACGAAGCTGCCGGTGCATCTGCAGCACGGGCGCGACGGCGGTCCCTATATCTCGGCCGCGCTCGACATCTCCATCGACGCAGCGACCGGCTGGCGCAACGTCGGCCTGCGCCGCTGCATGGTGCGCGGTCCACACGAGACCGGCATCGATTTGGTCGCGGTCAGCGACCTGAAGAACATCTACAAAGCCGCGGTGGCACGCGGCGAACGCTTGCCGCTCAGCATCGTGGTCGGCAGCCACCCGATCGATTATTTCGCGGGCACGATGCGCATCCCGGTCGACGAGCTGGGCCTGATGTCGCAACTGCGCGACGCGCCGCTGCCGGTCGTCAAGAGCGTCACCAACGACATCCCGGTGCCGGCCGACGCCGAGTACGTCATCGAAGGCTATCTCGGCAGCGAAGGCTACATCGAGGCGGAAGGGCCGTTCGGCGAGTTCCTCGGCTACTACGGCGGCGTGAAGATCAACCCGGTCTTCCACGTCACCGCCATCACGCACCGCCGCGACGCGCTTTTCCAAACCCTGAGCATCAGCGGCAAGACGCTCAGCCGCACCGACACCGCGCAGCTCACCACGCTGCGTACCGAAGCGCTGGTCTGGCGCGCGCTCGAGAACGCGATTCGCGAACCCGTGGCGGTCTACGCTCCGCCGGCGACCGGCGGCGTGTACAACGTGCGCTGCGCGATCCGCCAGCGCAACCCGGGCGAAGCGCGCAACGCGATGTCGGCGGTGTTCGCCTGCATGGCCAACGTGAAGAACGTGTTCATCGTCGACCCCGACATCGACGTGTTCTCCGACGAACAGATGGAGTGGGCGTTCGCGACGCGGCTCCAGCCCAATCACGATGTGTACGTCGAGGAGAACTATCGCGTCTCGCCGCTCGACCCGTCGCTTCCCGAGGGCATCCGCGTCGGCTCGAAGTCGGGCTACGATATGACCCTGCCGTTCGGCGGCGACCGCGGCTTCGAGCTGAGTTTGCCCGAAGTGCCGGCGTACACCGGGCCGCGGTTCCCGTCGGTGCGCGCGGCGCTCGAGGACGGGCCCAAGTACTTCGAAGCGCTGATGGTCGCGATCGGCACGGCCGACGGCCGCGACGTCGTGCGCATGCTCGACGAGCTGCGCCAAGAGGGCGTGCTGGGCCGTGAAACGGCCGAAGGACGCTATCACCTGAAATGAAGCGGACCGCATTTCTCTCCGCCTCGGCGGCGCTGGCGCTGACCCCTCGGCTCGCCCGAGCCGACGTTGCGTTGAGCGTGATGACGCTGCCGATCGATCAAGGTGCGCAAGCCTTCTACGCGCAGGACCTCGGCATGTTCAAGCAAGCCGGACTCGACGCGCAGGTCTCGATCACGAACTTCGGCACGCAGGTCGCCGCCGCGGTGGCCGGCGGGTCGATCGAGATCGGACAATCGAACGTCATCTCGCTCGCCGCCGCGCACGAACGCGGCCTTCCGTTCGCTCTGATCGCGGCGGCCGGTTTGTATTCGACGGTGAAGCCGACTTCCATGATGATCGTCGACAAAAACTCACCGCTCAAAACGGCCAAGGATCTGGACGGCAAGACGGTGGCCGTCAACGGCCTCAAGAGCATCACGCAGATCTCCGTCCAGGCCTGGGCCGACCAGAACGGCGGCGACTCGCAGCAGATCAAGTTCGTCGAGATGCCGTTCGTCGAAATGGAAGGCGCCCT
>JBEKXE010000244.1:0-4471 GCA_049512335.1 Candidatus Lustribacter sp.
CGGCGGCGTTCGCAGCCGTGAACGCACACGTGCCGCATAGGACGGACAACAGGAAAAAACGAGCGATTCGTTCCGGCAGTCGGCGCATCCGCTGGTGCTCCTCTTCGGTGCGAGGCAATGGCCTAACGGGCGTGGTATTGTAGTGATTGCTCGTCTCCTCCAAGACGAGCACGGAGAGGCCGCACGTCCATGGCGCTCGTCAACGGAATGAACCATCTGCTCGTCCAGGTCACGAACCTCGATCGTTCGGAGGCGTTCTATCGTGACGTCTTCGGCCTCGACGTCGTGGGCCGCGGCTTGGTTGCCGAGGAAGGACCGAACAGTCTGCTGCGCGCCGCCGGCGGACACATGGTCCTGCTCGTCGAGGTGGATTCCGTCACGCCGTTTCGCCCCAACAGCTCCAGCATTCACCACGCGTTCTACCTGCGCGAGGAACAGTATTTCCGGGTGCGCGACCGGCGCGCCGCCGCGGGCTTCGACGTCGGCGATACGCGTGCGGTCTATCGTCCGAAGGGCCAATACAGCTTCGACGTGTTCGATCCCGACGGCCACCGCTATCAGGTGCAGTCGGTCGGGAAGGCGTCGTCAGAAGTCCTGATGGCCAACGAAGGCAGCGTGGTGTGCGGCAAGATCGACGATTTCCCGATCGGTTCGGTCACGCACTTCGAGGACAAGCAGTTCTACCTCGTTCGCCAAGAGCCGGGCTTCCTCGCGCTCTCGCACTGGTGCCCGCACATGAACGGAATGGTCGAGTGGCGCCAGGAGTACTGGGCGTTCTATTGCCCCTTCCACTCGGCAACGTTCAACCGGTTGGGCGAATGCACGGCGCACGAGAAATATCCCACGATGCGCATCCATCCGATCTCGATCTCCGAGGCCGGCGAGGTGCGCGTGCACACCGACGAAGTCCGCAAGCGGCCGCGCGGTTTTCATCCCGACCAATTTACGCCCGCCAAGTCCGGCGCGACGTCGCTCGTGGGAGTCGCCTGACGATGGCCGACGTCGAGAGCCTCAACCACACCGCGATGTGCGTCCACGACCTGCCGGAAGCCCTCAACTTCTATTGCCACGTTTTGGGCGCGAAGCGGGCATCCCGCACGAACTTCCAGCTCGAACACGTGCTCGGCGGCGTCGCGGTCTTTCAGTCGATCATCCTCGGCGACTACATGTTCGCGCTGTGCGTCGCGCCGAACGACATGCCGATGCCGCCCGCGGAGCAACTGCGCGGGGCGCTCGGTTTTCGGCACGGATTCGTCGTAACGCGCGACCGGTTCGACGAAGTGCAGGAATCGTTACGGCGCAACGACGTGCGGTTCGAAGGGCCGGTGGATCATCCGCACGCGGGGCCCTTCGGTCAGTCGGTGTATCTCAAGGACCCCTCGGGAAATTTTCTCGAGATTCTCTGGCGCCGCGACGAAGAGGCGCTCGATCTCGCCAAGCGCCGCTATGTCACCACCGAGTAGCACGGCGCCGGCCGCGTTCCCGTTTGCTTCCACGCGCGATCCGGTCCGGATCGAAGGGTTGTGCTTCGTTGCGCTCGCCGTCGAGGATCCGCAGCGCGCCGCGCGTTTTTATCGCGACGTGCTCGGTTTCGCGGACGACGCCGGTGCAGCGCTGCCGCGCAGCGGCGTCCATCACGTGTTGCGGACTCCGTCCGGTCAGCGACTCGTCCTGTGCCGCTTCGACGGCACGCCGCAACCACCGGATTTGGGACGCCACACGGGCTACGGCGTGACGCGCGAGGCACGGGAGGCGATCGTTCGGCGGTTGCAAGCCGGCGGCGTCGCGGTGGAGACGTACGAGGAAGACCGGACGGCCGAACGCGCCGACAACGTGTATTTCCGGGATCCCGACGGCAACCGCATACAGCTCGTGATCGCGGACCGGCCGGGCTCGATCGATCACGCCGGCATCCAAGCGATCGACATCGAGTGGGAAGAGGATCTCTTCGTCGGGCTCCTGGGCCTGCCGGTCGAGGAAGTCTTCGGCTGGCGCACCGCCGATTACAAACGCGCCGCGCGCTGGGGCGAAGGCCTCGAATCGATGGCGCCCGGCACGCGACGTTGGGACCGGCGCTATGCCCTGCGACCGGGACAGGGACCGATGGTCGCGCGTCCCAACATGCAGCTCTTCATGCGCGCCGGTGCGCAGATCTTGGGGATCTTCTTGGCCTACGAACGTTACCAATTGCCGTCGGACGAACAGGTCGCCGGCATACCGCGGCTCGGCTTCGCGGTCGCTCCCGGCGAGCTCGCCACGATCGCGGCCCGGTTCGCCGAGGGCAAACTCCCGACCGACGGGCCGCACCCTCATCCGGCGTCTTCCCCGTATCGCGAATCGCTGTACGCGCGCGACCGCGGCGGCAATTTCCTCGAATTCTGCGTCGCGCGGTAAGGGTGCTCTACCAGCAGTTTTCGCTCGCGGAGCGCGACCGGCGCCGGCACGCCGTCCGGGTACTGATGCGCGAAGCGGGCATCGACGTCATCGTCGTTCCGAACAACACCGGACATTCGACGGACTTTCAGGCGAACGCGCGCTACCTCACGCACGTCGGCGGGGGCGGGGACGCGGACATCGCGGCCGTGTTCCCGCTCGACGGTGAGGTGACGGCGATCGCGAACCGCGCGGAGCCATGCTGGCATGAAGGCATTCAGTCGTGGACGCGCGACGTGCGCAACGCGGGGCGCGACTACGGGAAGACGACGGTCGAGCGGCTCAAGGAGCTCGGGGTCGAGCGCGGGCGCATCGGCATCACCGGCCTCGGCGCGGGAACGCGCACGCCGATGGGGACGATCTTGCTCGGCTTCTGGCGTCAGCTCGCCGACGCGTTTCCGAATGCGGAGTTCGTCGACGCGACCTCGATCCTCGATCGCGTGCGCTATGTGAAGAGCGACGAGGAAGTTGCGGTGCTCACGCAATCGGTCGCCATCATCGAGCACGGGATCGACGCGCTGATCGCGCATGCCAAGCCGGGCGCCGTCGATTGGGAGGTGTGGGCCGAAGTGATCTATGCCTTGACCAAACACGGTTCGGAGTTGCCGGTTCACAATCAGTGGGCCTCCGGAAAGAACGTCAAGGATCCGATCACCCGGCCGACGCTACGCACCCTCGAGCACGGCGATCTCATCATCTCGGAAATCGAGTCGTCCGTTATCGGCTACCGCGCTCAGGCCATGCAGCCGGTGTTCGTCGGCGTGGCGGATCCGGTGCACGTCGAGCTGCTGAAGTTGCAACGCGCCATCTTCGAGGCGGTGTGCGAGCGCTTGCGTCCCGGCGTGACGGTCGGCGAATTGGTGGCGCTCACCGAGCGGACGTGCGCGCAGCTGGTGCCGCGTTCGGGCCCCGCGGCCGGCGCGACGGCCGGACTGAACATGCACGGGCGCGGAGCGGGTGACGACGGGCCGTTGGTCACCCCGTCACAACGGCGGCCCGAGCAACTGGCTGTGCCCCTCCAGCACAACATGGTCTTCATCTTCAAGCCGTGGGTTCACTCGCACGACCGCTCGACCGTGTGCACGTGGGGGGATACCGTCGCCGTGACCCCGGCCGGCGGCAAGCGACTCGGCCGTCGACCGCACGAACTCGCCGTTTCCAGCGTCGCATGATGCGCCGGCGCACGTTCGTGTCCGCCGCCGCGGCGGTGAGTTTCTTCCCCGCGCGCGTGCGCGCCCAAGCGCTGACGAACGTTCGCATCGCCGGCACCGTGAACGAGGACATCCTCGGCGTGCTCTGGGCCGTCCAGTCGGGAATCTTCCAACGCCTCGGCCTCGACGTCGACGTCCAACATTCGAGCAGCGGCGCGGCCGTCTCGGAAGCGGTGCTGACCGGAGCGCTGGACATCGGGAAATCGAGCATCATCCCGCTGCTAACGGCACACGCGCGCGGCTTACCGTTCGTCCTCGAAGCGCCGGGCGGCGTGTACACCGCCGCGGACCCCAACGCGGCGCTGGTCGTGGGCAAAGACGCTCCGCTGCGCACCGGTCGCGACTTCAACGGCAAGACGGTCGCCGTGCCGGCGCTCGCCGATCTGTTCGCGCTGGGCATTTCGGCCTGGATCGATCGCAACGGCGGCGACTCGCACACGCTGAAATTTCTCGAGCTGCCCGGACCCGCGCAAGCCGAGGCGATTCTGGCCGGCCGCGTTGCCGGGGCGATGATGGTCGAACCGCTGGTAAGCGAGGGCGTTCGAGCCGGCAAGATCCGTGTGCTCGCGCACGCCTATGATGCCGTTGCCCGCCTTTTCGCCGTGACGCTCTTCTTCACGTCGGCCGATTACGCGGCGAAGAACCCCGACGTGCTGGCCCGGTTCCGCAAAGGGCTCGCCGAAGGCGTCGCGTTCGTAACCGCCCACCGCGCGCAGGTGCTGCCGGCGTACGCCCAATTCAGCGGCATCGACCTGAGCGTCCTGGCGGGAATGATTCCGAACCACATGGGTACCTCGCTGGATCCGCACATGATCCAGCCCGTCATC
>JBEKXE010000245.1:0-4437 GCA_049512335.1 Candidatus Lustribacter sp.
GCGTGCCGAACTGCAAGCGCAACGCTTCATCGTTCTGCATCGCGATCGGTCCGCTGGCCGCCGCGCCGGCGTTGTTGACCAGGATGTCGACGTGTCCGTACGCGCCGACGGCGCGGCCGATCAACCCTGGCGCGTTAACCGGATCGCTGATGTCGGTCACGTCGGTTGCGATCGTGCCGCCCTCTTCGCCGACTTGGCCCGCCAGCGCCGCCAGCGCGCGCAAGTTCCGGCCGACGGCGTACACTGCATAGCCGGCCCGCGCCGCCTGCACGGCAAGTGCCCGCCCGATTCCCGATGAGGCGCCGGTGATGAGGATGGTCTTCAAAGATGGAACTCCAGAAATCGGGCGTAGGCGTCGTGCGTCGTGTGCGGCAGATCGGCGTAGTACGCCGGCTCGAACATCGCGGGATCGTGGGATTCGACGACGCTGCGCGCTTCCCGCGCGAAAACCGAAAGCGCGGTCGCGACCGGCTTCGTCGTGCCGTCGGACCGGACGATGCCGAAGCTCAGCTCGTGCGGCGCGCGGTCGAAGGGCGGCGCGGTGCGCAGGTCGTCGTGGTAGTCTGCCCAGCACCACCAGTAGGCGCCCAGGCGCCCCTGGGCGTGGAGGCGGTCGAGCACATCCCGCGCGTAGGTCGCCATCTCGCTCTCGCTCAGGCACGCGTACGCGGCGACCTCGGGGTCGTCGGGCGCCACTTCGGGGAGGGGAGGCTCGCCGGGCAGCGGGACGCGATCGTAGGGCGAGCGCTTTCCCGGCGGACACGTCGGGTTGCCGAACTCGCTGAACAACACCGGCTTGCCGCAGAGCGACGCGCTGAGCGCGGCCAGGAACGGCACGACCTCGGGGTCGGTGCGGCTGCGGGCGAAATCGCTGTAGACCGAATAGCCGTGCATCGTCGCGAACGCCCACGGCTCGGCGATCGACGAGGGGCGGATGTGCCGGTCTTGCGTGAGGTCCTCGCCGTGCAGGCCGCCGGTAACGGGGTGGCCCGAGACCGACTGCAGATCGTCGGTGAGCCGTTTGCTCCACTCGCACGCGTCGGCGACCGACGCCGGCTCGCGCAGGTTGGAGAATTCGTTGCCCAGATCCCAGGCCAGCACGGCCGGATGCCCGCGCAGCACGGCGCCGGCTTCGCGGACGTGCAGGCGCTGCGCTTGGAGCAGGCCGCCGGTGTAGAAGTCGGCGCAGCCGTACGGCGACTCGCCTTCCTCGGTGATCGTGCGGAAGCGCCCGTTGGGGCGCGAGCGATCGAGGGTCCACGCGGGCAACCAGTTCACGCCGCTCATGTGACCGCAGAAGAGCGTCGGCATCGCCCGCAGCCGGACGGCGGCGATCAGCTCCATCACGCGTTCGAGCCGGGCGAGCATCGTGCGATCGAGCCGGTAGGGGTCGGGCTGAAAGTCGGCCCAGCGTAAGAAGAAGCGGACGCTGTCGAAGCCCAGGTTCGCGATGCGCGCCATGTCGTCGGCGATCTCGCCCGGATCGAAGCGCTGCCACATGTGCATCGCGCTGCGCCGCGGCCAATAATTGATCCCCAGGGAGAATCGCATGCAGCGCGCGCGTTTCGCAGTCGAGGGTGAGACTTCCGGTGAGCCGAAGGCGAGAGCGATGGACAAACCGCTGGTCGGGATCGTGATGGGGTCGACGTCCGACCTCGAGACGATGCGCGCGGCCGGGACGATGCTGCAAGAGCTCGGCGTGCCGTTCGAGATGAAGGTCGTCTCCGCGCATCGCACCCCCGACCTGATGTTTCGCTACGCCGAGAGCGCCGCGGACCGCGGACTGCGCGCGATCATCGCGGGCGCCGGCGGCGCCGCGCACCTGCCGGGCATGCTGGCGACCAAGACGCACCTGCCGGTGATCGGCGTGCCCGTCGAATCGAAGGCGCTCAAGGGCCTCGACTCGCTGCTCTCGATCGCGCAGATGCCGGCCGGCGTGCCGGTGGCGACGATGGCGATCGGCGGGGCGGCGAACGCCGCGCTCTTTGCCGCGCGCATCCTCGCGCTCACCGACGCCGCGCTCGCGCAGCGGCTCGCCGAGCGAACGGCACGCATCGCTCGCGAGGTCGAAGCAACGATCCTGTGATCCGCACGATCGGCATCCTCGGCGGCGGACAGCTCGGCCGGATGCTCACGCTCGAAGCGAAGCGCATGGGTTACCGCGTCGTGACGCTGGAGCCGTTTCCGAATTCGCCGACGGGGCAAATCGCCGACGAGCAATTGGTCGCGGCGTACGACGATCTGCGCGCGATCGGCGAGTTGGGCGCGCGCAGCGACATCGTCACCTACGAGTTCGAGAACATTCCGCTCGAATCGGTGCTGGCGCTGGAAGCCGACCGGCGGCTGGTCGATCCGAACGCCGCGGTCCTGCGCATCACGCAGGAGCGCGTGCTCGAGAAGACGTTCGTGCGCGAGTGCGGCATCCCGACCGCCGATTTCGCGCCGGTGCGGGATGCGAGCGAGTTCGAGGCCGCGCTCGCGGCGATCGGCTTTCCGGCCGTGCTGAAGACGACGATGGGCGGCTACGACGGCAAGGGGCAATGGGTCGTGCGCGATCGCGCGGCGGCCGAGGCCGCGCTGGTCGAAGCGCGCGGCCGGGCGTTGATTTGGGAAGCCCTGATCGCGTTCGATCGCGAGCTCTCGATCATCGCCACGCGCGACGAGGACGGCGAGGTCGTGGCGTTTCCGGTCTCGGAGAACGTGCACGATCACGGCGTGCTCGCGATGACGATCGTGCCCGGGCGCGTGCCGCCCGCGGTCGCCGAGCGCGCCAAGGAGTACGCCCGCACGATCGCGTCGAGCCTCGGCATCGTCGGGACGTTTTGCGTCGAGTTCTTCCAGTGCGGCGACGAGCTGCTGGTGAACGAGATCGCGCCGCGCGTCCACAACAGCGGGCACTACTCGCTCGACGCGACGCAGATCTCGCAGTACGAACTGCACGTGCGCGCGATCTGCGGTCTGCCGCTAGTCGAACCGTACCTCTTCAAGCCGGCCGTGATGGTGAACATTCTCGGTACCGGCGAGGGCAATCGGCTCGAAGGCGTGCGCGAGATCTTGCGCGACCCGTTCCTGAAGCTGCACATCTACGGCAAAGCCAACGCCTCACTGCGCCGCAAGATGGCACACTTCACCGTGCTCGGCGACTCGGTCGCCGACGCGATCGCACGCGCCGAACGCGCCCGCGCCGCGCTGCACTGGGCCGACGACCGCGTCACCAGCCGCACGTAAGGGGAAACCGATGGCCAAAATCGTCTACGTCGTGCGCGTCGTGAATCGCGACCCGCACGCCTATCAAGCGAACGTCGACGGACACCGCACGTGGATCAACAAACACGCCGACGCGTCGTTCGTGCTGTGCGGACCGTTCGAGGACCGTTCCGCCGGCGGCATGATCATCGCCCAAGCCGAATCGCGCGCCGCCCTCGACCGCATCCTCGCCGAAGACCCGCTCCTCGCCTGCGGCGCCGCCACCCACGAAGTCAATCCCCTCGAAATCTCCCGCGGCTACCTCGCCAACGCGCTACGCTAGCACCCCCGTACAAGAGCAGCGCGTCCCCCCTGTCATTCCGAGGGGCGCGAACGAAGTTGAGCGCTCGTCGAGGAACGCGCCACGATCGTGTGCGACGGCCAGGGCAACTCCACTAACGTTGCCGGGTGAGAGCTTTCTCCGCTGCTCGCGCCTACGCGCTCGCGCTCGGTAGCGGCGATCGTGGCGCATCCCTCGACAACGCTTGTATATTGGGCCGGGGTCGCGAAGACCCCGGCACCACCAGCCTGGACGGTGGGCGGAAGCACGGACACGTCGCGACAACGCTTAGCCTTGAACTAGATCCCGAGATAGACGGCCCGTGTGTGCGCCTGGAGATCGGACGGTATCGTGAGCCCGCCTAGCGGAGCTCGAATGCACAAGCTCGATCGCGGCGTTTTCTCTCAACAGCCGGGCGCTTCTCGGAAACGCGAATGGACACACTGGGCATCGATATTTCAAAGCGCGATTTTCACGCGGCTCTTCTGAATAACGAACGTACAGCCAAGAAGAGTTTCCCCAATAGTACCAAAGGCTTTGAGCAACTCTCGGCATGGTTGCGCAATCGGAAGGTCGACAAAGTTACCGCCTGCATGGAAGCAACGGGCTCTTATTGGTACGCTCTCGCGAAATACTTATTCAATGATGGCCACGCGGTAGCCGTGATCAATCCGAGGCGCATCAAAGCCTTTGCCGAAAGTGAACTCCTGCGCACGAAGACCGATGCTGTTGATGCGGGGTTAATTGCGAGATTTGCTGCAACTCAACAGTTTCAGCTTTGGAAACCGCTCGCGCCGGAAATCGAGGAATTACAAGGCCTTTATCGCCATCTCGAGTTCCTCAAGGAAAATCGCACACAGCATGTGACCCGAGAGCAAACGCCAGGTTTACCGGAGCGCGTCCGGCAATCG
>JBEKXE010000246.1:0-4413 GCA_049512335.1 Candidatus Lustribacter sp.
GCCAGCGCGAACACCCGTTCCCAGGCGTCGCTGTGGATCGGCTTGGCCAGATCGAAGCAGTGAAACTCGACCGCTTTCGCGCCGAGGCCGAGCAGGCGCTCGAGTTCCGTCGCGGCTTCATCCGGCGCCCAGACCGGGATCTGCGGGAGCAGCATCAGCCGCTCGGGCGCCGTCGCGTTGAGCTCCATCACGTAGTCGTTGTAGACGCGCGTCACCGCCATCTGCAGCGCCGGATCGGCGAACGGCCACTTGCGCGTGTCGCTGTAGAACACCGCGGCGTAGATGTGCGCGACGTCCATGTGCTCGAGCAGCAGCGCCGGATCGGTCGGCGGCATCACGCCGGTCGGGATGTGCACCTTCGAATAGAAGCGGTCGAGCAACGCGCGGCTGCCCGAACCGTCGGCGGATTCGCGCCGCCGCTTGTCTTCCCAAAACCAGAAGCTGCCGTCGGCTTCGTCAACGACGCGCGGCCCGGCGTCGCGAAATTTCGCCGGCAGCCGTTCTTGGAAGAGGTTCTTCGGCAGCCACCACGAGTCGCAATGATTGTCGGCGGAGATGTACTTGTATTCCACGGCGTTACTCGGCCTCGTTCGTCAGCGTCATGATGAATTGGTAGAGGTTCGGCGCGTAGTGGGCGATCAGGTACTCGGTCGGGACGTCACCTTCGGCGTACGAGGTGCGGACGGCGCGGATCAGCGCGCTGCCGATCGGAACGCCGAGGGCGGCGGCCAGCTCGGCGTCGGCCAGCGTCGCCGTGATCACCTGTTCGGCGAATTCCAGCGGCACGCCGACGCGTTCGAGCTGCGACATCATCCCGCTGCGCTCGAGCTCCTCAGCCGTCCACTGCGCGCCGATCTCGGCCGGAATGAACGTGACCAGATGCGAGTACGGCGCGCCGTCGGCGCTGCAGATGCGCTCGGCCCGCTGCACGCTCGCGCCGCGCGGCAAGCTCAGGGCCAGCGCGACGTCGGCCGGCGCCGGGACGTAGGCGAAGCCGGCGACGCGCACGCTCTGGTTGCGGGCGTTGGCGCGCAGGCTGTCGACCAGACTCTGCAGCGAACCGCTGACGATCGTGCCGCCGCCCTTGTTGCGTACCCGCGTGCCGCGGCCTTTCTGGCGCACGGCGAGGCCCGCTTCGGCCAATTCGTTCAGCGCGCGTTTGGCGGTGATCCGCGAGACGTCGAAGGCGCGCGCGATCTCGAGCTCGCTCGGCACGAACGAGCCGTTGGGATACTCGCCGCTGAGAATCTTGTTGCGCAGGAACAGAAAGATCTGGCTGTAGAGCGGCGTGCGCGCGTCTTCGGCCAGCGAGTGCCGCGAAACGGCCAGCTTCGCGTTCGCCGTGCGCGCCACGCTCAGGCCCCGCCGGCGATCGCGATGATCTCGATCTCGGCCAGATTGCGCGGTTCGCAGCCGATGAAGCTCATCACCGGCCCGCCGGGACCGAAGCTGTTCTTGAGGACATCGATCACCTCGTCTTGCGCGTAGATGTCGCGCAGGAACACGTCCAGGCGCAAGACGCGGTCGAGATCCGCGCCGGTGCGTTCGAGTAACGTTTCGATGTTGCGCACGCACTGCGCCGCCTGCGTGCGCACGTCGCCGAACACGTTGAGGATCGTGTGCTGCGCCCGCTCGTCGAAGACGCCCGAGACGCTGCGCAGAAAGATCAAGCCACCACCGGCCGTGACGTCGGCGCGCGCGCCGCGAGCCGACCAGTACACGGTTTTGCGCTCGCCGGGAACGATCGCGACGCCGCCCAGCTCTTGTTCGTTGTGACCGCCCAGCGGCGTGCCGATCGCGTACGACGCGAACGGGATGCGCCCCTCGAAGCGCTCGCGCGTCTGCGCTTCGAAGCGGGGAATGAAGCGGGCCGCGCGCAGCGTCGTATCGACGCGCAAGAAGTTCTCCGGCGTGTTGCCGTCGTGGCTCAGATGGCCCTCGAGCGTGTCGTACGCGTAGCCGAGCTGCACGTCGAACGACTCGGCATTCTCTTCGGGCGGCGGCTCCGTGGTTTTCGGGCTCGAGCTTCCGCGCACGCCGATCACGAACGTGAACGGTCCGACCCGCGTGCAGCGCGACGCGCGGCCGCGGTGCGGCGCGGGCACCGCGACGTGGCGTTCGAGCGCGGGGTCGATCGCCATGACGATCGAGGTCAGCATGTTGAGGCCGTCCATGCGCGTCTGCGCGCCGAAGCTGACCGCACGCTCGTGGTTTTCCTCGCCGAAGTATTCGGGCCACAGCGCCATGCGCTCGAGCCGCCAGTGCTGACCGCTGGTGAAGTTCTCGATCCAAATCGCGCAGTCGCCGCCGTAACCGGCGGCTTCCAAGCGGCGCGCGACCCGCCCGTACGAGTTACGGCACTGCCCCAACGCGTCTTCGGCCAAGGCCGGATCGACCTGCTCGTCGCTCAGCCGGCGGTGACCGTCAGAGCCCGCGACGAACAGGTACGGACCGAAGCGCACGACGGCCGCGATGCCGCGAGCGCGCTCGTCCGCAACCAGAACCTCGCGCTTCCAGGTCATCTCGGCTGTCATTGCTGGTATAGAGCCTATATCAGCAATAGCCCACCGTCAAGCGTTTGCAATCCGTGCGCTGCATCGCGATTACAGACAATTAACCCCGGCGCTCCAGGGCGGATACGGCGAGCGCGCAACGTGCACTCGAGTGAGCGCCGAAGAAATCCCCGATGTGCAAGCGCGCGACGCGCGCCGGGCCGCCTTTCGAGCCGGCTGGGATGCGCGGTTGCTGCCGCTGCTCACGGCCGAATGGCAAGCGTCGGCAACGATCGCCAAGGCCCTGGGCGAGAAGCCGGCAACCGTGCTCGAGCGCTTGAAGGACATGCTCGAACGCGAGCTCGTCGACCGGCGCGTCGTAAAAGCCGTTCCGTCGCGGCCCACGAAATCCGGGAAGCGGCCGCGCGTCCACACCGCGCGGTTCGAGGCGCAGTTCCGGCTACGCTGATTCGCCGGGTTCGGGCTGCCGCGCGTTCACCGGAAGCGACGTCGCCGAGCCGAACATGCGATCGCCGGCATCGCCGAGGCCCGGCATGATGTAACCGTGGTCGTTGAGTCGTTCGTCGATCGCGGCGGTGACGATGCGTACGTCGGGATGCGCCGACGTGATGCGCTCGATCCCTTCGGGCGCGGCGATCAAGCACACGAACGTGATCGCGCTCGCGCCGCGTGACGCCAGCAGCGCGATCGCGGCCGAGCCGGAATTGCCGGTCGCCAGCATCGGGTCGAGCACGAAGACGTCGCGTTCGCCCAACGTGCGCGGCATGTTGGCGTAGTACGGCACCGGTTCGAGCGAGGCCGGATCGCGGTAGAACCCGAGGTGCGCGATCTCGGCATCGTCGATGCAGTCGAGGAAGCCGGGCAAGAGGCCGAGCCCCGCGCGCAGGATCGGCGAGACGACCGGCCGGCGCGCGATGCGCCGCGCCACGGCCGGCTCGAGCGGTGTCTGGACCGTCGTTTCGGTCGTGCGCAGCGAGCGCGTTGCTTCGTAAGCCAGGAACAGGCCGATCTCTTCCACCATGCGGCGAAAGATCGGAACGGATGCGTCGCGGTCGCGCAGGCGCGCGAGGCGGTCGGCGACGGCGGGGTGATCGACTACGAGGACGTCGTTGCGAGCCATGCCCGCTCGTTACGCCGGATCGTTCGATTCACCGCCCGCACAGCCGTCATCGCGGATCTTCGCGGTCAGGACGTGGTCGCGCCACGCCCCGTCGATGTAGAGATAGTCGCGCGCGTACCCTTCGACCGTGAATCCCAGCGAGCGCAGGAGCCGCCCGCTGCGTTCGTTGTTGGGCTGATAATTCGCCTCGACGCGGTGCAGCCCGATCGTCCGGAAGCACCAGTTCACGATCGCCCCGACCGCTTCGCTGCCGTACCCGCGGGCCTGGTGGGCGACGTCGACCGAATAGCCGAGCACGCCGGCCTGGAAGACGCCGTGCACGATGTTCGTCACGTTGACGCTGGCGATGATCTGGCGCGAGCCGCGCAGCATCGCGACGAACCGGTGCGCGCGCCCGTGGTAGGCGTCATCCTGCACGGCGGCCGCGTACGTCGACCAGTAGCTGCGGGTGAAGAAGTCCGACGAGCGCGAGGGTTCCCAGCGGGCCAGGTGCTTCTCGTTGCGCTGATGGTATGCCAAGAGCGAATCGATGTGCTCGGGTCCGATCGATTCGATCGTCAGCCGTGCCGTCGACATCGAGACGGAAGCGATGCCCGCTAACTCGCGCACGTGCTAGGGGACGGCAAACTGTAAGGTGAGGTCTTCGACGCGAGCGCGCAGTTCGGCGATGCGCCGGCGCGGTTCGATGTCGTGCAGCGCTTCGCCGATGATTTTGCCGACCTCGCGCGCTGCGTCTTCGTCGAAGCCCCGGGACGTGATCGCCGGCGAGCCGATGCGAAT
>JBEKXE010000247.1:0-4390 GCA_049512335.1 Candidatus Lustribacter sp.
TGGAGCTGCGGACCCGCTGCAACCATGCCGGGCCGTACCGCCGTGCCGCGCGAACCGAAGTTGACCATGATCTCGTCGACCGTGTTGAAATGCTGAAACACGCCGAACGAGCGTCCCGGGCCACCCCGAAACGTCGAGATGCACGGCACGATCGAACCGGGATCCTGGTAGGGGAACATCGGCGCGAGCGCCGTCCCCGACGTACGCATGAAGGCGTAGACGTTGACCTTCATCGGATGTTTACGCATGCGATTCTCCTCGTTTCGTAGATGTGCGTTCAGTCATCGGCTTGCAGCCGTCCCACGAGTTCGCGCAAGACCTCGTTGGCCCGCACGAGATCCTTCGCCGGCAGACCGTCGGCGAAGCGATTCGACCAGTCGACTTGCCGCGCGAGCGCTTCGTGATACGCGCGGCGGCCGGCCGACGTCATGCGAATGAGCTTGGCGCGCCGGTGGTTGGGATTGGGAACGAACTCGACCAGCCCGTCGCGCTCCAGCGCGTCGACCAAAGGCTGGACGTTTTGGCGGTTGAGGCTCATGTTGCGCGCGATCTGCGAGGCGGTCAGCGCGTCGCTGCCGAGTTGTCCGAAGATCTGCCAGCGCGCGCTGGTCAGCCGCAAATCTTTGGTCAAGCGGTCGCCGGCCAAGACCAGTTCGCTGTTGAGCCGGAACACCGTGAGGATCAGCTGGGTAATTGCTTTCGCCGATGCCGAATGCCTCGACGTCATCGCTGCCGCTTGGGTCACTTGTGCACGACCGCCGTTCCACCGGCGGTGCTGATCGGCGCGAAATCCTTGCGCGCCCCGTCCCAGCGCAGCACCACGGTATCCTTCGAGGTCAAGCCGCGCCCGGGCGTGGTGATGAAGTCGTAGTAACCGTTGATGCCGGCGACGTTGCGCATGGAGGCGATGTAGTCGCGAACGTTGGTCGAGGTCGGTGCGAAATCGTATTTGCGATACGCTCCGGTGATGAACATGACCGCATCCCAGGGGAGCGACGACGGCCCGTCGGTGCCGACCCCGCCCCGCGCCATCGCCGAACGGAAGACCGCGGTGTCGTCCTTGACCGGGCCGGCGCCCATCACGTCGTAGGCGGCAAAACGCGCGGCGACCATCTCGAGATCGGGCGGCACGATGGCGCCGTACGACGTCAGCTGCTTGATGCTTTGATTCGAGGCCAGCGTGGCGACGGGAACGTTCATCCCGGCATCGCGCACTTCGCGCAAGACCAGCGCGAACGGCGCGCCCGAAGCCAACGCGTAGACGGCCTGCGCACCGGCGTTGCGAATGCGGGCGATCTGCGCCGTCACGCTGATGTCGGCCATGCCGAAACGTTCGCGCGCGACCGCGACGACGTCGCGGTTCTCGGGATACGCCAAGATGTTGCTGATCGCCGCGTCCGATGCCTGGCCGGTGGCGTCGGTCGTGATGATGAAACCGATGCGCTTGAGGCCGCGCACGCGCAGAAAGCGGATCTGCGCGGCGATCGCGTCCTCGAGACTCATCGGCGTCGCGAAGCTGTACGAATCGCCGGCCGGATCGTACGCGTTCGAGAGGCAATAGACGACCGCCGCGGATTTGGCCGCCGCCGACGTCGCGCGGCACGTCGCCGCCGGCCCCGAGTCGAGGACCGCCGGCACGCCTTTGCTCAACAGCGGCGTGAGCAGCTGAACGGCGATCTGCGGATTCCCCTGATCGTCGAGCAGCGTGAAGTGAACGTCGCGGCCTTTGACGCCGCCGTGCGCGTTGATCGCCACGGCCTCGGCGTTCAGCGAAGCCGCGACCCCTTGCCCGAGAAACGCCAGCGGCCCCGTCAACGGAACCAGCGCGTACAACTCGAGCGGATCCGCCGCGCGCACGCCCCCAAACGGAGCGGCGATGAAAAGCAGCACCATGACGGCGCTGAGGGCCATGCAAACCGGCTTCATGACAAGACCTTGACAGGTGGTCATGGTCTTGTCAATATTCGCGGTTCAGGTCGTCGCGACGAGCAGCTCCTCCGCTCCGGACGCGCCCAAGCCATCCGCTCTCCCGGCAAAGTAGCGCTGCGAAAGCCGCTCGCCGGACACGTGTTCCGCCGCGCGAAAACCGGCCTCAGCCGCGAGCGCGAGCATCTCCGGCGGGGTGAAAAAACTGACGAACGGCGTCCCGCTCGCCTCTGCACCGCGAACCGCCGCCTCGAGTCCGGGACGTTCGGCCGGATCGGCCAGCTCGAGCGGCAAGATGTAGGTCATCGCGAGCGTGGAGCCCCGCGCCAGCGTCGCGACTTGGCGCAGCAGCGCCGCGTTCGCTTCGCTCGTGAGGTACATCGACAAGCCGGTTGCGACGACGACCGCCGGCCGGCTCTCGTCGAAGCCCGCCGCGACCAATCGTTCGCGCCAATTCTCACCCGCCTCAAAGTCCACCGGCACGAGCCCCAACCACTCCGGAACGCCGTAGCCGAGTTCGATCAGCCGCTGACGCTTCCACGCTTGCGGTCCGGGCCGATCGACCTCGAACACCCGCAGCCGCGCCGCAATTTCCGGCCGGCGCTGCGCAAACGTATCGAGCCCCGCACCGAGAATGACATACTGCGTGACGCCGCGCCCGGCTTCCTCGACGACCAGATCCTCAATGAAGCGCGCCCGCGCAACGATCGCCGCCCGAAACCGGCGCGTCCCCTCCGGATGCATGTCCGGCTGCGAGCGCCAGCCATTGTCCGGATCGACCAGCCGCAACCCGATCTCGTCCTCGAGCACATGGGGCGGTTCATCAACCAGCACATGCTGCGCCCGCCACAACGCCACGCGCGCCGCCGAACTCTCCGGCCCCCCATCCCGCTCGTCAGGCATCCGAATCGCTCCCCCGCATAACTGCTGATCGAAAGAATTTTCGCAACGCGCCGATCAGCTGGCGGCGATTGACGTTCTGCGCGGCCATCACCCGGTCGTCCACCGCGCCGTGCAGCGCGTGGAAGAGCATGATCGCGGTCAAGCCGGCATCCGCGACGTTCCACGCCCCGGCCCGTGCGCCCGCAATCAGCAGGTCGGCGAGCTGGCTGATGACCGGGCTCTCGCCGTTGCGATCCCTGATGTGCGCGTCGTGGAACACCACGGTGTGCAGGGCGACGCGGTCGAGCTGATCGTCGACCGCGGCCTTGACCCACGCGTCGAGCCGGCCGGGAAAGTCGTCGGGACGGCGCCGTTCCATCGCCGCAGCGAGCGTAGCGTGAAACGTACCGACGTACCGCTCTTGCAGCGCCGCGAGGATCTTGTCTTTCGAAGCAAAGTACAAGTAGAACGTGCCTTTTGCGACGCCCGCGGCCGCCACGACTTCATCGATGCTCGTGCCCGCTACGCCGCGCTCGAGGAAGAGCCTTTCGGCGGCATCGAGCAATTCTTCGCGCCGAACCGAGCCCGGCTTGGTACGCGGCCGGCGCGCGCCGGTTTCGCTCACCCTTCGAGCCGATCCACGGCGCGCAATGCCGGAAAGAGACGCATCCACCATAGCGCAACGGCGATCGTTCCAAGGCCGCCGAGCGCAGCCGCCGGCATCGTGCCGAGCAGCGCCGCCGTAACGCCGCTTTCGAACTCGCCGAGCTGGCTCGACGTGCTGATGAACAGCCCGTTGACCGCGCTCACGCGGCCGCGCATCGCGTCCGGCGTGAGCAACTGCACGAGCGAGGTGCGAACGACAACGCTGACGGCATCGCCCGCGCCCATCACGAACAGTGCAGCAAGCGAGAGCCAGAACAGATGCGAGAGCGCGAACACGATCGTCGCCGCACCGAAGACGATCACGCCCTGAAACATTCGTATGCCGGCCCGGCTCGCGATCGGGCGTTGCGCCAGCAGCGCGGTCATCGCCACGGCGCCGAGCGCCGGCGCGCCACGCAGGAGACCGAGCCCCCACGGACCGGTGTGCAAGATGTCGCGCGCGTAAATCGGCAGCAACGCGGTCGCCCCTCCGAGCAGCACGGCAAAGAGATCGAGTGAGATCGTTCCGAGAATTGCCGGTTGCCGGCGCACGAAGGCGACACCCGCAAACAGCGTCTTTAGCGAGCGCGGTTCCTCGTCGCGCACCACGGTTGCGATGGGGATCGTGCCGTTAAGGACGAGCGCTGCGAACATGAGCACGGCGAGTGCCGCGTAGGGCACGCCGGGAGCGACGGCGTACGCGATCCCGCCGATCGCCGGTCCGCCGACCGCGGCCGATTGCCACGTCCCGCCGACCAGCGCCGCGCCGCGCTGCAGCATGTCGGCGGGCACCACCGCCGGCAACAGCGCGGAATCGGCCGGCCCCTCAAACGCGCTCGCGCATCCGAGCACCACGACCGCGGCGTAGATCTCACCCACCGTGAGCCAACCGGCAAAGCTGCCCCACGCCAACACGCCGCCCGTCACCGCTTCCACG
>JBEKXE010000248.1:0-4362 GCA_049512335.1 Candidatus Lustribacter sp.
CAGAGCAAGCCATACGTCCACACCTCCGACGTGGTCGAGGCCATGCTGCTGCTGTGCGAACGCCAAACGGAGGGATACGACGTGTTCAACGTCGGCTCCGAGGACCACTTACTCGTGCGCGAGATCGCCGAGATCGTCGTCGCGGAAATGGGCCTGAACGGCGTGGCGTTCGATTTTTCGGGCGGCGCCCGCGGCTGGCGCGCCGACGTGCCGGTCTACCGGATCGACACCACGAAAGTCCGCTCGATCGGGTGGAACAACAAGATGAACTCGCGCGAAGCCGTCAGTGCGGCCGTGCGGTCGCTCATCACCGAGATCGCCGAAGGAAACTAAACGCGGTGCAATTGCCCTCGCACGTGAAGCGCGTGCTCCTCACCGGAGGAGCGGGCTTCATCGGAAGCCACGTTCTCGACCTTCTCGCCGAGGGGGGCGTACACTTCGTCGTGTACGATAACCTCTCCAACGGCCGGCTTGAATACATCGAACGTCACCTTCAGCGTCCCAACGTGACATTCATCGAAGCCGATATCATGGACCTCGACCGGCTGATCGACGTCACACGCGGCTGCGATCTCGTGTGGCACCTGGCCGCCAATACCGACATCATCAATAGCCATGCCGAGCCGGCGCGCGACCTCAACGACTGCGCCGTCGGGACGTTCAACGCCATCGAAGCGATGCGGCGTACCGGCGTGCGCGACATCATCTTCGCATCCAGCGGCGCGGTCTACGGGAACATCTGCGAGGATGAGTCGGTCACGGAGACCGCCGGCCCGCTGTTGCCGGTGTCGACCTACGGTGCCGGCAAGATCGCGGGCGAGGCCTTCATCGCGTCGTTCTGCCACGTGTACGGACTGCGCGCCTGGATGTACCGGTTCGGCAACGTGTTGGGCGCACGCATGACGCACGGCGTGATCTTCGACTTCGTCGGCCGGCTGCGGAAAGATCCGTCGCACTTGCTCGTCCGGGGCGACGGCCGTCAAGAAAAGAACTACTTCCTGGTCGAGGAATGCATCGACGGCATGCTCTACGGCTACGCCAATATTCCGCTCGGCGACGACAAACCGTGCGACGTGTTCAACCTCGGCACCCCGACGATCACGCGGGTCATCGACATCGCGCAGATTGTCGTCACCGAGATGGGATTGCCGAACGCGGAAATCAGAATCGAAGGAACGCGCAAAGCGTGGCCGGGCGATCAGCCACGGGTGCATTTTGAAGTACGGAAGATGGCCGATCTCGGCTGGACCTCGAAGCTGGACTCGGACCAGTCCGTACGCATCGCCGTGCAGCGCATGATGAACAAACCCGGCAGCCTCGAGTGGGTGCGATGACGATTGCCGTCCTCGGTTTGTGGCACCAGGGGATCATCGGTGCCGCGTGTCTTGCGGACATGGGGCATGCCGTCGTTGGGGCCGATTCGAACGCCGAAACCATCAGCGGTTTGATGCGCGGTCAGGCTCCGCTTTTCGAGCCCGGCTTGGACGCGCTGCTCGAGCGCGGCCTGGCGGCGGGCCGCCTATCGTTCACGACCGATGAGACGGCGGCGGTTTCCGGCGCACCGTTCGTTTTTCTCATGTTCGACACGCCGGTCAACGAGCGCGATGAAAGCGATCTGAGCGGGATCTTCGCCTGCGTGGAACGCATCGCGCCGTCGCTCGAGGCCGGCGCGACGCTGCTGGTGACGGCGCAGGTGCCGGTCGGCACGTGCGACCGGCTCGCCGCGATCGTGGCCGAGCGCGCCCCCGGTCGCGGGATCACGCTCGCGTACATGCCGGAGAACTTACGGCTCGGCCAAGCGATCGAACGCTTCATGGCGCCGCCGCTACCCGTCGTCGGAACCGACGATGACGGCGCCTTCGAGCGCCTCATGACGATTCTCGGGCCGCTGGCGCCCAATTGGCAACGAGTCTCGCTGCGGACCGGCGAGATGGTCAAGCACGCGCTCAACGCGTTCCTGGCTGTCAGCATTTGCTTTGCCAACGAGCTGGGGAACATCTGCGATGCCGTCGGCGCGGACGGCAAACGGGTCGGTGAAATCCTGCGCCTCGAACCGCGGGTCGGGAGCAAGGCGATGCTCCTTCCGGGTCTCGGTTTTTCGGGTGGGACGCTGGCCCGCGACATGCAAACGCTGCGCAGCTTCGGCGACGAGCACGCTCTCGACACCCCGCTGCTCGACGGCGCGTGGGTCGCCAACGCGGAACAGAACCGGCTCGTCATTCGCAAGCTCGGGCACGCTCTGCCGGCGCTCGCGGGGGCGCGCATTGCCGTGCTCGGTTTGACCTATAAAGCCGACACGAGCACGCTGCGGCGTTCGGCAGCGCTCGAGGTCATCGCCGACCTGTTCGCCGCCGGCGCCGTCGTCAGCGCGCACGATCCGCGCGCCGACCGTCAGGAGCTCGAAACCTACCACGGCTTTCAGTTTTTCGAGGATCCGCTCGACGCCGTCGCGGGTGCCGCGGCGGTGGTGCTCATGACGCCGTGGAGCGATTACCGCGGGCTCGACTTCGGAGCGGTCGGAAAACGCATGAGCGGCCACTACGTTCTCGACACGGCCGGACTTTGGGACGCCGAAGCGGTTGCGGCTGCCGGTCTTTCCTACGATGAGATCGGCCGTGGCCGTCAGGGCAAAGCGGGAGCCGCACGATGAAGGTGGCGTTCGTCGGATCGGGCTTACAAACGCGGCGCCGCGCACCGGTCGTGCATCAGTCTCCCGACGACGAACTGGTCGTCATCGCCGGCACCGACGCCACCTCGCGCAACGCGTTGGCCGCACAGTTCGGATGCGAGGCGACGGACGATTGGCACGCCGCCGTCGGGCGCAGCGACATCGACGCGGTGGTGGTGACGACTCCTCCGCATCTCCATGCCGAGATCTCCGTCGCCGCGCTGGAATCCGGCAAGCACGTGCTGTGCGAAAAGCCGTTGAGCCGAACGCTCGGCGAGGCGCAAGCGATGGTCGACGCTGCCGCGCGCGCGCAGCGCGTTTTGAAATGCGGCTTCAACCATCGCCACCATCCGGCGATTCTGGAAGCCCGGCGGCGTTTCGAGCAAGGCGACTTCGGGCGTCCGATCTCAGGCCGCTGCCGCTACGGCATCTGCGGCCGGCCGGGTTACGAAAACGAATGGCGCGCCGACCCGGCGCGCGCTGCCGGCGGTCAGTACGCCGAACAAGGCGTTCATGCAATCGACCTCTTTCGCTGGTTTCTCGGCGATCTCACCGAGGTGAGCTGCATGACGGCGATCGGTTACTTTGACAAGCAGCCGTTGGAAGACAACGGCATGGCACTTTTCCGGTCGGCAGCCGGAGCGCTCGCGATGCTGCATGCCAGCTTGACGCAGTGGGAAAATCTCTTCTCGTTCGAGATCCTCGGCGACGAGGGCTACTTCTCGGTCGAAGGGCTGGGCGCGACGTACGGCACGGAAAAGCTGTACGCCGGTAAACGCGACTTTACGGCGCCGTTCCAAGACCACGTCATCCAATATCGCGGCGGCGACAGTTCGTGGCAATCCGAGTGGAACGAGTTCAAAGCGGCGATCCGCGAAGGCCGCCGGCCGCTGGGCGACGGCGCCGACGGACTCGAAGCCGTTCGCGCCACCCTGGCATCCTACCAGGCAGAAGCCACGCGCACGGTCGTCGACTTGCGCACGTTCGCTCCGACACCGTAACGGCGCGATGCGGATCGTCGTCACCGGGGCGGCCGGCTTCATCGGCGGATTTCTGACCGAAGCGCTGATCCGGCGCGGCGACACCGTCGCCGCCTGGGCGCGGGATACGGTCGACCTGGAGAATCAGGCCGCCGTCGACGACGCGCTCGAGCGCTTCGCCCCCGATGTAGTGGTCCATCTCGCGGCGCAAAGCTTACCGGCTCGCTCGTGGCAAGAGCCCGCCGAAACGTATCGCGTCAACGTCGGCACGACCATCGTGCTGCTCGAATCGATTCGCCAACGCACGCCGTCGACGCGTCTGCTGCTCGCCGGATCGAGCGCCGAGTATGCCGAGCCGGTCGACGGCACGCCGATCGCCGAGGATGCGCCGATCGGGCCGAACAGTCCGTACGGCGCATCGAAAGCCGCGGCCATGCAGCTGGCGCAGTTGTACTACCGGCACTACCACGTCGACGTCGTCGGCTTTCGCCCGTTCGCGCTCGTCGGACCGCGCAAAACGGGCGACGTCTGTTCCGACTTTGCGCGCCGCGTCGTTGCGATCGAACGCGGTGCGGACGCCGGGATGGTCGTCGGCGACCTTTCCCCCGTGCGCGATCTGGTCGACGTGAACGACGGCGTCGACGGGCTCATACGGCTCATCGACGCGGGCCGTCCGGGTGAGACCTACAACATCTGCGCCGGAAGCGGCGTGAG
>JBEKXE010000249.1:0-4219 GCA_049512335.1 Candidatus Lustribacter sp.
ATCTGGGCGACGCCTGGGGGCTGCTCGGCGGCGCCGCGCTCGCCGGCGGAGCGCTCGTCGTCGCGCTGGACGGCAGCCCGTTCCTCGAAACGATTCCGCCGCACGCCTGCGTCGTTGCCGACGACACGGCGGCCGCGGCGGAGGCGGTGCGCACGATCCGCGCCGATCCGGCCGCCTTCACCGAGCGCGGACCGCGCGCGGCGCGCGAGATGTCGCGGGTGGCATCCGACGTCCAAGCCGGACGGCGCATTCGCGAGCTCGGTCGCACGTTGATCCACGGCGTGGTCGATCCGCGCACGCTCGCGATGACCGAGGCGCTCGCGGCAACGATGAACGAACGCAGCGTCGCCCATGTCTGAGGCCGATCCGGAATACTACAACCACCTGCGCATCGAGTTGCTCGACCTCTTTCCGCGCGCGCCCAAACGGCTGCTCGACGTCGGCTGCGGCAGTGGAGCGACGAGCGCGGCCGCCAAAGCCCGCTGGCCGGGCGTCGAGACGATCGGCGTCGAGGTCGTCGCTGCGGCCGCGCAACGCGCCGCCACGCGCGTCGACCGGATGATCGAAGGTTCGGCCGATTCGCTCGACCTCGCCGCGGCGGGCATCACGGGCGTCGACGGCGTGCTGCTGGCCGACGTGCTCGAGCACCTCGTCGACCCCTGGGGCTTTCTGCAACGGCTGCGCGCGGTGCTGGCACCGGAGGCGACGGTCGTTGCCTCGATTCCCAACGTCGCCAACCTGTGGCTGCTCGACGAGTTGGCTGCCGGTCGCTTTACCTACGCCGGCAGCGGCCTGCTCGACAAGACGCACCTGCGGTTCTTCACGCGGCAGTCGATCGCGGCGCTCTTCGACGGCGCCGGATACGACGTCCGGCGCTGGGAGCGCGTCACCGACGGCCGCGTCGACGACGCCACCCGGCGGCGCATTTTCGGGGTTATGCTACCGGTGCCGCTCGGCGGCCACGTTGCCGGCAAGCGCGTCGACGTGCGCGGCGTCGACGCCGAGGCCTACCAAGATCTGCGAACGTACGTGTTTTTCGTGGTCGCGCAGCCGCGAACAGGGAATCCTTCGACAGGCTCAGGATGACGAATCGGTGTAAAGGAATCAGACCATGAGCGAACCCCAATTCGAAGACATTCCCGGCACGCTGCTGTTCGACGCCGAACGGTCGCGGAACGGCTATCACCTCAACATGTTCTGCATGTCGCTGATGAAGCCCGAGAACCGCGACGCCTTCCGGGCCGACGAAGCGGGGTACCTGAAGCAATTTCCGATGACGCCGGAGCAGACCAAAGCGATCCTCGATCGCGACTGGAACAAGATGCTCGAACTCGGCGGCAACATCTACTTCACCGCGAAACTCGGCGCGACCGACGGCCTCGCGTTCCAGCAACTCGCCGCGAAGATGACCGGCGCGACGCAGCAAGAGTACGCCGACATGATGCTGGCCGGCGGCCGGCCGGTCGAGGGCAACCGCAGCAAATCGGAGTGGAAACGTGGCTAAGATCGTCGCCGGCGTGGCGTGCTCGCACGTGCCGGCCATCGGTGCCGCGCTCGACAACGGCAAGACCGGGGAGCCCTACTGGCAGCCGCTGTTCCGCGGCTTCGAGCCGTCGAAGAAGTATATGGCCGAGTTGAAGCCCGACGCGATCATCCTCGTCTACAACGATCACGCCTCGGCGTTCTCGCTCGAGATCATCCCGACGTTCGCGATCGGCTGCGCCGCCTCGTTCCCGCCGGCCGATGAGGGCTGGGGTGCGCGGCCGGTGCCGGTCGTGCAAGGTCACCCCGAGCTCGCCGCGCACATCGCGCAGTCGACGATCCTCGATGAGTTCGACATGACGATCGTCAACAAGATGGACGTCGATCACGGCCTTACGGTGCCGCTCTCGCTGATGTACGGCCAGCCGGCGGCGTGGCCGTGTCCGGTGATTCCGCTGGCCGTCAACGTGGTGCAGTATCCGCCCCCGACCGGCCACCGCTGCTACATGCTCGGGAAGGCGATCCGGCGCGCGATCGACTCGTACCCGCAGCCGCTGCGCGTCGCTATTATGGGCACCGGCGGGATGTCGCATCAGATATCCGGCCAGCGCGCGGGCTTGATCAACAGCAAGTTCGACAACGCGTTCCTCGACAAGCTCGCGCAGGATCCGGAATCGGCGGTGAAGATCCCGCACATCGAGTACGTCCGCGAAGCGGGTGCCGAAGCGATCGAGCTCGTGATGTGGTTGATCATGCGCGGCGCGCTCGACGAACGCACCAAAGAGATCTATCGCTTCTATCACGTACCCGCATCGAACACGGCCGTCGGCCACATCATTCTCGAAAACGCAGCGTAAGGGGTAGTTCAAGAAACATGAAGGTCGTTGTCGCCGGGCAAGGCGCGTTTGGTCAGAAGCATCTGGATGGGATCGCACGCATCGATGGAGTCGAAGTTGCTTCGCTCGTGGGCGGCAATCAGGAATCGACCAAAGCTATTGCCGCGAAGTACGGGATCCCGCACTACACGGGCGATCTTGCCGAAGCGCTCGCGCAACCCGGCGTCGAGGCGGCCATCCTCGCCACGCCGACGCGCATGCACGCCAAGCAGGGCGAACAGGTGATGCGGGCCGGCAAGCACGTCGAGGTCGAAATTCCGGTGGCCGACACGCTCGCCGATGCGGAACGCCTGCTGGCCGTGCAAAAGGAAACCGGCGTGATCGGCATGGGCGGACACACGCGCCGCTTCAACCCGAGCCACCAGTACATTCACAACAAGATCAAGGCCGGCGAGCTCAAGGTGCTGCAGATGGACGTGCAAACGTACTTCTTCCGCCGCACGAATATGAACGCCGCGGGCAATCCGCGCAGCTGGACCGATCATCTCCTCTGGCATCACGCGTGCCACACCGTCGACTTGTTCCAGTACCAGACCGGTCAGACGGCGACGGTCGCGCACGCGATCGAAGGCCCGATGCACCCGCAGCTCAAGATCTCGATGGACATGGGCATCCTGATGAAGGTGCCGAACGGCGCGATCTGCACGCTCTCGCTCTCGTTCAACAACGACGGCCCGTTCGGAACGTTCTTCCGCTACATCTGCGACAACGGGACGTATCTGGCCTATTACGACGACTTGAGCGACGGCAAGGGCAACAAGATCGACTTGACCGGCGTGGCCGTTTCCTTCGACGGCATCGAACTGCAAGATCGCGAGTTCTTCGCCGCGATCAAAGAGAAACGCGAGCCGAACGCGAGCTTCGCGCAAATCTTGCCGGCGATGCAAACCCTGGACAAACTCGACAAAGACATGGGCGGCTCACCTCGCGCCTAGCCGAAAGAGCGAGCCGCTCCCCCCATGTCATCCTGAGCTTGTCGAAGGACAGCCCCAATCGTGGCTGACACGCCCTACGGCATGCCGCCGTACGTGATCGAACGCGTGCTGGCGAAACGAGGTCGCCTAAACGTGTTCGATCGCTTCGATCCGCGCAAGACCGCGCTGCTCGTGATCGACATGCAGAACTTCTACGTCGGGGAGATTCCGTCGGTACTGGCGATCATCCCGAACGTCAACCGGCTCGCGGCGCGGATGCGCGAGCTCGGCGGGCTCGTCGTGTGGGTGGGCATGACCGCGGGCCAAGACGGCACGAGCCGCTGGCACATCTATCACGATCATTTCTTCACGCCCGAGCGCGGAGCGAACCATCGCGACCAGCTCTCACCCGGGCATCCCGGCCACGCCTTCCACGCCGATCTCGCGATCGATCCGCAGGATCCGGTGGTCTACAAGTCGCGCTTCAGCCCGTTCATCGCCGGCGCTTCGAACCTCCACGAGGTGCTGCAGGCGCGCGGGATCGAGAACCTGATCGTCACCGGAACCGCGACCAACATGTGCTGCGAATCGGCCGCCCGTGACGCGATGATGCTCGACTACAAGGTCGTGATGGTCGCCGACGCCAACGGCGCGCGCTACGACGACGACCACCTGGCCGGCCTGACCTCGTTCTATCAGAGTTTCGGCGACGTCCGGACCACCGGCGAGGTCATCGACCAGCTCCTAAACTGAGTGCCACTTCCACGTAGCCCAGCAAGCGGGTATGAGGAGAAAATGGGTTTGAATTCCGAGTAGGGAGAGCCGCGCAGCCGCTTGAGCATGGCCAGTAACTCTAACAAATGAGGTACCAACTGATAGGCCTTTGCACTGCGATTCTAGGAGCGGCTCTTACCTTAGCCCCGATTG
>JBEKXE010000250.1:0-4190 GCA_049512335.1 Candidatus Lustribacter sp.
CGGACGGTGGCGTATCGCCGACGATCGTGGCTGTCCCTCGACAACGCTCGGGATGACGGTGGGGGCGACGATCGTGACAGTGGGATGGCGACGATCGTGGCGGATAGGTGGCGGTTAACGGACCAGTGGTAGGACGTTCGAGGGGGTGAATGGGTAGAGGCCGAGGACGAAGACCGCGGCGGCGCAGACGGCGATCGTGACCCACGGTAGCCCGTTGGCCGAACGCTCGTCGCGCACGTGCGCTTCGTCGACGCGCGTGAACATCGCGCGCACGATCTTGAAGTAGACATAGATCGAGATCGCGGTGCCGAGGATCAGGACGCCGCCCAGCCAGGCGTAGCCGCCGTCGATCGTCGCCGCGAGGATCAGGATCTTTCCGGTGAAGCCGGCCGTGGGCGGCAAGCCGGCGAGACCGAGCAAGAAGAACGTCATCAAGGCAGCCAGCCACGGCCGCCGATACGCAAGGCCCGCGAAGCGGCCGAGACCGACGACCGCATCGGCGTCGCGCGACATCAGCTGCACGACCGCAAACGCGCCGAGGTTCATGAACGTGTACGCTGCGAGGTAGAAGATCGCGTATCGCACGCCGATCGCCGTTTGTCCGGCGAAGGCGGCGACGATATAGCCGACTTGCGCGATCCCGCTGTACGCCAAGAGGCGTTTCATGTCGGTCTGCGAGAGCGCGGCCAGGTTGCCGACGAGCATCGAGAGCGCGGCGACGGTCCACACCGGCATCAGGATCGCGGTTGCGGCGTCGGCCGGAATCGACGCGTACGCGAAGCGCGCCAGCACGGCCAACGCGCCGGCCTTCGTGACGACCGACATGAACGCGGTCACCGCCAGCGGCGCGCCCTCGTAGACGTCGGGCGTCCAGACGTGGAACGGCACGAGGCTCAGCTTGAACGCGATGCCGACCAGGAAGAACCCGCTGCCGAGCAACAGCAGCATGCTCGGCTTCGTGGCGGCGAGCGCGGAAAGCGCGACCGAACCGCTGGCGCCGAACAAGAGCGCCATGCCGAAGAGCAAGAACCCCGACGCCATCGACGAGAGGATCAAGTACTTCAGCGCGGACTCGCGCGCGGTCGCGCGCGCCGAGATCGCGCACAGGCAGTAGAGCCCGAGCGAGAGCAGCTCCAGCCCCAAGAAGATGATCATCAAGTTGCCGGCGCCGGTCATCAGCATCGCACCGCTGGCGCTCCAGAGAATCAGCGCGGTCGAACCCGCGACTTGATCGTCGCGGCCCACGCCGAGGCCGAGCGTCAGCGTCGCCAGCGTCGCGATCACGATGATCTCCGAGAACACGGTGCTGAAGCCGCCCTGCAAGAACGCGCCGCCGAACGCCGCGTAGGCATGCGGGTACTGCTGCGCGAGGATGATGCCGGCGGCAACCAGTCCGATCGCGGCGACCACGACGGCCAGGATCCGGCGCGTCGCTGCCGGCGCGATCAGATCGAAGAACAGCGCCACGAGCGCCGTCAGCGCAACGATCGTTGCGGGCAGCAGCGCGCCGACGTCGGCCGAGGTGGCGAAACTAGCGACCGGCAATGGCGTTCACCCCATCGGCAAAAGCGGCGACCGCGTGCGGATTGATCCCGAGCAGGGCCAGACCCACGACCAGCGGAGCGAGGGCGAAGCCTTCGTTCCACGTGAGGTCCGCACGTTCGGGCAGATCGGCGCGCTTGGGGCCGTGCATGATCGTTTGGAACAACCGCAGCATGTAGCCCGCCGCCAGCACGATCGGGATCAGCGCGATCAGCGCCGCCCACCAGTAGCCCGCCGAGTAGACACCGGTCAAGATCAGGATCTCGCCCGCAAATCCGGCCAAGCCCGGCAAGCCGAGCGCCGCGAGCGCGGTGATCATCAACGCGCCGCTCAAGCGCGGGTTGTCGGCGGCGAGGCCGCCCAGATGCGAGAGGCTGCGCGTTTCCTCACGCTCCTCGATGTAGCCGAGCGTGAGGAAGCCCGTGGCGCTGAAGAGCCCGTGCGCGATGATGTACACCGCGGCGCCGGCCAGCGCGATCGGATTGAAGCTGAAGATCGCGATCAGGATCAAGCCCAAGTGCGAGAGCGAGCTATAGGCCAGGACGCGTTTGGCATCATCTTCCGTGAACGCGATGAACGCGCCGTAGAGCAGCGCGACGAGGCCGAGCACGAACATCAGCGGCGCGGCCGCATGCATCTGCTCGTTCAGGAACGGCAAGCCGATCGCGATGAAACCGTAGAGGCCGGCCTTCGACTGGATGGCGCTGACCGACGCCACGACCGGCGGCGGCAGCTCGGTATAGGTGTCCGGCATCCACGTGTGCAGCGGCCAGACCGGCGTCTTGATCAGGAACGCGAAGGCAAAACCGGCGAAGATCCACGGTCCCCACAGATAGCCGATCGTGACCGGCGCGGCATGCGCGCCGATGACGTCGGTCGAGCCGTTGACCACGCCGAACGCGACCGTTGCCAAGAGCAGCGTCAAGCCGCCGGCAACGTTGTAAATCAGGTAACGCCACGCGGCGGTTCCGTGCGCGTGCGTGCTGCGCGAGGGGTGACCCCAGCCGAGCATCAGCAAGAACACCGGGATCAGCATCAGGTCCCAGAACAGCGCGAACAGCAGCATGTCCTTGGACAGGAACACGCCGTTCATCGCTCCCTGGAGGATCAGCATCTGCGCGGTGAACTCGCGCTCGCGCGGGATACGCAGCGCAATGAGGCCGCTGAACGTCACGACCGCCAGCAGCAGCACGACCCAGTACGAGATCGGCCCGTAACCGAGATGGAACGCGGCGGTGAAGGGCCGCGAAAGCCATGGCAGCGATGCATCGGGCGCGTCGGGTTTGACCGCGATCAGCAGGAACGTGAGCGCGGCGACGGTGGCACCGATGCCGCGCGCGAGCCCACCGGCGCCTTTCGGCAACGCGTAGAGGATGAGGCCGATGACGATCGGGCCGAGGACCAGAACGGTAACGCTCATCGGCCGGCTCCGATCACGACGTAGTAGATCGCAAAACACGCAGCACCGAACGCCAGCGCCAGCGCGTACGCCCGGACCAGCCCGGTCTGGAAACTACGGAAGAGATGACCGAGCCACGACGCGGAGATGCTCGCCTCGCGCACGCCCGCGTCGATCACCCGCGGATCGATCACGCTGCTGAAGAACCGGCCCAGCGCGGCCGACGGTTTGACGAACAGCGCGTCGATCGCCGCATCGAAGTAGAACGCGTTGACCAGCGCGCTCGGCATGCGCACCGTCTCGGCGCGCAGGCGCGGCACCGCGTCGGCCAGCGCGGCCGGAGCGGCGTAGCGCAGGTAGGCGACGGTGATGCCCGCCGCGACCAGCACGAGCACCAGTAGGCTCGTCAGCGCTTCGGGCGGCGTGCTCGTAGTCGGCTCGTAGTGGCCGAACAGCGGCGCGAAATATTGGCCCCACGGGCTGCTTTCGCCGCCGAAATCGAGCCAGCCGATCAGCACGGTCGGAACCATCAGGATCGCGACCGGCGCGCTCATCAGCCACGCCGGCGCGTGATGCGCGTGGTGCGCTTCTTCTTCGGGATGGTGCCCGGCGGCGGCCGCGGTACCGGCCAGTTCCGGATGCCGCAGACCGAGCTCACTCGGATCGACGTGCCCGCGGTAGGCGCCGAAGAACGTCACGAAGAGCATGCGGAACATGTAGTACGCCGTCAGCCCGGCGGTGATCACGCCCACCGCCCACATGATCGGATGACCGTGGGCGAGCGTGTCGCTCAAGACCGCGTCCTTGCTGAAAAATCCGGCGAAGCCGGGAATGCCGCAGATCGAGAGCACGCCGATCGTCATCGCCCAGAACGCGAACGGCATCTGCTTGCGCAAGCCGCCCATCAAGCGCACGTCCTGCTCGTTGGCGAGGTTGTGGATGATGATGCCGGCGCCGAGGAAGAGCTGCGCCTTGAAGAACGCGTGGGTGAAAAAGTGCAGCACGCCGGCGTCGTAGGCGCCGACTCCGACGCCCATGATCATGTAGCCGATCTGCGACATCGTCGAGTAGGCCAGGATACGCTTGATGTCCCACTGCGCGCAGCCGAGGACCGCGCCGGTGATCGCCGTCAGCGCGCCGATCGAACCGGCCAGCACGCGCGCGTCGCTGGAGGCGTTCCAGAGCGGCGCGCAGCGCGCGATCAAATAGACGCCCGCGGTGACCATCGTCGCGGCGTGGATCAAGGCCG
>JBEKXE010000251.1:0-4169 GCA_049512335.1 Candidatus Lustribacter sp.
GTCACGACGCCCGTCAGCCGCGTCGACGAGACCCGCGCGGCCCGGCATCCGGACCTCCGCTGGCTGCCATCCTGAGCCTGTCGAAGGACTCCAGCCTGAAATAGAGGGGACTCCTCCCAGACTCAGTGATTTCCAAAACTCCTTCTTGGGAGTGGGGCGTATACTTGGAGAAGACCCCTCCGGAACGGAGTGGATTTTCGACGATGCGGATCAAGTATGAGGTCTCCGCGGGCGGGCTCGTCTTGCGGCGGAATGGTGCGACCCTCGAAGCCCTCCTGATCGGGCGAGGGATTCCGCGCGTCTGGTCGCTCCCCAAGGGCCACGTCGAGGCCCGGGAAACCCACGAGCAAGCCGCCCTGCGCGAGGTTCGCGAGGAGACCGGCTGTTGGGCTGAGATCCTGATCAAGCTTTCCGATATCTCGTACTGGTTCTACCTGAACCGGACCAAGCACAAGAAATCGGTCCACTTCTACCTCATGCGCTACCTTTCGGGCGACACGGCCAACCACGACCACGAGGTCGACGAGGCTCGCTGGTTCGAGATCAAGGCCGCCAAGAAAGTGCTCAAGTACGTCAATGAAAAGCGCCTGGTGGACCTCGGGCTCGAGTACCTCGAGCGCGAGGGCGACGCCGTCTTCGAACCCGAGGCGCCGGCTCCGCTCAAGCTCGAGGCGATGAGGGACTCTAGCGCATCTTGACCGCTAGCCCGGTTGACGAGCGCGCCTGCCGCGTCTCGGTCGACGTTTTCGACGGTCCGCTGGACCTGCTGTTGAATTTGGTCAAGGAGCAGCAGCTCGACATCGCGACCGTGCCGCTAGCGTTGGTGGCCGACCAATACTTCGCGTTCATCGCGGCCATGGAAGTGGTCGACGTCGAGGTCGCCGCCGACTACCTGGTCATCGCATCGACGTTGGTCTTCCTGAAGTCGAAAGCGATGCTGCCGCCGATTCCGCAGGAATTCGAAACGAGCGAGGAGTCGGCCGAGTCGGTTGAAGCGCGCCTGCGCGAGCGGCTGATCGCCTACTCGCGTTACCGCGACGCCGGTCGCGATCTGTGGACGCGCGCTCAGGAAGCCTCGGCGTTCTACATGCGCAGCGAGGGCGGCGACGCGACCGCCGAGCTCACCCAGCGTTACAAGATTGACGCGGCAAAATTGGCCCGGGCGCTGGAAGCGGCGCTACGTTCGGCGAAGCCTGAGGTGCGCACGATCGTGCGCGAGCGTGTGTCGCTCAACGAACAAATGGATCTGGTCGCGAAGACCGTGCGGCGCGATGGCCGCGCCAGCTTCTTCGCGCTCATCGCCGGGGGAGATCGCTTCACCATCATCGTCACGTTTTTGGCCCTGCTCGAACTGGTCCGCCGCGGGCGCATCCACGTCACGCAGAGCGGCCCGTTCGGCGACATCGACTTGCTGCCGGCGCCGCCGGCGGAGGTCGCGCATGTCGGCTGAAATCGACGCGCCGGCCGCTGAGCCCATGCAGGAAGAACTGCTCGATACGGGCGGTCTCCAGCGCAGCATCGAGGCCGTGTTGTTCGTCGCCTCGGAACCGCTTTCGATCAAAGCGCTGGCCAAACTGACCGGGGCCGAAGAATCCGAGGTCACGGTCGCGCTGCAGCACATCGACGAAGAGTTCGCCGGACGCGGCATCGTGCTGCGCGAAGTCGCCGGCGGCTACCGCTTCGCCAGCGCGCCGTCGGCGCGCTCGGCCGTCGAAGCGTACTTGTTGCCGCCCAAGAACAACCTCTCGCCGGCGGCGCTCGAAACGCTGGCGATCGTGGCCTACAACGAGCCGGTGACCAAAGCGCAGATCGAAGAGATCCGCGGCGTCAGCGCCGATTCGGTGATCGCAACCTTGCTCGACCGGCGTTTCATCGTCGAGTCGGGACGGCGCGAGTCACCCGGCCGGCCGCTGCTCTACAAGACCACGCCCGATTTTCTCGAAGCTTTCGGCCTCAACTCGCTCGACGATCTGCCCTCCGTCGACATCGACGCTTTCACGCCGCGCGAAGTCGAGCTGCCGATGACCCAACCTCACGACCAACCTCCCGACCAATCTCACGACCAGGAAGCAGGAGCCCTATCGCTCGCCTAGCCCTTCCGGCCGACGCCGACGTCTGGGCGCGCATCAACGCCAACTGTCAGGCCGTCGCCGAAGCTCACGAATTGATCCAGCCCGGCGAACGCTTCGCCCTGACCGACGATCAGCGCGCTGCGATCACCGAGATCAATGCCGCCCTCGACGAGGGCAAACACGAATTTCTCTTACAAGCACCGACCGGCTCGGGCAAGACCGAGGTCATGCTGCGGGTTGCGGTCGATACGATTCTGGCCGGCGACGGCTACGTCTGCGTCCTTGCGCCGACGCGCGACTTGATCCGCCAGCACGTCACCTATTTCTCGGACCGCTTGGCCGGGACGGGCATCGGCGTCGGACAGATTCACGGTGGGGCGGCGCCGGCCGACCGCCGGGCCGCGGAAGAAGGTCTGGCCGACGGCAGCGTCCGCGTCATCGTCGGTTCGGCAATGATGCTGACGATCGACCGCTACTGGGACATGCTCGACGCCAGCGATCTCGTCTTCATCGACGACGTCAATGCGTTCGACGAGCGCGAGCACCTGCGCTTGCTCGAAAACATCGACGCGCCGATGCTCTTCGCGACCGCGACACCGAACGAACTGCGCAGCTTCCTGATGCGCGTCGGCGCGTTCAACCGGGTCGTGCGCATGCGCAAGATGCCGTTCAACGTGCTGCCGACCAAGATCCACAAGGTCGAAGGCGTGTGGGGCGAGCCGCCGCCCGAACAGCTCTCGCGGGCCGACGAGCTGATTCGCGACCATCTCGGCCGCGGCTCGCGCATCTTCGTCATCGGCCGCACGCGCGGCGACGTGCCGCGCCTCGCGCAACGGCTCGAGGAAACCTACGACATCGACGTGCAGCAACTGCGCGGCGACATGGCCGATACCGCGGAGCAGTCGAAGCGCAACCGGCGCAGCGGCGTGAAGGTGAGCGACATCGGCACGCGCGTGCAGATGATGACGGCCTTTCGCGGCCGCGCGCCGTCGATTCTCGCGGCGACCAATCTGATCGGCAGCGGCATCGACATCCCGGCCGCCGACCTGATCGTCATCACCGACTCCGACGCGTTCGGCGAGTCGGAAACCGAGCAGCTGATCGGGCGCGTAGGCCGGCGCGAGCGGCCGTCGGATGCGGTGCTGGTCACCGGCACGACGTTCGAGCGTAACCCGTCGCGGGCGGCCAGCGGCCGCGCTATGACCTTCATGCCGCGCGGGATGCGCGCCAAGAACTTCAACTACGGGCGCCGGTGAACGTCGGACTTCACGTCAAGGTCGGCGCCGGTTACGACGACGCCGTCGCCTACGCGCAAAAGCTCGGCTGCACGTCGCTGCAGTTCTTCAGCAGCAGCCCCAAGACGTATCGGGTCGGGAAGATCGACGCTCCGGCGCTCGAGCACTTCACCGCGAGCCGTGCGGCGGCCGGCATCGCGACGTCGGCGATCCACACCTCGTACCTGATCAACCTCGCGAGCGAGGATCCGAAGATCGTCAAAGGTTCGATGGGACTGTTGACCTTCGATCTGAAGTTTGCGGCCGCCGCGGGCGTGCCGTTCGTCAACACCCATCTCGGTTCGTACGGTAAGCGCGACCGCAGCGAAGGCTTCGCGCAGGTCGTCTCGCTGCTCGAAACGGCGTTGGCCGATATCCAGCCCGGCGTGTATCTGGTGATGGAAAACTCGGCCGGTGCCGGGCAGCTGTGCGGCGGCACGATCGAGGAGCTCGGCGCGCTCGTGCGCACGATCGGTCACCCGCAGCTGGCGGTGTGTCTCGACACGGCGCACTCCTGGGCGGCCGGCTATCAGATCGACTCGACCGACGGCGTGGACCGCTTCTTCGACCTGGTGGAGAAGGAGCTGGGGCTCGACCGGGTCGTGATGTTCCACTTCAACGACACCGAGATTCCGCTGGGCGGTCATAAGGACCGGCACTGGCACATCGGCGAAGGCCTGATCGGCCTGGCCGGTTTCCGTGCGATCGCGGGCCACGCCGGCGTGCGCGGGAAAACGGCGATCCTCGAGACCCCGGGCGAGGAACCCGACGATGTCCGCAACATGGAGCGCATCCGCCAGCTGTTCAGCTGAGGTCGTGAGGC
>JBEKXE010000252.1:0-4004 GCA_049512335.1 Candidatus Lustribacter sp.
ATCTTCACGGGGACTTTTGTCGACGGCAAGCTCGAAACCACCGGCTCGGGCGCCGGCCTGCACGTCTGGAACTTCGAAGGCAAGCCTGCGCCTCGCTGATCTGCCCTACGGCGGGGAGGGCGACGAGCCCGGCTGGTGAAGCACTCGCGTCGGCCTCCGCGCCGAGATAGCTCAGTTGGTAGAGCAACGGTCTGAAAAACCGTGTGTCCCCGGTTCGACTCCGGGTCTCGGCACATTTTGCAAAACGTCGGTAGCAAGACTGCGCGGCGTTTTCTTTATTTCGTCAACGTGTGCCAGCATGATGGCACCGCGATTTGAAATAATTGCTTCATGAGACGTTCGGCGCATTGCGGAATATGTGGTTCGCTCAAAATCGCACTAAAGAGTGGCAAATTGCGGTGCGTTCCGTGCCGGCAGCGCTACGCGCGCGAATACTACCGTACTAGCGAATACCGGCGGACAAAGCAGCGACAGCTCTACGTATTTCGGAAATACGGTGTCCGGATGGAAGAACTAGAGCAGCTGTTAGATAGGCAGAACGGTTGCTGTGCTATTTGCAAAAAGAATTGGCGTGCGTGTGTTCCTGCTAAACACACGCCGTATGAGAAGGTTTTTCTCCACCATCTGTGTATCGATCACGATCACGATCACGAGCGCGGTAAAGTGCGTGGCCTTCTCTGCAATTCGTGCAACACCGCGATCGGACTCTTCGAAGAAGACGGAATCCGTTTCGTTAACGCGATGCTTTATCTCCAAAGCAAGACCGCGATCGATGAGAGGTTATCGAGTCAGTGCGGATTCCAAACGAGTTGAGATACCGTCACCGGGTTGGGTAGCGCGTTGTAGCGCGCGAGGACGTCGAGGTTGGGTTGCAGCAGCGCCGGATCGAGGACCGTGCCCTGTTGATCGCGCGTCATGCGAGCGGCCAGGTCCGGGTCGAGCTTCGTGTACTTCGCGAGAATCGCCGAGGACTGCGCGAGGTGCGAATTCGACCACAGGGCGCCCTGCCGAATGGCGCCGACGAAGCGGCGCGTTGCGTCCGGGTTCTGCTGCACGTAGGCGTCGGTGGAAAACCATACCGAGGTCAACCAGCGTGGTGCCACTACCGCCGCGCAGTTTCCAAGCACGCGGAAATTGCCCGTTGCCATTGCCAACGTGATGCCGGGCTCGAAGGTCGTCGCCGAGTCGACCCGGTGCGATTCGAGCGCCGCCGACATTTCCGCCGGCGGCATCTCTACGAATTTGACCGAACGCGAGTCGCCGCCGTTCTTGTCGATCCACAATTGTGCCGTGTATTGCGAAAACGTCTTGAGTCCCGGAACGGCCATCGTTTTTCCGGTGAGATCGGCCGCGGTGCGAGGCCCATCCTTGAGCACGATGATCGCGGAGATGGGTTTGCCGGTGGACAATCCACCGGCCGCGACGATGGTTACCGGTAAGCCGCTGCCGCGCGCGAGCGCGAGCGAAGACACGGCGCTGCTGCCGAAGTCGGCCGAGCCGGAAACGACCGTGTTCACGATCACCGCCCCGCTTTGAAAGAACGCGAGATCGGCCGCCAGCCCTGCCTGCGTGAAGAATCCCAAGTCTTGGGCGTACATCGCCGCCCCGGAGGTCTCCGAAGCGGCGGTGGCAATGCGAATCTTGGTCAAGTCCGCTGCGCTTGCCGAGGACGCCGCACCGGCGGCGAGGCCCACCGGTATCGCCGCGCACGCTTCAAGCATCCGCCGGCGGCTAACCGCATCACGACTCACGTTCAGAGAATCAGACATAGGTAGCTACCTCTCCGTCGTTTGCTTGGAGGCCTCCTCGCCGCCCCTTGTGAAAGCCGCACGCCGTGAGTGATTTACCGAGTCTGCGCCTTGCCGGGCGCGTGAGCGTCGTGACCGGGGCGGCGCGCGGCATCGGATACGCGTGCGCGACGGCGCTCGCCGCAGCGGGCTCCGATATTGCGGTCTGCGACCTCGACGAAAGCGTGGCCGCGAAAAGTGCCCAAGCGCTGGCGGACGAGTACAACGTGCGAGCGCGCGGCTACGCGATCAACGTGACCGTGCCGGCGCAAGTGCAAGCCGGCGTCGAGCGCATCGTCGCCGACTTGGGCGCGATCGACCACCTGGTGAACAACGCCGGCGTGCAGCACGTCGCGCCGATCCCCGAGTTCGCCGAGAAGGATTGGGACCGCGTGCGCGCCGTCGATCTGGATTCCATCTTCTACATGACCAAGGCGGTGTGGCCGCATCTCGTCGCGCGCAATCGCGGGCGGATCGTCAACATCTCGAGCGTCCACGGTCTCGTCGCGTCATCGTTCAAGTCCGCCTACATCGCGTCCAAACACGGCGTCGTCGGGTTCACCAAAGCGTCGGCACTCGAGGGCGCAGCGATCGGCATCACCGCCAACGCCATCTGTCCGGGGGCGGTCTTCACCGAGTTGATCGCGGGTCAAGCCAAAGACCTGGCGGCGTCCTACGGCGGCGGCATCTCCGACGAGGAGGCGCTCAAGCGCGCGTTCCTGGACAAGATGCCGACCGGCAAATTCATCGACCCGCTCGAGGTCGGCGTGCTCTGCGCGTTCCTCTGCAGCGACGCCGCGCGCTCGATCACGGGCACGGCTATTCCGATCGACGGCGGCTGGACCGCGGAGTAGCCGGCCGCCGGTCGTCGAGCAGCGTGACGTTCGTCGTTTCTTCGGGTTCGAGCGTTCCGTAGGCGCTTCGTAGTAGGAATCGCGCAGCGTGACGAGGCGCAGATCGGATTTGACGACCGTTTCGTCGCCGCGGTAGACCTGGACCGACCGGAACACGCCGATGTACGGTGCGAGCCGCACGCGCTTCCAATCGGAGATCCGCCATTTGCTCGGAGCCATGATGCCGAACGGATAGGCCACGATCGGAACGTCGGCGGCGCCATAGCGTTCGAACGACACACGGAAGCCTTCCACCGCAGCGATTTGATCCTGCAGTTGCGTCACGGTCACGCCCGCTTTGTCCTTGGTCGGCTTCATTGGTACGTCTTCATACGCGGTGAATCCGTTCGGCATAGGTCGCGGCGTCCAGCCCCGCGACGCCGTAGCGCGCCAGATGACCGAGCAGAAACGGGTGCGTTCCCATGCGGTAGAGCGTCGCGACGTCGCCGCCGAGCAACGCGTGCCGTTCCTCGTCGCTGAGGTCGGCATCCCGAACGGCCGCCGCGATATCGGCCGTGGCCGCGCGCCGGAACTCGGGCTCGTGGACCAGCCGGTAGCAGATCTCGTCGATCGCGTAGACGGACATCAGCCGAACGCTTCGCACTGCGCCGGGACGCTCCTCGACCGGCGGGGAAGGAGCCCACGATGGCCGAGATCGTCGCCGCCTTCGGCGTGCCGCACACGCCCATGTATCCCAGGCTCGTCGAGCGCGAGGGACCCGAGTGTACGGTCGCGCGGATGTACCGGGCCGTGCGCGAGCATCTCGAAGCCGTGCAGCCCGACGTCGTCCTGGTCTTCGACTCGGACCACATCAACACGTTCTTCTTCGATAACTGGCCGACGTTCGCGGTCGGCGCCGCGGCCACGTTCGCGGCGCCCAACGACGAGAGCTCGGGGTTACCGCGGCGCAACGTCAGCGGTAACGAAGCGCTCGGCCGCCAGGTCTACGCGAGCACCGTCAAGGACGGCTTCGACCTCTCGCTCTCCGGACGTTTCGAGGTCGATCACTCGGTGCTCGTGCCGCTGCACTTTCTCACGCCGGAGATGCGCACCCCGGTCGTGCCGGTGTTCATCAACGGGCTCGCGCCGCCGCTGCCGGCAGCCAAACGCTGCTTCGCGCTCGGAGCGGCCGTGCGCGCCGCGGTCGAACGCTGGCCGTCGGATGCGCGCGTCGCGATTCTCGCCAGCGGCAGCTTCTCGCTCGACATCGGCGGCGTACTCGCGCCGGCGGGATCGATGGTCGGGGTTCCCGATCCGGAGTGGGTCAAGCGCGTCGCGCGGCATCTCGCGAACGCCACGATCGACGAATTGCTCGAGGAGGCCA
>JBEKXE010000253.1:0-3987 GCA_049512335.1 Candidatus Lustribacter sp.
CGTTCGCGCAGAACGAGGTCATCGTCGTCGGGTACATGGCCCAAGCGGCGGGCGACTTCATCCTGACGCCCAACGGCCGCTATCCCGGGGTATTTTCGAACGTGCGCCTGATGGATCAGCTGATGAGCCACCGGTTCATCACGCGCATGCCGCCCTGGATCGACATCGTGCTGATCATCGTGCTGGCGTTCGTGATCGGCTTCATCGTGACGCAACTGCGCGCGACGCTGGGCGTCGGTCTCGCCGTCGCGGTGGCCGTCATCTACACGGCGTTCGCGGTTGGTCTGTACGCCTACACGCTGCACTGGATCGATCTGATCCACGTCGACGGCGCGATCATTCTCTCGGCGCTCTTCGTCGCGCTCTACCGGACGATCACCGAGGGCGCCGACAAGCGCGTGATCAAGGAGATGTTCGGCAAGCACGTGAGCCCGGCGCTGGTCGACCGGATGCTCTCGCACGACGATCCGCTCAAAGCGCTCGACCTCTCCGGTAAGCGTGCCAAAGTGACGATCTTCTACTCCGATATCCGCGGGTTCACCGCGATGTCGGAAAAGATGACGCCGGAACAGATCTACGGGCAGCTCAACGAGTACTTCGAAGAGATGTGCAAGATCGTGTTCGAGCACGGGGGGTACGTCGACAAGTTCATCGGCGACTGCCTCATGGCCATCTTCTCGGCGCCCGATCCGCGGCCCGGAAACATCGATGCGGTGGAAGCGGTCGAGTCCGCGATGCGCCAGCAAGAAAAGATCCTCGAAATGATGGCCGAGTGGTCGAAGCAGGGCCGGCAGATATTCACCGTCGGCATGGGCCTGAACACCGATGAGGTGGTGATGGGCAACCTGGGTTCGAGCGACCGCCTGAACTACACCGTGATCGGCGACGGCGTCAACACAGCGGCCCGGCTCTACAACGTCGCCAAAGGCGGCCAAACGATCATCAGCGAGCACACCTACAACGAAGTCAAGGACCACTTCATCGTCAACGAGCTCACCCCGGTGTCGGTCAAAGGCAAGGTGTTGCCGCTACGCAACTTCGAGTTGGTCGCACGCCTGAAGCCGGGCGAACCGAACACCTCGAAGCTGCTCGATCCGGAGAACCTCCCCGCAGCCTACACCGCCGACGCGCACTGACGTTCCCCGTCATCGAGCGGAGCGCTGCCCAGCTGGCGCCAATACCGCCGACGCGAAAGCAGTGATTATCTCGCGAAGAGCAAGCGCAGGCCGACGAAGGCGAGCGCAGTAGCGAGGATGCGCAAGATGATCGCGCCGCGCACCAGCGTCGAGACGCGAGCACCGACCGGCGCGCCCACGACCGCACCACCGGCGGCTGCCAGGACGAGCGGCCAGGTCGTACGGAAATCGCCGCGCGCGACGTGCACGACGGTCGCGATGCCGGCGGTGACGGCCAGCACCGCATGCGAGGTCGCCGTCGCGACGTGGGTCGGAAAGCCCAGCACCGTAGCCAGCAGCGGAACGTGGATGATGCCGCCGCCGATTCCAAGCACGCTCGACGCGAAGCCCACCAGCAGGCTGCCCGCGAAACCGATGCGTGGATCGAACGACCACTCGTAGCGCCGGCCGCCGCGGTCGACGAGGATGCGCTCGAAGTATCCCGTACGGCCGCCCTCTTCGCTGCTGCCGGGTTTCAGGAACAGCCAACCCCCGATCAGCATCAGCACGACGCCGAAGACCGGATCGAACACGTGGCGCGGAATGTACGCGCTCGCGTACGCACCGGCGATCGAGCCGGGCACGGCCGCCAGCGTGTAGAGCGGAAAGGTGAACGGATCGACGCGGCCTTGCCACCAGTAGCTGAGCGCGCCCGTCGTTGCGTTGGCGGTGACCACCGCGAGCGAAAACGCGGTGATCTGCTCGGTCGTCCACGACGGCTCGAGCAAGACGAGCAGGGGAACGATGAGAAACCCGCCGCCGGCGCCGATCAACGTGCCGAGGATGCCGATGCCGAAACCGCCGAGGGCCACGATCGCTTCCGTCACGCGAACGCGGCCTTCGGCGCCGGCGGTTGTTACACCACCGGCGCAGCGACCATCGTAGGCGCCGGCGTGCTCGCTTTCTTGATCTCGTTCAGGCGCACCGGATAGAGCACCGCGATCGCCATCACGGCTGCGATGATGTTGAAGAACGCCGCCACGCTGAGCGCGGCCGTCCAGTTGCCGGTCATGGCGGTGAGCACGCTGGCGAGCGGAACGAGGAGCGACGCCGTGCCCTTGGCGGTGTAGAGCATGCCGTAGTTCGTCGTCGCGTATTTCTGACCGAAGTGGTCGCGCGCGGTCGACGGGAAGATGCTGTAGATCTCGCCCCAGGCGAAAAACACGAGCCCCGAGAGCAGCACGAACGAGACCGGCGAGTGACCGAACACCATCAGCGCGAAGATGCCGAGCCCCTCGACCATGAATGCGGCGAACATCGTCATCTCGCGTCCGATCCGATCGGAGATCCAGCCTAACACCGGGCGGGTGATCCCGTTCATGATGTTGTTCAGCGAGAGCGCGAAGGTCAGCGCCGCCAGCGTCACGCCGGCGATCGTGACCGGCACGTTGGTGATGCCGAACGACTTCGCGATCGGTCCGAGCTGCGCCACCGCCATGAGACCGCCCGCGCCGACCAGCACGAACATCACGTACATGATCCAGAACACCGGCGAACGCAGCGTCTCGGCCGGCGTATAGTCGCGCACGCCTTGAAGCGTGTGCGGCTTCTTGACTTCTACCGGTCCGGCAACCGGCGGGGTAACGAGCAGCATGGCCACGACGAGCACGATGAGCCCTTGGATGATGCCGAAGACCAGAAACGTTTGCTGGTAGCCGCTCGACTTCACCATCATCGTCAGTGGGATGACCGTCAATGCGGCGCCCGCGCCGAAGCCCGCCGACGTCAGCCCGGCCGCGAGGCCGCGCCGGTTGCCGAACCACTTGAGCGCGTTGCCGATGCAGGTGCCGTACACGATGCCGGCGCCGATGCCGGCGATGATCCCGCCGAAGTAGAGCATCGGCAGCGTCGTGGCCAGCGAATCGACCACCCAGGCGAGCCCGGCCAGAACGCCGCCGATGGCGACCATCACGCGCGGCCCGTAGCGGTCGACGAACGCCGCTTCGAACGGCACCAGCCACGTCTCGACCAGCACGAAGATCGTGAACGACACCTGGATGGCGGCCAGGCTCCAGCCCTGCTTGTCCTGGATCGGGGAGACGAAGACGGTCCACCCGTACTGGAGGTTGGCGATCATCGCCATGCAGACGATGCCGACGACGAGCTGAACCCACGGATTCCGGAACATGCTAACCTCCCGGGCTCCCCAAGGAACCGGTCGCTAGGTTTTCATTTCCGGAGAATAGGCCGTTTCACGGAAAAGACCTCGCCCCGCCCCGGCTGGGACCGCCCAAGCGAGCGTCGAACCGGCTCGCAATGGCTCTGACGGCACCACCTCAAGGACCCCGGATTCGTCTGCCTTCGACCCAGCTGCTGATCGGCGGCGAGTGGGTCGACGCAGCGTCCGGCAAGACGTTCGAAACCCGCAATCCGGCGACCGAAGACCTGATCGCCAACGTGGCGCAGGCCGGCCCCGAAGACGCCGACCGGGCCGTGCGCGCGGCCCGAGCCGCCCTCGAGGGCCCCTGGGGCACGATGCGCGCGGCCGAGCGGTCGCGGCTCCTGTTCAAATTCGCCGAGCTGGTGCGCGAACGGCAAGAAGAGATCATTGCCCTCGAATCGCTCGACGGCGGCAAACCGATCAGCTCGGTGCGCCGGCAAGATTACCCGGCGATGCTCGACTGCCTCGAATATTACGCGGGCTGGCCCGACAAGATCATGGGCGACATCGTTCCGGTGCGCCCGGATGCGCTGACGTACATCGACCGCATTCCGGTCGGCGTCGTCGCGGCGATCGTGCCCTGGAACTTCCCGTTGATGAACTCGATGTGGAAGATCGCGCCGGCACTCGCCTGCGGCTGCACGATGGTGC
>JBEKXE010000254.1:0-3981 GCA_049512335.1 Candidatus Lustribacter sp.
CAGCAAGTCTTCCAGCGATGGATCGTTCTCCAGCGTGGGCAACAGTTCGAGCGCGACCTGGGGGCACTTCCGGCGGCACTCGTCCATGAGGGCGGGAATATCGACCGTCACGTGCTGTCCGGAATAGAGAAAATAGGGCATCAGCACAATCCGCCGCTGCCCGCGGGCCGCCAAGGCCGCCACCTGGTCGAAAATGCTCGGCGGCCCGTGGGAGAACAGGGCCGGCAACACCTCGGCGTCGCTGGCCGCGTACGCGGCCCGGGCCGGAATGCACGCGCTGGTCCTCGTGCCGGCAACCGGGATCTCGGCTTCGAAGGTGGCGCAGACGCTGGATTACGGCGCCACCGTCGTCGCGATCGACGGCGACTTCGACGCCGCGCTGGTCACCGTGCGGGCCATGGATCCGCAGCGCGTCGCGATCGTCAATTCGGTCAACCCGTATCGCATCGAAGGCCAGAAGTCGGCGGCATTCGTGCTGCTCGAACAGCGCGGCTGGCGCGTGCCGGATTGGATCGTCCTGCCGGGCGGGAACCTCGGCAATACCAGCGCGCTCGGCAAAGGCTTTCGCGAAGCGCTGGCACTGGGTTGGATCGACCGTTTGCCGCGCATCGCGGTCGTGCAAGCGTCGGGCGCCGCACCGTTCGCGCGCGCTTTTCGCGAGCGGGCCGACCTGATTCCGGTGCACGCCGAAACGACCGCGACCGCCATCAAGATCGGCGCGCCGGCGTCGTGGAAGAAGGCGCGCGCCGAAGTTGCGGCGTCGCAGGGCACCGTGCTCGACGTGAGCGATGACGAGATCGCGGACGCGCGCGCGATCATCGGCCGCGACGGGATCGGCTGCGAACCGGCTTCGGCGGCGTCGCTCGCCGGGTTACGGCAACTCGTCGCCGACGGAACGATCGGCCCCTCCGACGACGTGGTGCTGATCCTCACCGGACACCTGCTCAAGGACGGCGCGTATGCGGCGAATTATCACGAGAGCAGCGCCGCGTTCGCCAATCGCATCCTGCGCGGCGTCGATCCCGCCGAGGTCATCGACCGCCTCAACGCACCCGCGTGAAGCGGTTCGCCGTCAGCGTTCCGGCGTCGAGTGCGAATCTCGGACCGGGCTTCGACACGATCGGCCTCGCGTTGGAGCTGCGCATACGCGCCGACGTGCAGGTGCTCGATGCCGGCGGCGAAGGGACCTGGGAGTTTCACGGTAGCGAAGCGCCGACCCACGGCGGCTTGCGCGACGAGATGCTGCGCGCGATGCGCACGCTCTTCGCGAGCGTCGGACAAACCCCGCCGCCGCTCGCGATCTCGGTCGACAACGCGATTCCGCTCGGCCGCGGGCTCGGCGGAAGCGCGGCCGGCGCGGCGCTCGGCCTCGCCATCGCGGCGGCGCTGCGCGATCCGGAGCCGTCGACCGAGGAGCTCATTCGCACGGTAACGGTGCTCGAAGGACACCCCGACAACGGCGTGCCGGCGATCGTTGGCGGCATCGTCGTTGCGGTGTCCGAAGGCGAAGACGTCGTATACGCGCGCTTCGACGCACCGCCCGAACTGCACGCACTGGTCGTCGTCCCCGACTTCTCGATGCCGACGCGTGAAGCGCGCGCGATTCTGCCCGATGCGTATCCGCGCCGCGACGCGGTGTACAACGTCGGTCATGCCGCGCTGCTGGCGGCGGCGCTGGCCAGCGGAAAGATCGAGCTGCTGCACACCGCGATGCGCGACCGGCTGCACCAGCCTTATCGCGCTTCGTTCGTGCCCGGATTGCCGGAGATGCTCGCGCTGGAGACGCCCGGACTGCTTGGCGTCGCCTTGTCCGGTGCGGGTCCGTCGGTGCTCGCGCTCACCCGTGCCGGTTGCGATGCGGGCGAGCGCATGCAGGCGATCTTTGCCAAGCACGGCGTGGCGTCGCGCGTGCTCGAGCTGCCTATTTCGGCCGCCGGCATCGTCCGAGAGGGTTGACTCGCGACCACGCGCGAAGGCGATGACTCAATGGTCAGCGTCAGCGTCGGCTCACCCGCCGGAATGTGTTCCGTGGCGAACGCGTCGTTCTATCGCTACGTGATCCGGCTGGCCGAAGCCGACGTCGCGACGACGAGCCTGGACCGGGCCAACCTCGACGTGTTGGCCAACGTACCGCATGCCTACGCGGACGAAGTCGAGTGCTCCGGTGACGGTTGGCGCATCGTGCCGGCGGCATCGTACGACGACTGGCCGGTCCTCGAAGCGACGCCGCAACGGTTGCGCGCCGCGTTTCAAACCGCACGCCGCTTATTGTGGGCCAACGCCGGCCCGGTCGGCATCAGCGCCGGCGAGATGATCGACGTCGATTCCGACATCGACTCCGTGCTCGGCGTCCTGCACCAAGCGGAAGCCGGCGGCTACAGCGTCAACGTCAGCTACGTCTCGTAAGGCCTCCGCCGGGCGGCGGTAAAGAGCAGCGGCCGGCCGCCCCAACGCACCACCAGCATCAGGCCGGTCACGATCGAGAGCGTTTGCGGCGGCCCGGCCGCTTGTGCGCTGCTGTTCGCGAACGCGAGCACGCCGGCCGTGAGACCGGCGAGGACCAGGAGGCGATCTATGCGTTTAGTACCGTGGTGCGAAGGGCGCGCGTATCGCGATATAGCGCTCCCAGGGGATAGCGTACGACGGAATAGCCGGTGAATGGTACACCGGGACATACACCGGCTGGTAGACCGGTAGGTACACCGGTTGACTGGGCGGCTGATACGCTTGATACGGCGTCGGCGGCGGCGCGGAAGCTTGCGCGGCCTGCACTTGCTGCGGCATGTACGGGATGCGGTTGACGGCGAGCTCGCTGCGCCCTTGCGCGGCTTGGTCGGAATTCGGATAATCGGCGATCAACCAGCTCTCGGTCTGCGTCGCCAGCTGAAAGCCCTCGTCGGTCGGGACGCACAGATACACGGATTCGAGCGCCAGCAGATCCTTCGCGATCCACGGATCGGCCGGGTATTTCCCTTCCCAGTCCTTGATGGCGTCGGTCGCAAACGTGAGTGGACCGCTGAACATCGCGTGCGGATCGGTGCCGCCGTCGATGCGCGCCCCGGCGTCGCGAATCGTATTCGCGATGCCGAGGACGCTCAAGTTGTAGTGGCCGAAATATTCGTCGGCCGGCGCGAGACCGCGCAAGGAATCTTGTGCCATGACCGGCGCCAGCATAGCGAAAAACGTGGCGATGCTAAGTGCCAAACGAACCTTCACGATCGTCCCCTTACCAAGCCCGGCGTGCGGTCGCACGATGCGCCGTCGCGGTGTCTCTCTTGGAATATCGGCGCCGGCCGCAGCGCCATGAGGCCGCCAGATTGGTTTCGGATTAAGCTTCTGCAGGCGGGAGCGCGGCGCCGGAACCGCGTGGGCGAAAGCGCCGTTGCAGGCTCATAGATCCCGGAGGGCCCTCATGCAATTTTCATCCGGCCGGCGGCGGGGTACGCTGCCTTCGATCGTCGCGGTCGTGCTTTCGCTCGTCGCGCCGTTCGCATTGCCGCTGGCGGGGGCGGCGCAAGACGACACGACCGCACCGGCTCCGAGCAGCGTCGCCCGCATCGACGCGCTCGGCGGCGACGTTGCGATTGTGCGCGGCGACGAAAACGCGACGCTGGCCGCGGCGCCCAACGCGCCGATCCTCGACGGCGATTACATCACGACCGGACCAGACGGTCGCGCGGAAGTCGGCTTTGACGGCCGGTCGGCGTTGCGGATCGGCGCGAACGTGCAATTGCGTTTGGTGACCGTTCATCCGGCCAACCGGGAGATCCAACTCGCCGCCGGCACGGTCGAATTGCGACTGTTCGGCGATACCGACGGCCGGTCGGCGATCGACACGCCGTCGGTTTCGGTCGTGCCGCGCACGGCCGGCAGTTTTCGCGTCGCGGTCGACGGTAACGGTGAGACCGCCGTGACCGTGCGGGCCGGCAGCGTCGACGTCGAGACGCCGCAAGGCGAGCGGTCGCTCGAACTGGGGACGAC
>JBEKXE010000255.1:0-3792 GCA_049512335.1 Candidatus Lustribacter sp.
GCTCATGAAGTTTCTCGAGTTGGCCCAAAAGCGGAATGCGAATCTCATCGTCATCGGCAGTCACGGGCGCCGCGGGCTGCAGCGCTTGTTCCTCGGCAGTTTCGCCGAGCACGTCGTCCGCAGGAGTCATTGCCCGGTCCTCATCGTCCGGGATCCCAAAGCAGCGCCGACGTTTCAGCACGTCCTCGTGCCTGTCGACGGCTCGCGATGTTCATCGGCTGGGCTCGATCTGGCGATCCTCACGGCGAAGACACACCAGGGGAAGATTACCGTCCTTTACGCCTTGGATGTCAATCGCTACGCCACAAGTTTGGCCGGGTTGGGCGCCAAAATTCTTGACGTCGACCTCCTGCGCGACTCGCTCCAGGCGACGGGCCGCGCGTTCCTCGATGGGGCGTTAGCGCGGATTCGCGCTCAAGGGATTCCGTGCGACGATCGGATCGACGACCGTGCGGCGTGGGAGGCGATCGACGGCGTCGCGTCAGACCTGCGCGCGGACGTCATCATCATGGGGACGCACGGCCGGCACGGTGTGCAGCGGGTTTTCCTCGGCAGCACGACGGAGCGCGTCTTGCGCAGCAGCACGATCCCCGTCATGGTCGTGCGCGCTTCCGAATGACTGCGTGCCGTGCTATGACGGCTGGCAGAAGTTTTCACATTGATGGCCGCGGCGTTCAATTTCGTACGGATCAGAAATCTCAGCGCGCCGCATAGCGACGCGGACGGGTTAGAGCAAGGGGACGTCAGATCGCTTCGACGGTCGTGATTTCGGGGACGTCGTCGCGGATCACGGCTTCGATGCCGTTCTTCAGCGTCAGGTGGGAAGCGGGGCATCCGCCTTGAAATCGGTTCCACGCATCGTAATGCTTACATTTGCTTTTCTAAGCCTCTCGATCAGCGGCGTAATGGCTGATAAAGGCGCATGATGTTGGTTGATTCGGAAGAAGTCGCGAGGGCGGTCAAGATGGTCGCCGCCGACGTCGACGTGTACTACGGCGCGTTTCATGCGCGCTGATCGGGCCGTCGGGCTGCGGCAAATCGACGTTCTTGCGGGCGCTCGACCGGATGCACGATTTCACCAAAGGAGCGCGGGTTACCGGGACGATTTTGCTCGACGGTCAGGATATCTGCGCTCCGGACGCCGATCCGGTCGCGATCCGTCATCGCATCGGCATGGTCTTCCAGCGGCCTCGGCCTTGGGGCTTTCGGGTGGCCAGCAGCAGCGGCTGTGCATCGCGCGCGTTTTAGCCGTCAAGCCCGAAGTGATCTTGATGGACGAGCCGGCGTCGGCGCTGGACCCGGTCGCCACCTCCAAGATCGAAGACCTCATCGGCGAGCTGAAATCTGAGTATACCGTCGTCATCGTGACGCACTCGATGCAGCAAGCCGCGCGGATCTCCGACATGACCGCGTTCTTCCACCTCGGCGAGATCGTCGAAGTCGGTACGACGAATCTGATTTTAACCAAACCGCGCGAAAAACGCACCGAAGACTGCATCACCGGCCGCTTCGGCTAGACGGTCACCATCAGGCGCAGGTCGTGGCGCTGGAAGACCCGGCGCTCCGGAACGGTGACGCGCTCGTTCGAGAGCGTCAGTTGTTTGGTGCGAACGACCACGTCGTAGGTCCCGGGCTTGATCGCGTGGAGCACGAACGCGCCGAATTTATCGGATTGCGCGGCGTATGTTTGGTGCGTCCCGCCGTAGAGCGGCGTGCCGGGCGGCGGAACCAGTGAGGCCGTGACCGCCGCGTCGACGACCGGATGGCCCAAGCGGTCGGTGAGGTAGCCGCCGATCGCGGATGCGGGCACGCCGTCGGCGCCCTCGTCTTCACCCGGAATGAAAGCGCGCATGATGCGCTGGGTATGTCCGGCGAGAATGCCGATGCCGCGCAACGTCAGCGATAGCTCGCCGCGCGCCGAGATGACGAGGTCGAACACGCCCTGCGGGAAGTCGGCCCGAAACTCGCCCCGCGAGTCGACGTCCACTTGCACGATGCCGCCTCCGACGACGCAGGTGACGCGCGCGTCGGAGAGCGGGACGCTCGAACGCCGGTCGACCAAAGTGCAAAAGAGCGTCCCGATAGAGTCTTGGGACTCGGTGGCAGCCATGGCCCCCCTCTTCGGCGTTGACCTCGCCGTTTCTGCGTGTTCTCGCTCGCAGCCCGGAGGGGGCCGGCTAGGCGGCCGGATTCCAGGCCGCCCAGGCGCAGCCGACATAGACTTCCGGGATCGCCGCGTACTCGATCAGCTCGAAGCCGCGGCTGCCGGCCGCGGCATGCGCGGCGACCCAATTCCGGACCTCGTGCGATCCGTTGCCGGCCGCCGGCAAGGTGCGGTCCAGATAGTCGACGACGGCGCGCTCGCCGCCGGCTTCGAACGCCCGGATGCAGCCCGCGTCGAAGGACTCGTCGATCGCGCCCATCGTCGGTTCGCCGATCGAATGGCTCAGGCCGCCCGAGGCTACCACCGCGATGCGGGCGCTCCCCGGAAACGAGGCGATCGCGCTCGCGAGCAGGTTGCCCCAGGCGATGCAGCGGGCGATCGTCGGCATCGGCGGCTCGAGGCTGTTGATCACGATCGGGACGATCGGCGGCAGCGGATCGAGCTCCATGCGCCACAGCGGGATGCAGAAGCCATGATCGAGCGCGAGCCGATGCGAGACCGACGGTTCGAAGCCGCCCGCGAGTGCGGATTCCAGCAGATGCGTCGCGAATTGCGGCTCGCCCGCGAGCGTCGTGTGCCCGAAGCCCGCCATGAACGGTTCGGGCGGCCCCAGGTGCGTGGCCCCGATGCCGATGCAGACGCTCGGCAAGTTGTTGAGGAAGAAGTTCGACCAGTGGTCGGGCGCGATCTCGACCACGATGTCCGGCCGCGCGGCGCGCAGACGCGCGCCGAGGCGCCGGTACGGCGCGGTCAGCTTCGCGCGCAGCGGTTCGTCGAAGAGATGCCAGTCGCGCGCGATCAGCGGCGCGTGGCTGGCGGCGAAGACGCCGGCCAGCTCAGCCACGAATCTTCTCCAGAAACACGGCTTCCGGCATCCCGGCCGCCGAGCAGTAGTAGCGCAGGAGGTACGGATTGACCAGCGGCGCGAGGGTCGCGACGTCGTCGGCCAGCACGGCCGCTCGAATGTCGGGATCGAGCGCGTACCGGTCGAGCACCGCCGCGCGGTCGGCGCGGTATGCCGTGGCCGCCGCGACGCTCTGCAGATCGAAGAAGAGCTGGCTGAGCACGTAGTCGGTGCGTTTCACGGCGCCTCCGGAAGGTCGATCAACAGCCGTTCGATGTCGAGCGTGACCGGATACGTCGTCAGCGGTTCGGTGCAGGGCGGATTTTGCGGCTCGCCGGTCACGATGTCGAATTTACCGAAATGCAACGGGCACTGGACGATCCGGCCCTCGAGAAAGCCGTCGGTGAGGCGCGCCCGGCGATGCGTGCAGATGTCGTCGGTCGCGTAGAAGTCGCCGTCGTAGTTGTAGAGCGCGATCTTGCGCCCGCCGAGCTCGACATGGATCATCGCCCCGGGCGGAACGTCGGCGGCATCGGCGACCGAATAGATCAAGCCGGCGCTCCCAAGTTCTTTTGGCGCAGCAGCTCGGCGGCGGCGTCCTCGAGGACCGTTCCGACGAAGTAGTCGGGGTTCATCGACAGATGCATCATGGCTGGATTTTCATACACGAACTCGCGGAAATTGCCTGCGTCGATCAGGCCGCCGTCGACCAGACTCCAGGCTTCGGAGAGGATCGTCGTCGCGTCCATCACGTCCCAGTGACCGATGTCGGAACCGAATACCG
>JBEKXE010000256.1:0-3680 GCA_049512335.1 Candidatus Lustribacter sp.
TCAACACCGGGATCGGCGATGCGATCGACCTCGCGTGGAAGCTCGCCGCCGTGCTCTGGGGCTGGGGCGGCCCGGAGTTGCTGCAATCGTACGAAGACGAACGCCGCCAGATCGGCGTCCGCAACGTGCGCGCTTCGGGCAATGCGACCGCCGAGCGCCGAGAGCGGCGTGAAAATCACTGGGTGCCCTGGATCCGCGAGGACAGCGAACGTGGCCGCGAGGCGCGTGAACGCGTCGGGAAACTGGCCGTTCTCGAGGCGCACAAAACGACCATCATCACCGGCATCGAACGGGGTTACCGCTACACGAACTCGCCCTTGCTGTGGCCGGAGCCGGGTGAGGGACCCGACCCCGACAACCTCGAGTACGTGCCGACCAGCTGGCCCGGTGCGCGGCTGCCGCACATGTGGTGCAAAAACGGTGACGCGCTGCTCGACCGGCTCGGGCCCTGGTACACGGTGCTGCGCTTCGGCGACGCCGTCGAGACGTCGGGCATCGAGCGGGCTCTGGCTGCGGCAAACGTGCCGTTCGACACGCTCGTGCTCGACGCCGACGAACCCGCCCACGAAGTGTATGGCGGCTTCGGCGCGTTTCTCATCCGGCCCGACCTGCACGTCGCCTGGCGCAGCAACGTCACGCCGCGTGAGCCTGCCGCGATCGTCGCCGCCGCTACCGGTTCGCTACGTGCAGACGGGAAGCTCGCGCACGCGCGTGCCTAAGCGCCGGGCCCCCGAGCTCGTGACCACGACGGTATCGCCCCAGCGGCAGTAGTGATCGCGTCCGTCCAGCTCGACCGACGGTTTGAGGTTGAAGCAGCAGCCCTCTTCGACGACGACCGCGCGCACGTCCGGCGGCTCAGGCTGCAACGCGACCAGCAGCGGCCCGTCGTTCCCCGTTCCGCAGCGCTGCATCAGAGCGGCGAGCCGCCCGGTTTGGACACGACGGCAAACGATTTATCGGCCGGCACCCACTTCACGAAGGCCAGCGCGGAGTCGGTGAGGCCGTGGTGATCGCTGTTGCGGAAATCGTAGATGCCGCTCGCACCGTCGAAACCGTGGAGATTCGAAATGTAATCGGCGAGTTGCTCGCTGGTCGCGTCGGGGCCCAACGCGCGAAGCCCGGCCACGACGATCTTGGCCGGATCCCACGAAAGCATGCTCTCCGGGGACGGCGTGGCGCCGGCACGCCGAAAACCGTCGTAGAATTCGTCGATCGACGCGCGCAGGCCGCGGTCGCGAACCTGGTCGCGCGCGAACGCCAGCGTGGTGTTGAAGATGAGCTCCTTCGGCAGGAACCCCGCGTACTGTGCGAGCTGCGCCGGATTCATGTTGACGACGCTGGTCAGGACCGGCACGTTGATCCCTGCATCGTTGAGCGCTCGCAATACCGTGCCGAATGCCGAGCCGGTGGCAAAGACGACGATCGCCTGCGGGTCACCGGCTTTGATGCGGGCTGTTTGAGCGCTGACGCTGATGTCGGCCGGGTTGAAGTGCTCGTAGTCGACCGCCGTGAGGCTCTTGTTTTCCGGCCGTGCGAGGGCCGCCAGCGCGATTCGGTCGGCCACCGTGCCACTGGCATCCGTCGCCGAGATCAGGGCGACTCGCGCGTACTTTCGCTCGCGGATGAATTTTAGCGTGGCCGGGATGATGTACGTGTTGGCAACGGACGACGCGAACACGTTGTGTTGCGTCGTCACGAGTCCGGGCGAGAAGCAAAATTCGACCGGCCCATTCCGCACCAGCGGTTCCTCAGCCGCACAGCCCGCGATATAGGTCGAGCCCATGATCAGCGGCGGATTCTTGGCCATGAGTTCGGACACGAGCTGGACCGCAATAACGGGGCTCGAGCGGTCGTCGTGGATTTCGAAATGTACCGGCCGTCCGCGGATACCGCCCGTGGCGTTCGCCAAGCTCTCGTAGGCCTTCAGCGCGGTCGCGTGGATTTGGCCTGAGTACGCCGAGGGGCCGGTCAGCGGGATGATCGCATCGATCGTGACCGGGTCGTCGGCGCCCGCGAGCGCGGGTGTCGCCAGTAGAAGGGAGAGCGCTGCGACGAGAACTCGCAAGCGCCCTAGTTTCACCATTGAGCGCGCGCCTCGGCTTCCGGCGGCACGTCGGCGCTCGGCTCCCATCCATAGGCGTACGGGTGAACGTTGCCGCAACCGCTGCACGTGCGTTCCGCCGAGGCGTTGAACGCTCGGGCTTGCTCGAGCGCGAACGTCCAGAAGCGTTCCAGCCCGAAGCGCGCGAGATCGAAGGTCGCCGTTCGCAATTCCGCGTTGCAGCCGGGGCAAAACCAACCGATCGTCTCGATTCCAAACGCTTCGCTATGCGTACCGACGACGAGCGTGTAGTAGACCTCGCTCTCGACCTCGGCGCGAATGAAGAGCGTGTCGGAACCGGTCGTCCGCCAAAACCCGAAGAGGTGTTCGATGTGATAGGGCGTTCCGGCCGGGATCCGGTGCATGACGCGCGTGATGTCCGGCGCGCGCAACACCTTGCCGTCGCGGCGTTCGATGACGCTCAAGGGCGCCGCGGTCACCGGATAGCGTTTGGTCCAAACGTGGTAGCGACTCGCCTCTTGCCAGTCCCCGTCGCCTTCACCGAGGTAGATGTCGTAGCCGGGAACGTAGGACGAACTCACCATTGACGCCGGGCTTCGGCCTGCTCCGGCGTGTCTTTCACGGGATTCGCGCAATACGCGAGCGGGTTGTCGTGCCCGCACTCGGGGCATCGGCGCAGGTCCGGATCCGCGTTGTAGGTTCCGATGGCTTCACGCTCCGCATGGTACAACCCGGAAAAGCCGATTTTCCCGGTTGCGAAATAATGCTCGTGAACCAGCGTGTAGCAGCGCTCGCAATACCAGGCGAAGCTCTCGCCCTCTTTTTCGGTCGGCTTCTGCATGACGACGATGAAATGCCCGTACTGTTCGCCCGCCCGGGCCGGGATCGGCAAGTAGATCTCGTCCATGTCGTTGACGTGCCAGAAGCCGAAACTGTGCTCCACCCGGTGCGGCACGCCGCCCGGCGTGATGTGCATCTTGAGCGCTTTGTGGTTTTTCGAGATCAAGCCGTCCGGCGTCAACGAGACCGAGTTGAAGTGGCCTTTCTTCGGATCGATGATCTCCGTGAGCGTGATCTGGCGCCGGCGAATGCCGATGATGTTGCCGCCGACCTGCTGCCACGTCGTGAATTTCTTCACGACCTTCTCGTCGAGAAAGTCCCAATCGTTGACGATCTGCTCGATTGGCTGGTCGATGCCGAAAACTGCGAACATGCTGCCTCCGATCCGCTACGGAACGGATTCCAGGCCCGGGAAGGGGACTCCCGGCGTTCGGTGCTGCCTCAGAAGGGCCGGAACGGGGGCCGCGATGAACGCCGGCAGGTCGCTACATCGACGCTTGCCGCCTCCGCCGGCGCGCTCGATGCGCGCCGGCTGTAGGAAGCTAATCCTCCCAGTAGTAGCGCACGACGTAGTAGTCGTACAACTCGCGCTCCCGAGCACGATCCCACTCGTTGTCGCTATCGTCGAGGTCCGAATCGATCGCGCTTGCGCTGCCGGCGGTATCCGTATCGGGGCGCTGACCCGTGCCTACACCGCCCGCACTTGCATGGTAGGCGTTGCTGCTGCTCGGAGCGCCTTCCAGTAGTTCTTTCGTCAGGTCGGTGCTGAAACTACGTT
>JBEKXE010000257.1:0-3540 GCA_049512335.1 Candidatus Lustribacter sp.
CCGACGGCGCCCTTGCCTACGTGGCCAGCTGCGATCCCGACTTGGGCGCGGTGGTCGACGTCATCGATACCCGGACCGACAAGATCACCAGCACCCGCAAGCTCGGCGACATCGGCGTTGAAACCTGCGTCGCGAAGCTGACCGCACAGCGATGTCGCCGCAGCAGGATCGACTTCACACAGCAGCAGCGGCGCGCCGCCGGCGTGCTCACCTCCCGCAGTAGAGTTCAGGCGCCAAGCTGGCAAAGATACGCGAAAGATCGTACCGCCGCCGTGGGCTGAGGCAAAGCCGACCTCGCCGCCAAGTCGGGTAACGATCTGCTTCACAATACTGAGCCCGAGACCCGTCCCGCTTTTCTGACGCACGTCGGTGGCGTCGGCTTGGGCAAATTTCTCGAAGACGCGTGGCCTGAATTCTTCCGAGATCCCCTGCCCGTGATCGCGCACGCCAATGTGGACATTCCCGCCCGCCTCTACCACTGTCACCTCCACATCGCCACCGACGGGTGAGAATTTGACTGCGTTCGAGAGCAGGTTCGTGACGACTTGCATTAAGCGGTCGGGATCCGCGTAGCTGATGGCGCTCACGCGCGCCGATTCAATCCGTACGCGAACGTCGCGTGCGTCGGCGGATGGGTGGATGCCTTCGATAGCTTGCTCGACGAGGAGCCGCACGTCGACGCGCTGCATATGGAACTCGGCCTTGCCGGACTCGATCTTCTCGATGTCGAGAATGTCGTTGATGAGGCGGACCAGCCGGTCGCTGTTGGCGTGTGCGATCTTCAACAGTCGCATGGCGGACGCGGGGATTTGTCCGACGGAGCCGCCGTCGAGCAAGCCGAGTGAAGCGGCGATCGAGGTTAGCGGGGTGCGCAATTCGTGGCTCACCGTCGCGACGAATTCGCTTTTCAACCGCTCATTGCGCTTGCGCTCGCTGATATCGACGACCGCACTCAGGATGAGGAGCCCGTCCCGCGTTTCAATCGGACTGAGCCCTATCTCAATCGGAAACTCCGTGCCGTCCTTGCGTAATCCGAAGAGTTCCCGACCCTTACCCATCGCGCGGGCCTTCGGGTGATCGGTGAACGCCTTACGATGTCGCGGGTGCTTGGCGCGAAACCGCTCCGGGACCAGAATGTCGATCGACTGCCCGATCAATTCCTCGCGGGGATAGCCAAACAACCTTTCGGTCTCGGCGTTGACGAGCAAGATGGCGCCGGCGGCATCGGTCATCACCATGCCGTTCGGGCACGACTCGACGGCGAGTTCAAATTTGTCTTCCGCCAGCGTTCTTGCTCTGATGTCGTGTACGAATGCAACGAACATCCGGCGGTCGCTGACCGACATCTCGGCAAGCACGAGCTCGATTGGGAAAGTCGACCCATCGCTGTGGCGCCCGACGAATTGGCGGGCTGCATTGCGGCTTCGCTCCAGCTCGCACAAGCGAGCCCCCGAACCGATATCGTCGGGTTCGCCGAGATCAATCAGGCGGCCGATATCGCGCCGCGCCAACGCGGCGCTCGTGTAGCCGAACATGTGCTCGGCGGCCGGATTGATGGTCTCGATCGTACCGCTCTCGTTGAGGGTCAGGATGCCGATGGTCGCGGAAGAGAACATTGCGTCTTGTCGCGCCAAAGAATCACGCAACGCTCCGGCGGCGCGGTCGCGCTCATGCTGCTCGGCCTTGAGCAGCCGAACCATGCCGGTGTAAAGCGCGCTCATTTGCAACAGCAGCGCGATCAAGACGAAGCTCGAGGCCACGAGACCGTAGACTCGACCGACGTAGTATCCGACGTCGAAACGACCGGTATTGAGGACGCAACTGAGCGCCACGTCGAACAGCCACGCGCACATGACGACCATCAGCCACAGGTCGAGCACCGAGTGGGGTCGTCGCCGCCTGAGGACGATCAGTGCGGTGAAACTCAACGCCCAAACCGACGCGCTCACGTATTTCATCGCAGCGGCGTACTCGCCGTCTTGCATGATCGGCGGCAGCATTTTCTCGCCCGCCGTGGCGAGCAGCGTGAACGCGCATACGAGGACAATGACGACGCCCACGCTGAACACGATCGCGCCGCTGCGCGGCCCGCGCCACGGTTCCGCCCCTCCATGAGGCTCCTTGAGCAACGCGTAGGCGATGACGGCGATGGGAAAGACGCTGTGCCAGACCATATAGAGCCAGGCGGCCGTCTGGGGTCCCGAGTCCAACAGACCGCTCAGCGAAAACAGGCCGGGAAAGGTCAGCGCGTGAGGGACCACTATGCAGGCGGTGAACAGATATCCGCTTGCCAGCACCAGAACCGCACGCGAGCGTCCTATGGTGAATTGCGCGAAGAGAAGGCTTGCAGTGATCAGATCGTTGGTTGCGAGAGCCGCCTCGTAGATCGGAATGAACCCCCATGCGCGCGGTAACGGCATACGAACATAAGGCGCGACGGCGATGAAGAGCGCTGCGGAAACCAGAACGACGGAAACCGCGAGCCGCCGATCGCTGCCCTCGGCGGGCGCCGTCGACAGAAATATCCGCTGTTCGCGCGTCACATCCCGGGCCATTGGCGCTCCCGCGGGGCTCCTGCGTGGGTTGTTTCAGAACGCCTTCGCTGATCGCCGTTGTCGGGATCGACGCGAGCGGCTGCCGTGACACGGCCGGCTTCGACGCCGATCATGGCCGCTGGCTCTCAGCCGCAAGGCTCGAAGTCAGAATCGACGCCTTCACAGGACCCATGCGAATCGTCCCTGGAGTCCTCCGACGCACTGCCGTGTTCCACCCGCAAACGAATCGCGTCAGCCTCGCGGAGAGCCGCGAATCACATAAGTATTATTCCACCTGCTTGCATCTGACTCCATTGTGGCAATTACTTAGAGCTCATAACTAAACTTGTCTCCTATGGATACCGTACAAATAATAGCCGCGGTGGATGCTAATAGCCGCGATGGATGCGACGAACGCGCGAGCGCGTGCGGCTACGCACTATTGACGGATGAGCAGACGAGGGAACTGATCAATCCAGGCGCACGCGCGTTCGATGGTCCGCCGATGCCGTTCCCGATGGGCGCCGTCTCGGACGTCGCTGCGGGCGACTCGAAGAGCGACGCGCCGGGCTCGCTGAACTTTGCGGCAGCGCGGATCGTCGTCGTCGACGTGCAGCTTGTCAGGCCGCTTGACGGACGGATCGGCGGGAGCCCGCGGACGACCGCGTTAGCCTGAGCGTCGCCTGATCCCTATTGCAGTGTCGCCCCGGCGGCCGAAATCGGATCAGCGAACCTTGCCGCTGCCCAGCACAGCGCGCATGAGTTCCACGGCGTTCTTTACGCCGAGCTTTTCCATAATGTGGGCGCGATGGACCTCGACGGTCCGACGGCTGATACCCAGGTTGCGGCCGATCAGCCTGTTGGAGACGCCGCTCGCGATCTCGACCAGCACAATGCGTTCCCGCGGGGTCAAGGAGTCGAAGCTGGCGAAACGGCGTAAAAGGACCGCTTCATCGCGATCGTGATCTAGGACCCAAGTGGCGAAAGCGTTCCGCACACGTGTGAC
>JBEKXE010000258.1:0-3499 GCA_049512335.1 Candidatus Lustribacter sp.
ACCTTGATTGCACGCGAATGCGAAACCGGTGTTCACCGCATTGTAGATCACGCGAATATCGGGAATCGCTTTCAACCGCTCGATCGTCTCCGGTCCGGACCCATTGTCGACGATGATGATCTCGTGTTTGGTCGACGTTCGCGCGCGAATGGACTCGATCGCGATCTCGGTGTACTCGGGCGCATTCCAACTGAGCATCACGATCGAAGCAAACGGCTCGATCGGCTCCGTACGGGGCGGCTTTTCCGCGAGCACGTCGGGCGCAACCGGCCCCACGATGGTCGATGAGCGCCGGACCTTCGCGATCGTGCGTCCCGCATCGGTCACTTGCTGCAGCCATGCAGCGACGGATGCATCGAACGATCCGTGATCTTCGATTCGAAAATGTTGCGGAAAGCGACGCGGTGCGACGAGCGTGCAACGCGCATCCGCCGGCTCGGCGAAGATCGCGGCCGCCGTGTCCGGCACTCGTTCGATGGCATTCACCACCTCGTTCAGCCAATCGCCCTCGAGTTGAGCGTCGGTTCGCACGAACGCCACGTAATCCGGCCCGCGGAGTTCGGTCAACTCTCGCGCCGTACGAACGGCCGCGTCGGGGTCGGCCCACTTAGCCGACGAGGGTTTCATGCGCGAACTACTCAGCTGTTTGATAAACGCCGGCGACGGCTGCGCGCCGTGAACGAGGACGGCGACCCGGGGGATCGGCACGCGCTGGACGAGCAGCCCGTCGCGGAACTTCTCGGTCCGCAAAAGCGTCCCGCTATATTCGGGCCAGAAGTTCTCGTGCGATTCGGCCCGATCGCGCCAGCGTTCGGTAAACGCTACATCGCCCGGCGTCAAGCCCTCGTCTTGTACGATGCCCGGCGCAACGCGCATAAACGAGGCCGCTGACTCGAACATGACCCGCCGGCCGCTCTCGGCGACGCGCAGACAATAGTCGATGCTCTCGAGCTCGCTGCCGAACGTTTCCGCAAAACCGCCGAGTTCATCGAACACGACCCGGGACGTAACGAGACAATCGCTCGGCAATGCATCGCATTCGAGGCGCCCGCGCGCCCCCGCGAGGACTTGAAAGCCGAATCCGCGCAGCGTCGGCGCAGTCGTGACGATCATTCCGCATTCTTCATTCTTGCCGTCGTTCGTGACGATACGTGGACCCATCGCTCCCGCTTGCGATTGGGAAAACGCATTGAGAAGAACTCCGAGCCAGCCCGTTCCCACCGGCTTCGCACCGTTGATGAACACCAGAACGTCACCGCCGATCGCCCGGGCGCCGGCGTTTGCGGCGCCGCCAAACGACGATGCACCGCCGGCCTGGGCGATCGCGATCCCGTTTCCTTCGCACCAACTGCGCACCAGCGCGACATCGGCAGCACCGAACGGCACGACAACGAGCGGCGCGCCGTATGCTTGAGCCTCGGCCGCGACGCTCTGCAGCGTAGCTTCGTCACTTCGACCGAATGAAGCCACGGTCACGACGACGGCCCCGGATATCATCCTTGATTCGCTCCCTCGCCGCCGGCGGCGTGGCGATAGTAACCCGCGCGCACGCGCATCGGGTTGCCGCTGACCAACGAATAGGGCGGGATCTCGTCGGCGTCGACGATCGTTCCGGCCGCAACGACGGTGTGGTGGCCGATGTGCGCGCCGCCCTTGACGACGCTGTGCGAACCGATGAAGACGTGGTCTTCGATCGTGATATCGCGCCGGTCAATCGACTCCGAGAGCCCGATGCAGCGGCGATGGGAATCCGCCGCATTGATCGACACGAACGAGGCGATATCGCAGTGCGCGCCGATCGACACGCGCGCGCCGGTGGCGTTGACGGCGGAGAAGCCGCCGATGACCGTCCCTTCGCCGATTTCCGGCTCGCCGAGAATCCACACCAGCGGGTGAAAACGGTTCGGCTTGAACGTCGTGAGCGACTGGAACTGCGCGGCAAAGCGCGCGGCGTCATCGTCGTTCGTCATGACGCCAGCGCCTGGGCGATCTGGTCGGCCACGCGGGCGGCCGCACCCTGGCCCGGTAAGCTCAGCGCGTTCACGCGGAGCGCCGCATTGGCCGACAGACGCTCGCGGGTTGCCGGGTTGAAAAGCACCTCGTGCATGGCGCCGGCGAGCCGCTCCGGGTCGTCCATGGGCACCAGCGGGACGGCATCGGTCACGGCAAACGGCGGTCCGAAGATCCACGACGACTCGTCCCAGAGGTTGATGCACGGAACATCCAGCAGCATCGCCTCGACGAACGCGCCGGTATCGTAACCGACCACGAGGTCGGCGCCCGAGAGCGGAGTGGCCATGTCTCCGTTGGTAAAGCCGAATCCGCCCAAGCCGGCGGACGCGGCGACGGCGGCGAGTTCCGCCTGCCCCATCCGGTCGAGCGGTCTCGCCTTCACCAGCAGGTTGAGCCGGGTACCCGCGGTTTCGAGCCGGGCGCAGGCGGTAAAGACCGCGCGGACCAGCCGCTCCTGCAGCGTGGGATCGCCGAATGCCGACAGCTTCGCCGCCCAGGTCGTGACGAACAAGACGATCGGAAGCTCGGGCCGGAAGTTCGCCGCCGCAACGAGCTGCTCGCGGACCGCCGCCTTGAGCGCACGGCGCTCCGCGTAACCGTCCCACCCCGGATTGCCCGTTACCGCCAACTTCTCACGCGCGATGCCCTGGTCGAGGAGCGCATCCATGCCCCGTTCGCCGTAGACGAAGGTGCGATCGGCTTCGACGCCGGCGGTACAGGTGTAATAGCGGTTCAAATTCGCGCCGTGCGTCACCATGAAGACCGGCACGCCGCGGCTGCGCGCCCAGCGCGCGGGCACGCGTCCGAACCGGGTCTCCGTTTCGTTGAGCACGATCGCCGCGATGCCGCCGCTGCGGTGTGCCTCGTCGAGCGCGTCGATGACCTGCATGCTCTTCTCGATGCTCGCGCGGTACGTCGCGCGCGCCGCGGCGGCCACGCCGGCTTCGCGCCCGCGCGATGCCCCGAGCGGCGCGATCGCCTGGTCGACGATCGGCCCCAGTCTTGCGACCCGCTCGTCCGCTTCCACCGGGTACGCGTCGTGGCGCGCCGGATCGATGGTGAGGGTCCGTCCGCTCGCGCCGAGCGCGTTCAACTGCTCGAGCACGGCCTCGCCGGGCGGCGCGAGCCAAGCAAAGGAGTTCCATCCGCGGCGCGCCAGTTCGATGAACACCGGCCCGCTCGATCCCCAGAGCAGCGAGACGATCGTCTTCATGACATCACCCGTGATTCGTCGAACACGTGGAGTCCGGAATCGAGGATGGCCTCGGTCAGCTCGTATTTGAATGCGTCACCGAGATCGACGCCGCCATAGTGCAGCACCTCGCCGGCCAGTGCAGCGGCACGTTCGATCGACGTCCGGATGTCGCGATCGAGTTGCTCCTTGAGAAGCAGGCCGGTGACGGCATCGGCGGCCCCGGCATCGAGCCACGCGGTCAACGGAACCGGGTAGCGGTGATTGAGCGCCGCCGTCAGCAACCGGAACAGC
>JBEKXE010000259.1:0-3499 GCA_049512335.1 Candidatus Lustribacter sp.
CAAACAGTTGATGCACGTGTACTCCCAAAAATCGACCAGCACGACTTTGCCCTGCAGCCGGGACGCGTCGACTCCGCCGTTGATCCTGCCCGCGGCGCGAAGCCGCCGTCATGACGACCGCGCAGGCCTGGCGCGCGCTGGATTTTGCACCACGAAACGTCGTGGTCGTTTCCGAGCGGCCACGCGATGTTCGCGGTCGTCGTGTACGGCCTGTGGAGCGCCTACTTCGCGCGCAGCGATCTGCCGCAGCCCTTTCGCGCCGCACTCGCGACCGCGTTCGCGCTGTGGGCCCTGGGCGTGATCTGGTCGCGCCTGGCGCTCGGCGCGCACTTCGTCACCGATCTGATCGGCGGCGTGCTGTTCGGCGTCACGATGCTCGCAGTCGCCGCGGCGATCGCCGGCGGAATCCCGCGCCTGGCTAGAGTTCGGGGATGACGTCGCGCGCGTTCGGGCGCGCGCCGTCGAGCTGCACGAAGTAGTACACGTCTTCCGGCACGCCGGCGTAGGACGGTGCCAGCGGCGCCAGCGGCGTCACGTGCGCGAACGACGCCGCGACCGCGCGCACGAGCGCCGGATCGGCACTCAGCGGCGCGGCGAACGTCACCAGCAGCGCGTGCTGCGGCAGCGGCGCGCCGGCGTGCCAGCGCGACCACTGCGGTTGCTGCGGCAACGCGATCGCCAACCGCGAGTCGACGCCGTACCACAGCAGCTCGGCCGAGGTTTCGTAGCGGTCGGTCAGCACTTCCGCGCCGCCGTCGGCCGCCGCCAGCGCGCGCACGCGGCCGGCCAGCGGCGCGAACGCGTATACGCCCGATGCGAACGGCCCGCGCAGCGCGGGCGCGGCGCTGAAGACCGCCGCCTGCGCGGCTTCGGGCAGCGTCAGGAACAGCGCCGCCGCGGAGACATATGCCGTGCCGGCACCGAGCGCGCCGACGATCGCGCGCCGCCAGCCGGCCGGCGCACGTTCGAGGACGATGCCGGCGCCGAGCGCGAGCGACGCCGCGGGCCCGATGATCCAGTATGACTCGGTCGGCGTCGTGAACGAGAACCCGAGCAGCGCGACCGGCAGCGGCAACGCCGTCCACGCGACCAGCGTCACGCGCGGCGGCGTGCGCAGCGCGACGAACCACGTCAGTGCGGCGAGCAGCAGCGCGTAGACGACGAAGCGCTGCGTCGAGATGCCGGTCAGCACCGCGAACGCAAACGGGTGGAACGCCTGCCGCGTATGGAACGTGAAGGCAAAATTTTCCCACTGGTGCGCGGCGTTCCAGGCCAGGAACGGAACGTAGGCCGCGACGGCCAGCGCCGCGCTGGCGGCGAGCAGCGGCCACACGCGCCGGCGGCGCTGCGGCTCGAGCGACCACGCCGCGATGCCGAGCACCAGCGCCCAGCCGAACGTGCGCGAGAGCACGACCGCGGCCAGCGCCAGACCCAAGCCGGTCGCGGCGCGCAGTGACGGCCGCCGGTCCAGCGCGACCGCACCCCACAATGCGAGCGCCCAGGCCGCGACGTACGCACCGTCGGGCAGCGCTTCGCCCAACGCCAGCTTCGTCTGCGGGATCAGCGCGAACAGGATCGCCGCGAACGCGCCGGCGCGCGCGTTGTTCGCGGCGAGCGCCGCGGCCCGCCCGATCGCGAGCGCAGCGATCGCTTCGCACAGCACGAACGGCAGCCGGACGAATCCCGGCCCGTGCCCGAGCGCGGTTCCGAGACCGATCAGCCACGCCACCATCGGCGGATGGTCGGTGTAGCCGTACGCCGGGTGCAAGCTCCACGTCCAGTAGTAGGCCTCATCGGCGGTCAAGGGGACGTTGAACGCGGCATACGCGCGCAGCAGCGTCAGCGCGCCGACGACGATCGCGGCGGCGATCACGCGTGAACGGTAGCGACCAGCGGCGGGCGGCGGCGGTGGAACGAGGTCTGCGTTTGGTAGCGCTTGCCGATCGCCGTCAAGCGCGTTTCGTTGAACGCCGTCCCTTGCAGGGTAATGCTGGTCGGCAAACCGTGATCGCCGAAACCGTTCGGCAGCGCCAGCGCCGGAAGTCCGGCGAGGTTCCCCGGCGCGATCAGATCGGGCGTCCCGCTGAACTCCGTATACGTCTTGTCGAACGGTGCGCCGATCGGATACGTCACGGTTCCGATCGTCGGGCCGGCGACCGCGTCGAAGTCGCCGAACACGTCGTGCAGCGTACGCACCATCAGCGTGCGCTGGCGCTGCGCGTCGATGTAGTCGAGCGCCGGCGTCGCGTAGGCGACGTAACCACCGAGCTTATCGTCGCAGAACGTGGCGAGTTCAGCCAGCGCCGCGCGAAAATTGCGCGCCACCGCCGGCATGCAGCCCTTCGTTGCGTTCTTCAAGACGGCGATGCGCGGACGCCGTCGCGCGGCGGGGAACGGGCGGTCGACCGCAGCCGCATCGCCGGGGTCCGCGCCGGCGATCGCGCGCAGCACCAGCTCGCCGTCGCGTGCGCTGCGGACGATCGGGCCGATCTTGTCGAGCGTCCAGCACAACGCCATCGCGCCGTAGCGGCTCACGCGGCCGAACGTCGGCCGCAGACCGGTGACGCCGCAGGCCATCGACGGAAACACGATGGAGCCGGCCGTCTCGGTGCCGATCGTGAAGCCGGCCAGTCCCGCGGCGGCGGCGATTCCCGAACCGCTGGAGGATCCGCCGGCCCAGTAGGCGGGGTTCCAGGGCGAGCGCGCGGGGCCCGTGAACGACGCGTCCGCGTCGTTATAGCCGAAGCCGCCGGCGAGTTCGATCATCGCCAGTTTGGCGAGCAGCACGGCACCGGCAGTGCTGAGCTTGGCGACGACGGTCGCATCGTAGTCGAAGCGTTGACGGCGGTACGGCTCGGCGCCCCACGTCGTCGGTGCGTCCGGCGTGGCGAGCAAATCCTTGACCCCGTACGGAATGCCGTGCAGCGGTCCGCGCACGCGGCCGCCGGCGCGCTCGCGGTCGGCCCGGCGCGCTTCGCGCAGCGCGCGTTCGTGCAAGATCGAAACGACCGCGTTGTAGACCGGGCCGTATTTCTCGAGCCGGTCGAGGTAGAGCTGCGTCAGCTCGACCGACGACAGCGTTTTCGCGGTGAGCAGTTGCTGCAACGTGACGACGTCGGCGAACGCAACGTCCTCGTCGTTCACACCTCACCGCCCGCGACGCTGAAGCGCACGATCGGCGCGTCGCCGTTCTTCAGCCGCTTCTTCTTCGGGTTCAGCGCTAATGCCGCAGCGTCGTTGGCGTCGATCGCCTGCGCGATGGCCTGCACGTCGGCGGCGCTCAAGGCGGGATCGAAGCGCGCCCGCATCGCCGTCGCGAGCGCCGCGGATTGCGAGCTCGGCGGCTTCGGCGTCGCCGCCGCAACCGGATCCAAAGCCGCCAGCGAGATGCCCGCGCCGCCCGACGCGACCGCTGCCAAAAACGAGCGCCGACTCTTCATCCGGGTTCTCTACGAACAAGCCCCCCTTATGTCATCCCGAGCTTGTCGAGGGACAGCTA
>JBEKXE010000260.1:0-3445 GCA_049512335.1 Candidatus Lustribacter sp.
GATCGTCGGTTGGACCGCAACCGAAGTGTGGCTGCAAAAGAATACGGAACTCGCGAAACGCGTCGTCGGCGTTCTGGCGCAGTCGGCTACCTGGGCCAACGCGTATCCGAAGGAGTCGGCTCAGATCCTCAGCCCGTATCTGAAGATTCCTGCTGAACAAATCGAATCGGTGCCGCGCGCCGTCTTCGACGATCATCCGCGCATGAGCCCGAGCCTCTTGCAGCCGGTGATCGACGCGGCCGTGAAGTACGGCATCCTCGGGCGCTCGATGCCGGCCGCGAACCTGATCTGGCAGGGCAGCGCGTAAGGCGCGCCCTGTTCAGCGCGCCGGACGATAGACGAAATCGTCGAGCGCGACCGATCGCGGCACGAAGCCGTATTTTACGGCCGCTTCGAGCAGCGGCTTGAAGTCGCTCAAGAGAAGCCCTTCTCCGAACGTCGTCGCCGGCTCTCGCGCGACGACGTCGAGTGGGACTTGCGTATACTTTGCAATCAATGGGGCGGCGTCTCGTGGATGCGTGTTTGCCCAGTGCGACGCGGCCTGCATCGCGGTGGTGAAGCGCGCTACGAGATCGGGATGTTGTTCCGCCCACTGCTTCGTGGAAAACCACGTTGCCGTCACGAACCGCAGAGCGATGGCGTCGGCGGCGTCCGAGAGCAACCGGCCGCTTTGCTTCGCCGCCTCAAAGATCGGATCGCTCAAGAATGCCGCATCGATGCGGTGCTGCTCGACCGCTGCTTGGAGGGCCGGAAACGCCGGAATCTCGATCCACTTGACGCTCTTGTAGTCGCCGCCGTGCTTATCCATCCAGGCGATCGGCGCAAGTTGCGTCATGTTGCCGAGCGTCGAGATGCCGATCGTTTTGCCGTTCAAGTCCTTGGCCGTCGTAATCGGTGAATCTTTGGCCACCACGAGGCCGCCGTTCGGTCCATCCGCCGTGTAGAGACCGCCGGGGAAGAGTGCTATGACGGGAATGCCGCGCTCATACGCCTGCACGACCGACAGCAGATTCGAGAAGCCGATGTCGATGCTGCCGGCGATGACGGCTGCCGTGATCTGCGAGCCGTTCGTGATCGTCTGAACGTCGACGTCCAGCCCCGCCTTCGTGAAGAAGCCGAGTTCTTGTGCATATCGGACTTGCATGCCGCTATCGATCGGTACGGTTGCTATGCGAACGACGGATGGCGAAGCAGACTGCGCAAATGCGGGTATCGGCGCCAGGGACGCGGCGGCCAATGCGGCTACGAATCGAATTCTACGCATTCAAACTTCCTCCGAATAGCCGAGTGGGATTGTCGACGAGTATCTTGCTCCGCACGTGCTCGTCAGGGACGAAGTCTGATAGCATGCCGAGCAGATCGCCGTCGTTCGGTACCTTGCCCGCTTCGTAGACGTAGGAGTGCGGCCAATCGGATCCCCACATGACCCGGTCCGGAGCCGTCGCCACGATCGCTCGCACGAGCGCGACGACGTCTTCGTAACGCTCGCCGGCGTGCAACTCGCGATCGGGGCACATGATCTTCAGGTGAACGTTCGGTCGCCGTAGCACGTCGAGCAACGTGCGAACCGCCGGCTGATCGACACCGCGTCCCGGCGAAATTCCCGCGAAACCGTCGATGACGGTCGGCACGGGAAGGTTCGCGACGACCTCGGCGTGGCGTTCCAGGACATGGCCGTCCATCAGGAGCGCGACGACCCAACCCGACGGCTCGATGTTTGCAAGGTTCGCCCACAACTCGCGTTCATCGAACGCGTCCCTGCCGCGCGTGGCGAACGCGAAGCGCATTCCGCGGACGCCGCGCCGGTGAAGCCCCGCAACATCCGCAGCCGTCAGCTCGCTGTTGGAACGGATCATCCCGGCGAGGCGGCCCTCGGACCGCTCGATCGCGTCGAGGGTGGCGTCGTTGTTCGAGCCGTGAATTCCGGGCGTGACGGTCACCCCACGCTCGATACCGATCGCGGCGCTGGTGCTCCACCAATGCTCGATCGGGGCCGCCGGCGGCGTGCGCAGGCGCGTATCCGCGTACGGGAACCGGTGAGGCGGTCCGTACAGATGAAAGTGCGTGTCCCAGCTGCCGCGCGGAACGCGGAAATTCGGCGTCCGGGGATTGGGATCCGGCGGAAACGGAACGTCGGTCTTAGCGTGAACGGAGTCCATCGCGTTCATGATAGGCAATGTACTCGGGTGCGGATGCCGGCGCCCTGCCGGGATAAAGGAAATGCTTCGGCACGCCTTGGAATTTTGCGGCGTGTAGTTTTTGAGGAGATCGCGATGACGCAACGCCGCCGGCGGTTTGGTTCCAATGCTTTCGAGCTCGGCATCTTTTCGTGCAACGTGCAGAACGGGATGTCCAAACTCAAGGAAGTGCTCTGGCCTAGCACTTGGCAGCAGAACCTCGAGCTCGCGCGAGCGGCCGAGGAAGCCGGGCTCGAGTTTCTCCTCCCACTTGGTCAGTGGCGTGGAACGCGTGGCCTCGCCGCCGAGTCCGACGACGAGGGCGGCGCCTACGAGACGCTGACGTGGGCCTCCGGACTCTTGGCCGCGACGACGCGCATCGCGGTGTTCGGGACGGTGCACGTTGCGTACTTCAATCCGGTCGTCGCCGCCAAGCAGTGCATCACGGCGCACCATATCGGTAGCGGCCGCTTCGGGCTCAACGTGGTTTCGGGCAATCACACGCCCGGGATGTTCGGTGTCCCGGCGCAAGAGCACGACGCCGCCTACGATTACACCGAGGAATGGGTGACGATCGTCAAGCGGATCTGGAACGAACGGGTGCCGTTCGATTACAACGGCCGTTACTTCAACCTGAAGGAAGTGCTCTCCAAGCCGCGGCCTTACGGCGACCAGGCGCCGATGTTGATCAGCGCCGGTCACTCGCACCGCGGCCGGGCATTTGCGATGGAGCACGCCGACGCACTCTTCACCGCGATCACCGAGATGCGCAACGCGCGTGAGGAGGTCAGCACGGCACGGGCCAACAGCCCGGGCGGCGAGCGCGTCCCGGTCTACAGCAGCAGTCATCTGGTCTGCCGTCCGACCCGCAAGGAGGCGGACGAATACTACCATTATCTCGTGCACGAGCTCGGCGACTGGGACGACATGGACGCCTTGCTGGCGCGCTGGCTGCGTGACCGGACGTTACCGATCGCGGACATCGATCGCCTAAAGGAGCGGATCATCAGCGGGATGGGAACGTTCCTCGCGCTCGGCAGCTACGACGACGTCGCCGAAACGTACCGACAGTTGCATGAAGCCGGGCTCGACGGCGTCGCGGTCGGGATGATCGACTATGCGGATCAATTCGAACGCTTGCGCGACGAAGTGCTGCCGCGCCTCGAGCGCATGGGCTTGCGAGCGCCGGCGCGGGTTGCGGTGGCCTGAGTGGCGCCGTACGCGCCCGATCGCCGCAGCTTCCTCGCCGGGATCTCCGGTCTGGCGAC
>JBEKXE010000261.1:0-3439 GCA_049512335.1 Candidatus Lustribacter sp.
GCGCAGCGCCAGCGCACGCACGAGGTGCGTGCTCTCCATGTCGACGACGTCGGCGCCGTAGGCAGCGGCGAGCGCGGCACGCTCGGTCGCGCGCGTCACGACGTGCTCGATCGTGCAGGCGTGGACGAGCGTCGCGGCCGGCAACGCGGCGTGCAACTCCGCCAGCAACTCGGCGTCGAACGTGTAGCGCCCCAGATCGTCGACGGCATCGCGGTAGATCACGCACGCGCCGGACCGCAGATCGCGCAGCGCGCCGCACAGCCCGAGCACGACGACCTGCCCGTCGGGCAGGGCAGCGGGAAGATTCGCGGCGCTCGCACCGGCGCGAATCGCAACGACGGTTGCACGCGGCACGGCACGCCGCACGGCGCGCTCCTCGGCGCCCTGCGGGACGAAAAACGACGGCATTCGCCTACGTTTCCAAGCTCGTCACGTTCCGAGGAATCAACCGCCGCGCGGCAAAGCCCTGCCGATGGAATCGGGTGGGGCGGTCTTACGGCGGCGCGAACACGGCAAGCTCGACAAGCGCCGGCGTATCGGGGAAGCCGCCCGTGCCGCGTTCACCGAGTGCGGCTACAAGGGCGCCAACATGCGCGAGATCGCCAAGCGCGCCGGCGTTGCGACGGGCACGCTTTTTCTTTACGCGCCGGACAAACGCAGTCTGCTGCTGTGGATGGTCCACGACGATCTGGAACGGCTCACGGAAGAGACGTTCGCCGACGGCGCAGCCGCGGTGCGCGCGCACGACGACCTGTTGGAGCAGCTCCTCTGCGTGTTCGAAACGCGCTACCGCTACTGGGGTGCGGATCGGGAGCTGGCGATGATCGCGCTGCAAGAACTGACGACCAAGCGCGGGCAATCCATGGCGGGCCCGCACCTCGCGCATTACGACGACCGCCAATACGTCGTGCGCGAGCACCTCACGGAGCTCGTTCGCGCGCAGCAGGCGCGGGGCCGCATCCGGCCGAGCGCGGATCCGGACGCGGTCGCGCAGCTCGTGTTCGCGATCTACAACGCGTCGATCCGTTCGTGGCTGCGCAGCGACGAGGTCCCCCTCGCGGGTGGCCTGACCGAATTGCGCAAGCTGCTCCGCCTGGCGCTCGAGGGCTGCGCCGGCCCTATCGGACGCGGTGCTGGCGGAACGTCAAATTGATGCGCTGCTCGTGCACGGAGGGATCCTTGCGCACGCGGTGCTCCCAGTAGCGCTGCGTTTCCCCACGCATCACCACCAAGTCGCCGTGGGCGACGTCGAGCGCGATCGTCCGCGGGCGAAGGTCGCTCTCACGCTTGGGCCGCAGGTCGAATTCGCGCGTCGCGCCGAGTGAGAGCGACGCGACGACCTTGCCCGTGATCTCGTGGTCGCCGTGCCAAGCCACGCTGTCCCGTCCGTCACGGTACCGATTCACGAATACGTAGTCAAAGCCCGTACCCAGCAGATCCTCGAGCCGCTCGCGCGCGGCGACGAGCCGCGGCGTCCAGGGCTGCGCCATGCCCTCGCCCCGGCCGGCCGTCTCGCGTGGGACCGCGACCCGCTTGCCGTACATCATGCGGCTGTCGGCCGTGAAGCGCGTCGACTCGAGCAGATCGGCGATCAGCGCATCGCCTTCCTCGAAGCCGAGGAAGCCCGGATAGTACGTCACCTCACCACGCTCAGTGACCAGGCTCACAGGTTCTTCGAACGCACGAAAGAGTGCTGCCTGCCGCATGCGAACGTATGTTCGATGCGTCCGGGGACTCTCCTTGACAGCCCGGTTGTACTTGATACCTTATTTAATAAGGGAGAACGGTTCTCCGAAAATTAACTTGGAAACCTAGGTTCTAGGGAATCCGTACAAGACGCGATGGGTGAGGGTGTTGCCTGTGTCGACGTGGTTACGATTTCGGCTACCGCTTTGGGGCGGTGGTCCGAGTGAAATTCCGGCCCGCGGCCAGATTTGCGATGCCTGGCCCGGATGAACGCGTCGCCGGCGGTCGCCGACCCAGCGCGTAGGCCCTCGGCCCCCGTTCGGCTCATCCTGTTCCGGCTCGACGGCCGCCGTTGCGCCGTCGCGGCCTCGGCGGTCGCCGAGATCCTGGCCGCCGTCGCGACGAGCCCCTTGCCGCGCCAACCCGAGTACATTGCCGGCGTCATCGACCTGCGCGGGACGATCGTGCCGGTCCTCGACCTGCGGGTCCGTTTCGGTTTGCCGTCGCGGCCGATGGAACTGACCGATCAGTTGATCGTCATCCGGACCGCCGGCCGTTCGCTGGCGCTGTGGGTCGACGCGGTCGAAGAGTTTGCTTGGTCCGACCCGGCCGGCTGGACGGGACGCGGCGGCCTCATCGCCGGTGACCGCAGCCTCGCCGGGGTGGTCGCGCTGAGCGACGGCGTGGCCACGATCCACGACGCCGGCGCGTTCGTCGCGCAGTGCGAGGCCGACGCCGTGTTCGATGCGGCGGCGTCATGAGCTGGAGCGAGCCGGAATTCGCCGCCATCGCGATGCTGATCACGCAAGAATTCGGGGTCGCGTTTCCACCGGCGCGCCGCACGTTCGCCGAAAACGCCATTCGCCGCGCATCCGGCTTCGCCCACGAGCACAGCCTGGAACGCTATCGAGAGCGGCTGACCGCGGAGCCGCCGCTGCTGCGCGCGCTGATCGCGGAGGTCACCGTCGGCGAAACGTACTTCTTTCGCGACCCCGCGCAGTTCGACGCCATCCGCACGATCGTGCTGCCCGACTTGCTGCAGCGCCGCAGCTCCCACGCCGCGCTGCGCATCTGGTCGGCGGGGTGCGCGACCGGTGAGGAAGCGTATTCGCTGGCGATCTTGACGGCCGACGGGGGGCTCGCCGGATGCACCCTGCTGCTCGGGACCGACGTGTCGAACACGGCGATCGACGTCGCACGACGCGGACAGTACGGCGCGTGGTCGTTTCGTCACGACGCCGCGGGCTGGCGCGAGCGCGGTTTCACGCACACCGGCAAACACTGGACGGTTGCCGCGGCGCAGCGCCGTGTCGAGTTCGCCGTGCACAACTTGATGCACCCCGCACCGGAGTTGGGCGGTATCGCCGGCGGTTTCGATCTGATCCTGTGCCGCAACGTGCTGCTCTACTTCGATCGGGAAACGGTGGAACGCGCCGCGCGGGGTCTCGTCGCCGCGCTGGCTCCCGGCGGATGGCTGTTGACGAGCCCGACCGATCCGCTGCTGCCGAGCGACCTGGGGCTCGAAACGGTGCCGACGCCGGCCGGTCTCGCGTATCGCAAGCCCGCCGCAACGTTCGCGCCCGCGGTGCAGCCCCCGGTCTCGCACAGCCCGCCGCGCAAGACCGACGCGCCGCGAGCGCATCCGCTGCGCCCGCGGCCGCACGCTCCGTCGCGCCAGCGCTTCGACGCCGAGGCCTACGTCGCGCGCGCCTTAGCGTTCCTCGACGGCGGCCACTTACACCAAGCCGCCGCT
>JBEKXE010000262.1:0-3409 GCA_049512335.1 Candidatus Lustribacter sp.
AAGCCGCGCGCGCCGTCTCTCGCACTGCCCGAAAAAACGAGCAGTGGTTCGGTAAGCCCCTCGAGATTGATACCGTGCTCGAGGAGATAGGGCGCGCCGATGAGTCCCGCCGGCGGCTTGCGCGTGACGATGTTCGCCGATGAGATCCGCCCCTCGGCCGCAGCCTTGACGGCATCGAGCCCAAGTAAGGCTCCGGTCGGCACCAGGATGCGAGCACCGGTCGTGCGCGCCATTTCGATGAGATCGCCTTCGTCCAGCAATGCCCCGACGGAGAGCGGGACGAACGTGCGGCCTTTCGCGATCGCCGGTTCCGCTACGGAACGGAAGACCGCACGCGGCAGCGCCTCCACGATAACGTCGCACGCAGCAGCGAGCTCTTCAAAATCGAGACTCGGAACGGCCGTGCCGAGACGCCCCGCAACGGACGCTGCGTCCCGAGCGGCGACCGCCGTCAGCGCAAGGTCAGGGACTGCGCCGGCGAGCAGAGACCGCCCTACGGCCGTGCCAACGGCGCCCAGGCCGGCGATTCCGACGCGAAGAGCAGTCATGCGATAACCCTTTCGCGCCCGCGGACCGACCTCCGGCACGATGCCGAGGCGTGCGCCACGTTTTCTTGCATCTGCGTAGCTCCTTACAACCGATGCTTTCCGATCCCCGGCTGAACCCCGAATCGGAAGTTCAGGCGCAGTCGGGCGTTGAAGCAGGCAGTGACGATGGAACCACCGGAGATCGCACGCGGATCGTTTCGAACGTTTTTCGTCTACGACGTTGCGGATACGATCGCGCTGCCTCTGGTTGGAACCGTCCGCGGCGCCGGCGTAACGCGCGCGCCCTTGCAGCTTCGGCGCGAGGCCAGCTCCGAATTCATTCAGTATCCGGTAGCGCCGTTGCTCGTGCGTCTTCCGGACCTGGAGGAATACGGCGCGAGCGTCCGCGCCAAGATCTTCGACTTCGGCGTCGTGTCGGTCCGTATCAGCGTACCGTTCGCCGGCGGTTGGGCGGGCTTGGCGACGCTCGGGCGCCGGCTGCGTGGCGACGCCGGCTTCGAGGCGCTCGCACGCGCGATTCTCGATGACATCCTCGTCGAAATTGCGCCGGCCCTCAACCAACCGCATCCGGTCCTCGTCGAGGACTATTTTGTTTTCGACGTGGACCGCTTCACCGCACCGATCGATGCCGGTGCGTTGACGCGCGAGTTCGCGAGCGAGCTCGCTCAACTGCTTCTTTTTGAGGAGCATCCCCTTGCGAGCGGGCAGCAGGAGGAAGCACTGCGCGTCGCGCTCTCGTTTTACCCCGACGACCTGGTCGTCGTCCAGTGGGATACGGCGTTCGTCTACGACCGGCCTGAAAGCGCCGAGGCGATCATCGATATCCTCGAATACGCGAACGCGCAACTCGTAGAGTTCCGAACCTACGACGCGCGGTTGGACGAGGAACTCGACGCGATCTACGCGCTCCGACCCGGCCGCCGCGAACGGCGTTTTCTGCGTGGGCGTGAACCGGCCGAACGAGCCGATCGCGTGCGCTTCCTTCTGGTCGATATTCTCGAACTCACCGACCGCACGGCCAACGCACTCAAGGTCATCGGCGACGCGTACTACGCGCGGCTCTACCGCGCGGCGGCGGGACGCCTTGGGCTCGCGGACTGGCAGGGCCAGATCGACGCAAAGCTGCGCAGCGTCGCCGAGATCTACCGCGTGCTACAGGATCAGGCGCAGTACGCCCGCAGCGAATTCCTCGAGATCGTCATTATCGTGTTGATCGCCATCGAAGCCGTCATCGGCGTTATCGCCCTGCGGCACTGAGACCTCAGCCGAGCGGGCCGAGCAGCGTCTCTCCGCCGTACACGTCCGGCTGAGCTTCCAGCGCGGCCGGCCACGCGACCGCTTTCGGATACGGACGCGTTACGGCCGGACGCGCGTGGCCGTCCCAGCCGATCTGCTCCATCGCGAAATAGACTTGCACGGCTTGGCCGTCGGGGTCGAGCGCGTAGAACGCGTAGTCGATGCCGGGATGCAGCTCGGCCGGGATGTCCACGAACCTCGCTCCGCGCCGGGTGAGAAACGCCCGCGCGTCGCACAGCTGGCGATACGTGCCGACCTGAAAACCGACGGACAGCGTCTTCGAGTCCGCCCGCAGCCCGAGCGCTTCGCGCATTTCGATCGGATAGAGCGCGATCGTGTGGTGTTCGGTATTCGCCCGCAGGAAAACGCAGCGCCGGCCGTTCCACACGGTTTCCTCGGAGACGCGCAAACCGAGCACGTGCGTGTAGAAACGCACCCCCGCATCGATGTCGCGGGTGAACAAACTGACCGGCCCGACCTTCACGATCTTGAACGGGCGCGGCAACAGGATGCCGTCGACGTCGTAGGCTTGGCCCGGCAACGCGTCGCGCTCCGCCGACCCGGCAACCAAATCGTCGCCGCGCTGCGCCGAAGCCCGCACCTCTTCATCTTCCGCCGGCTGCGGCAATTGCGGCTGCTCGCGAAAGACGCGGTCCCACATCGAACGCGGCTTGCTGCGGGCGTCCCAGCCGATCTGCTCCATCCCGTAGTAGAGCTCGTTCGTCTCGCCGTCCGGATCGTAGAAGTACGTGTTCCAGTTCGAGCCGGGCATGTCGCGGCCGCCGCGCGACATCTTCAAACCCTCCTCGGCGAGCCACCGGCTGCCGTTCACGACCTCGGCCAGGCTACCGACCTGCCACGAGATCTGATTCATCACCACTTGCGATGTGGGGTCGGCTCTTCCGGCCGCTTCGTGCACGCGTTTGTTGAAGAGCACGAAGCTGTGATGGTCGGTGCCGTAATGCATGAAGTAGCCGTTGGCATCGCCGAGGCCTACGATGAGCTCGGGCTTCGTGCGGGCGCCGAAATCGAGCTTGTCGGAGACGCGAAAGCCGAGATCTTCCGTGTAGAAGCGCAGGCATTCGTCCATCCGGACGGCGTTCAGACCGATGTGCCCCAAGCGGCGGATTTTGAACGGCCGCTCCAGCAGCACTCCGCCGACGTCGTAGGTGGCCATTTCCATCTATTGCATGAGATCCGGGGGTGATGCCTCCCCGAGCAAGTGCGCGCCCCAGTGCCGGGCGTGCATTTCGTGCTGGTTGGTGATGTGCTGCCGCGCCGAAGTGATGTCGGCGAGCGTCCGGCCGAAGCGATACTGCGAGGCGATCGCGGACGTGCCGGCGGCTTGGAGGATCCGCGCCGCCAACCCGCGGCAGCGCTCGCATACGGTGGCCATCTGGAATTTGTACTTCAGCCGTTCGGCGCCGGGTGGGACCGCGCCGCGTTCGGCGTAGGCCGTGAGGTTCGCGACGTTGCGGCGGACGATCGCCGTTAGCTCGTCGATCGCGTTCTCGGCCTCGGCGACGACCTGCTGCGCGTCGGGATCGAGCACGGTCGTGCGGCCG
>JBEKXE010000263.1:0-3349 GCA_049512335.1 Candidatus Lustribacter sp.
GACGGTCGCCGCATTCCGCCAAGCGCATCCGGCGGCGACCATCCGACTGCACGTCGCCAACACGACCGCGATCGTCGAGGCCATCCACGCGCGCCGCTTCGCCGTCGCGCTGGTCGAAGGACCGGTGCGCGATCCGGAGATCCTGGTCGAGCCGTACGCCACCGATGAGTTGACGCTGATCGTTCCGCCGCACGGCCATCGCCTTTCCGGTCGCACGTCCATCGACCCCTCCGAACTGGTAGGCGAGGCGTTCGCCGCCCGCGAGGAAGGCTCGGGGACGCGCACCGTCGCCGAAGACGCGTTGCGCGCCGCCGGCGTCACGCCCAACGTCGTCCTGACGCTCCCCAGCGGCGAGGGCGTCGCGCGGGCGGTCGAAGCCGGCGTGGGCGTCGCGATCCTGCCGCTGATCGTGGTCGAGCGCGCCGTCGCCGCCGGCCGCGTGAAGCCGGTGGCGGTCACCGGCGTCGACTTCACGCGCCCGCTCAGCATCATCCGCCTGCGCGAACGCACGCCCTCGCCGCTCGCGCAGCGGTTCCTCGACCTGCTGCGCGGCGGCTGAAGCCGAGACTACTTCGGAAGCAGGTGCGCGACCGCGGCCTTCTCTTCGAGCAGTTCCTTATGCGTGGCGTCGAGGCGCTTGCGGCCGGCGTCGTCGATCGGCAGACCCTGCACGATCGAGATCTTGCCGCCCGACGTCGTCACCGGATAGCCGAACATCACGCCTTCGGGAATGCCGTAGCTGCCGTCCGACGGAATCCCCATCGAGATCCAATCGCCGGCCGGCGTACCCTTGACCCAATCGCGCATGTGATCGATCGCTGCGTTCGCCGCCGACGCCGCCGACGAGAGCCCGCGCGCATCGATGATCGCCGCGCCGCGCTTCTGCACGGTCGGCACCAGTTCGTTGTCGCGCCACGCCATGTCGTTGATCAGCGCGGTGGCTTTCTTGCCGTCGATCTCGACGTTGCTGATGTCGGGATACTGCGTGGTGGAATGATTGCCCCACACGACGACTTTCTTCACCGCCGCGTTCGCCGCGCCGGCTTTGTGCGCGACCTGCGCGACCGTGCGGTTGTGATCGAGCCGCATCATCGCGGTGAATTGCGACGGCGAGAGGCCGGGCGCGCTCTTCATCGCGATCAGCGCGTTGGTGTTGGCCGGATTCCCGACGACGAGCACCTTGACGCTGCGCTTGGCAACCGCATCGAGCGCCGCACCCTGCGCGGTGAAGATCGCGCCGTTGGCGGTGAGCAGATCGTTGCGCTCCATCCCCGGACCACGCGGCCGCGAACCGACCAGCAGCGCGTAATCCGCGTCCTTGAAGGCGACCTTCGGGTCGCTCGCCGCTTCCATCGAGTGGAGCAGCGGGAACGCGCAGTCGTCCAGCTCCATCATCACGCCGACGAGCGCCTTCTGGACCTTCTCATCGGGGATTTCGAGCAGCTGCAGGATGACGGGCTGGTCCGCACCGAGCATCGCGCCGCTGGCGATCCGGAAAAGGAGGCTGTAGCCGATTTGACCGGCCGCTCCGGTGACTGCGACGCGCACGGGGGTTTGACTCACGTTGGGGATCCTCCAGAGGTGTGAAAAGCCGGGCAGATGATATTACATCGTCATGAACGTGTCCACGTCCCCCGGAAACGTCGCAGCGCTGCGGGACGTCATGGCCGGAATCGTGGGTGCGGCGCACGTGCTCACCAAGCCCGAGGACGTCATCGCCTACGGGTACGACGGGACGTTCTTCGCCAATACCCCGCCGCTGGTGGTTCTCCCGGGGTCGACGGCCGAGGTGGCCGCGATCCACCGCTACGCCAACGCCGAGCGGATCGCGATCACGCCGCGGGCGATGGGCAGCGGCCTCTCGGGCGGCTCGGTTCCGCTGGCCGGCAGCATCGTGCTCGGGGTGGCGCGGCTGAACCGGATCCTGGCCATCGACGAGATCGACCGGGTGGCGGTGGTGCAGGCCGGGGTGATCACGGCCGACCTCCAGGCCGCCGTGGAGGCCCGGGGGCTGTTTTATCCGCCGGACCCCTCGTCGCTCAAGCAAAGCGCGATCGGCGGCAACGTGGCCGAGAACGCCGGCGGGGCGCGGTGTTTGAAGTACGGCGTGACGGTCGATTACGTGCTCGCGCTGGAAGTCGTGCTGCCCGACGGAACCGTGATTCGCACCGGCGGACGGTCGGTGAAGAACGTGACCGGCTATAATTTGCGCGCGCTGTTCTGTGGCGCGGAAGGCACGTTGGGGACAATCACTGAGGTGACGGTGCGGCTATTGAGCAAGCCGCGCTTCGCGCGCACGGCGATGGCGATCTTCGATCGCATGGATGATGCGACGAATACGGTGAATGCGGTGCTTGCGTCGGGCGTGCTGCCGACCTCGATCGAGCTGCTCGATCAGCTGACGATACGGTGTATTGAGGATAATACGCCTGTTGGTTTGCCGCTTGATGCGCAAGCGATCCTGCTGTTTGGAACGGATGGGAATGACGAGCGCGTGGTGGAGGAAGACACCGTGCGTATCGGCGAGATTGCGACTGCTGGGGGGGCGCGTGAGATTCGCATTGCGCCGAATGGGGTGGAGGCAGAGCGCATGTGGGCCGCGCGACGGGCGATCTCACCGTCGCTCGCGCGGCGCCGGCCAAACAAGCTTGGCGAGGATATTGCCGTGCCGCGCAGCGCGATTCCGGAAATGGCACGACGTGTGCGCGCGATTGCGACGAAGTACGCGCTGGAGATCCCGCTGTTCGGTCACATCGGCGACGGCAATCTGCACCCGAACATCCTGTGCGACCGACGCGATCCGGAAGAGATGGTACGTGTGACCGGCGCTGCGCGCGAGATCTTCGAAGCAGCAGTGGAACTCGGCGGCACGCTCTCAGGCGAGCACGGCATCGGACTATTGAAGAAACAGTTCATGGAGCTCGACCTCGGCCCCAACGTGATAGCCCTCATGCGCCGTATCAAGCATGCCATCGACCCCAGCGGCATCATGAACCCAGGCAAAGTCTTCCCCGATCCCGGCGGCGCCGACGCCTTCCATCTCTAACGGTTATGGCCGGGGCGAAACCCCGCAAAACTGGCGGCGAGCGATCGTGCTATAACAGGAACGGTGCGCCAAAAGCCGCGTTTGCTACCAAGAAGTTAGCCGAACGTGCAATTCCACGCACCAGCGTAGGTTTACGGCCATATCCGTGCGAGAAGCACGGTTGGCACCTTGGCCACACGTGACTCCAAGGCTTTGGAGCAGGCCCCAATCCGCTCACGTCGGCCGCATAACAATTGGGGACGGGACTTAAATGGGTCTTCGAGGGACTCGAACCCACAAAGACCATTTCCAGAAACACCTGAT
>JBEKXE010000264.1:0-3326 GCA_049512335.1 Candidatus Lustribacter sp.
TCATTTCAAGGCCACTCTGCGTGCAGAATGCGCCACCCATGTGACGCATTTTGCCTAGGCTCGCGCATCCTCTCAGCGAACGTCAGAAGGCGATGGCTTCGCAGGCGGGTGGCTTTGGTGGGGCTCGGCGTCGCCGTTCCGGCGAAGCGTCGGAGTCGGTCGCGCGCAAGCTCTGGCTGCTGTTGGAGCTGCTACGCTACCAAACCGTGCGTCTGAGTGACTACGAGCGGCTCTACGAGCGCGACCGGCGCAGTTTCCAGCGCGACCTCCAGCAGCTGCGGGCGACCGGGCGCACGGGCGGCTTCACGATTTCGCGGCTCGAGGACGGCGGCGTCGTCCGGTTGCGAACGACGAGTGCCGGGCTCCAGCGGCTGAACGGCGCGCGCGCGGGCGTGCTGCGTCTGATCGCGGAGATCGCGCGCGCCTTCGGCGAGCCGCTGCGCTCGGAGCTGGTCGCGCTCGTCGACGAAGCCCCGGCCGGGGACGCGTTCCTCCACGTCGTGGTACCGACGCTGATCGCCGGCTCGCGCGCGGCCACCGTCTACGCGCGCTTGCGCGACGCGTGGCAATCGCCGGCCGGTCCGGCGTCGGTGCGCTTCCGCTACCGCAACGCGAAGAACCAGACCGAAGAACGGCACGTCGAGCCGTACCGCGCGATCGTTCGCTCCGGCCGCTACTACCTGGTCGGCTACGACGTCGGACGCCGCGCGTGGCGCTTCTTCGCGCTCGACGCGATCGTCGGCATGCCGGTCAAGGCCGGCACGATCCGCAAGCTGCGCACGATCCCCGAGGCCTACCAGGGCCGCGACGCGATCGGCTTCATCCAAGGTTCGGGCACGCCGACGACGATCACCATCGAGTTCTCCGCCGCGATTGCCGCCTCGGCCACGAGCCGCCAGTGGAATTCCGCGCAGACGATCAGCGCGCTGCCGGGCGGCCGCGCGCGCATGACCATTCCGGCGGCGGATCCGTTCGAAGTCGTCCGCTGGGCATTCGGTTTCGGTGCTGACGCCGTCATCGTCGCGCCGCCGGATGCCGTCGCGGCGGCCCGAACGCTCGCGAGCACGCTGGCCACGACGTACGGCGCATAGCAACCCGAAAACGCGTCACAAGGGTGTCGCGTTGATGCGCTATCGTCGTTGCCATGAAACGATTGCTTGCAAGTGTGGCGGTCTTGGCATTGGCGGCGTGCGGTGGCGGCGGCGGTGGATCCGCGACGCCGGCTGTGGGCGGCGGGTCGACGCCGGTCACCACGCCCACCACGGCACCGATCCAAACGTCCGGCGTCCAGCGCACGCTGGTACAGCAGAGCCTGACCTCGACCGACCAGTCGAGCCAGATCGCGAGCTTCGGCTCGAGCTCGGGCAGCAGTTCGCTCGCGCTGCGCCGCGCGGTCGCCGACATGCGCGCCACGACGTCGATCTCGTGCATCAACGGCACCGAGACGTCGATCACGACGACGGGCAATCCGAACGTCGACGACGTGACGATCGCCGGCTTCTACAACGCCTCGTGCACGGAACTGTGGTACTCGAGCAGCGGCACGCTCACGGCCACCTCGAGCACCGCCGGGACGGTGGCGCTCGTCACGACGTACTACACGCTGACCGGATCGGTCTACCGCTACGTGCCGCTGACGTTGTCGCTCACCGGCATCGGCACCGGTTCGGGCACCTTCGCGCTGCAGGCCTCACTCGCGAACAGCTCGGGCGCCTCGCCATTCGCCAACGTTGGCGTCGGCTGCTCGATCGCGCCGACCGCGGACGCGTGCTCGCTGGCCGAAGCGGATCACCTCGCCGGGCTCGGAGCCGACGTCGCTGTCGGCGTGAACGTCGCCGCGACGCTCAGCAGTGCCAACGGCGGCGGCGTGATTATCGGCCTGTCCGGCAATGGCGTCGCCGACGTCGGCAGCCTCAACGCGACCAGCGTCGTCTCAACCGGCACGTACACGTTCGGCATCTCCGGCGGCAGCACGGTCGATGCGGCCGGTCTCGCCGGTTCGCTGACGCTGACGCCGGCCGGCCTGATCGTCGGCGGGAGCCTCGCGCTCAGCGACGCCGCCGACGGCGCGACCGTCAGTGCCGTCTACAATGCCGGCTCGCAAACGATCAGCGGCGCCGTCACGCTCAACGCCACCGGCGCGACCGTCGCATCGTACTCGGTCAACCTGCAAGGCACCGGAACTTTGACCTACGGCAACGGTACGATGGGGACGATCTCCAACTGGGTCGTGCAGTCGTAGTCGCGGGGTAGGTCGCCGGTCTCTCGGGAACTACAGGGGACGATGCCACAACTTTCTTATGCCGTAGTGCTGGAACCAGAAGCCGACGGAAGCTACTCGGTGGTCATCCCGGCGTTGCCCGAGGCTCACACCCAGGGTGAGACCGTCGACGCGTGTCTTGCGAACGCGCGGGAGGTCATCGAGCTCGTCCTCGAGATGCGCGCCGAACGCGGGGATGACATCCCGCCGAGCGACTCCGACGGAGTCCGGATCGAACGCATCAGCGTAGCGGCACCAGCGGCGTAAACGGGCGACCCAGTTCAGCCCGCCTTTTCGCTTAGTCCCAAACAGCCAGTCGTAAGCGGCGAGGCCATGCTGCGCATCTTGCGACGCGCGGGATTCGTCGTGCAACGCACTCGCGGATCGCACCACTTCTTGGCTCACTCAGACGGGCGCACGACAACCGTCCCGGTCCATGGCTCCGCGCCCCTGCGGCCCGGGACGCTTCGTGGCATCTTGCGCGACGTCGCCATGTCCATGGATGACCTGCGCTGAGCTTCTGTCTTACGGCTGATCGCAAATGTCGGCGATGCGCGCTGGGGGCTTGCCTCCCGGCTCCATTCCGCGTGCCCGGTACACCGCTGCGGCGGCCGGCGCACTGAGATACGCCAGCAGCGCTTTCGCAGCCGCCGGGTCTTTCGCGTGGGCTGAGACGAACCCGACGAGCGTGGTCGGCGGCGCAATCTCCGCCGGCAGCGGCCCGACGACATCGATGCCGGGATCCAGCATCTCGCTCAGAAACGTCACGCCGATTTCGACCTGACCCTTCGCCGTCAGCGCCATCGCTGCAGCCCCGCCTTGCGCGCGCGTGATCTTCGGCTGCATTTGATCGTAGATGCCGAGCTTGTGGAGGGTGGCTTCGAATGTCACGCCCGCCGCCGCACCGCCTGCCGGATCGGGATAGGCAATCGACTTCGCGGCGAGCAACGTGCGCGTAACCGCCGCGGGCGTCGAGATGTCCGGCTTCGGCGCGCCTTTCGGCACGGCGACGCCGACCCGCACGAGGGCGAGCGTCGTCGCGCTGTCCGCCACGACGTTGCCGGAG
>JBEKXE010000265.1:0-3325 GCA_049512335.1 Candidatus Lustribacter sp.
CGGCGCATCGATCGACACGATCCGGTCGTAGCCGGTGCGCCCCGACACGTTGTTATTCGGGTTCATGATCTGCTGCCAGGTGTAGATCACGTCGGCGGCCGTCACCGGGACGCCGTCGTGCCAGCGCGCGTTGTGGACGAGGTGATACGTCAGCGTGCGCCCGTCGCGTGAGATCCCGCCGTTCGCCAGGCTCGGAACCTCCCGGGCGAGATCCGGTATCGGCCGCGCGTGCCCATCGAAGCGAATCAGCCCGTCGAACTCCAGCTGATAGACGTCGTATTCGAACGACATCGAGCTGATGATCGGGTTGAGCGTGTGCGGCTCTTCCCACAACCCGATACGCACGGTCGTCGGATCGGTCCACGAATGCAACCCGGTGCGCGTCGAAACCGCGACCGGCGTGCACGCGGCAAGTGCCGCCGCCAGCAGCAACGCCGCCGCCTTCAAGAAGGGTCTACGAATGCAGCACGAGCTTCTGCACGCGCCAGTTCAGGATCTCGGCCACCACCAGCGTGTTTTCCGACGGCGCGGCCATCTCGTGAATCCAGCCGAACTGTGCGGGCAATTTTCCGGCGCGTCCCAGCACGCCGACGACCGTGCCGTCCAGCGTCATCTTGTAGATGCGCCCGGGAAACGCATCGGCCGTGTAGAGGAACTGGTTGGGCGGCGGCGAGATCGCGACGACCCACGGCGCGCCGGGTCCCATCGTCCCGGCGAGGGCGGGCCCCGCCGGATGATTTCCGATCGGCGCTTTGGCGTCGGCCGGGTAATCGACGTCGATGTGAATCTGCCGCACCAGCGTCCCGTCGCGATTGAGCACCTGAATGCGCCGGTTCCCGCGATCGGCAACGTAGATGCGGTTCTGCGCGTCGACGGCGATCGAGTGCGGCGTATTGAACTGCAGCGGCCCGTTGCCCGGCGTCCCCCACGAGGATTGCCAAACGCCGTTCTTGTCGACCTTGGCGATGCGCGAGTTGATGTAGCCGTCGCTGATATAGGCGTTGTCGTCGCTGTCCCACGCAACGTCGGTGACCTGACGGAACATCCCGTCCACCGGCGGCAACGGCGGATTCGGATGCTTGAGCGGACCGGTGCTTTCATCCGAAGCCTCTTGCTTGCGCCCGAACACCATCTGCACGCGCCCGGCCGGGTTGAACTTCACGACCATGTCGGATCCCTTGTCGGTGACCCAAATGTTGTCGTGACGATCGACCTTCACGGTATGCGCGAACGACCACGCGTAGAGACGCTGCCCGATCTCGCGGATGAAGTGTCCGCTCGGATCGAACTCGAGCAATTGCGTCGCCGCTGCGGCGTAGGCCGGCCCGCTCGTGTTTCCCCGCGAGAGCACGAAGATGTGACCGGCCGAGTTCAGCGCCACGCCGCTGCACTCGCCGAAGTGCATGTGGTCCGGCAGCGTGACGAAATTCGGCACGACGTGGTACCCGATCGTCGGCACCTTGAGCCCCTGCCCCGGCGGCGGCGGCATCGTCCCGCCGGTCGCGTTGAGCTCCGCCTGCGCGACCTCCATATGAGCCGACATCGCAGCCGCGCACTGCGGACAAACCGCCGCCGCCCCCGAGACCGCGGCAGCCGAAAAAACAAACGAACGGCGAGTCCCCACTTGACATGCCCTCCATCAGCGAATTTGTCGCGCCCTTCGCCACCACGTTCCCGTGTCATCCTGAGCTTGTCGAAGGACCGCCACGACCGTTAGCGACCTACGGAGCGACCTCGTCGAAATTCTTCAGCCAATCCTTTAGCCACGCCACGGCAACCTCGTCGGGAAAGGCCCCCGAACTCGCGTCGTTCTCGAGCCGCTCGCCAACCCGCACCGCTCCGAGCTCGGTGAGAATCTGATCGAACCGCTTCGGCCCGCCGTTGAACGTGTTCTCGTAGACCCGGTCGCCGAGCCCGACGACGCCGTAGCGAATCCCGCTGAGATCCGGCCGCGTCGTGCAAAGCGCCTCGTAGAACGGCACGGCATTATCCGGCACATCGCCTTCACCGTAGGTCGAACTGCAGATGATGTAGATGCGGCCGGGCGCCAGCGTCTCCACCGTGCACTCCGACATGTCGCGAACGCGCGCGGCGATCGCCTTCTTCTTCAGTTGCGCGGCCAGCTCGTCGGCCACCATCTCGGCGTTCCCGCTCATGGTGCCGACCAAGATGAGGACTTCGTCCATCTAGCCGCCCGCCGGCACCGTGGCCGGCTCGCCCGCGACCTCTGCGGCGGTCTCCCGCCAACGATACGGGCTCACGTCGATCGTCGCGTGCTCGTGACCGCAGGCCGCGCACCTGCGTGTCGCCGGCGAAGCGTTGAAGGCATCGCAGGCGTCGGCATAGGCCGTTTGCACGAGCGTCGCGTCGCCGTCGTAATCGTAACGGAACAGCTCGGCATTGCACTTCTCACAGAACCACAGCACCGCTTCGGCACCCGGCAGGCGCGCCCGGTAGCGATACGTGACGTTCTCGCCGTCGGGATGCAACCGATGGATCGTGCCCGCCGGAACGTAGACGAAATCACCGGTCTCGGTCTCGAAATAGTTCACCGACGCATCGCGAAACTCGACGCGCCCGTTCCCGGCCATCGACGAGATGACGGTATCTTTCCCGCACACCGCGTAGAACGGCTGCGGCCGGTCGTTGCGGCTGAGGTGCAGTTGCGGGTCGGTCTCCTCCGGCAACACCGGGTACTCGTCGTATGGCCCACGCGCGGCGGCTTCCTTGAACGTGAAGAGCATGCGTTTACGCGGCATCGCTCAGCCCTCGTCGGCCTTCGCCGCGGCCGCCGCGGCGGTCAACGTCCGATACGTCTCGGCGGCGGTCAAGCTCTGCTCGAGATAGCGGTCCCAACCCCACGGCTCCATCGGAAAGGGCTCGTTCACGTGCCCGCATTTCTTGCACGTTTGGACGTCCGGATCGCTGTTGTAGGCGAGTGCCGCTTGAGCGGACTCGACGATCGTCTCGAGCGCGTCGTACTCGCCCGCCGCGTACTTCGCACGCACCTCGGGCTCGGCTTGCGAGGAGAACTTGTGCTCCACCAGCGGCTCCTGACACTTCACGCAAAAGAACGTGACGTGCTCGTGTTGCGGCGTTCCCGGCTCGGCTTGGCGCTGTGTGATGACGGAAAGCTGGCAGGCTTCGGTATCGTCGGGATCGCTCATGCGCACGCTCACCTGGTGGAGCTGCGGACCCGCTGCAACCATGCCGGGCCGTACCGCCGTGCCGCGCGAACCGAAGTTGACCATGATCTCGTCGACCGTGTTGAAATGCTGAAACACGCCGAACGAGCGTCCCGGGCCACCCAGAAACGTCGAGATGC
>JBEKXE010000266.1:0-3296 GCA_049512335.1 Candidatus Lustribacter sp.
ATCGGCGGAGTTGTCCATGCACTGCAGCCAGTTGCACGGCAACGGGTGAACCTCGATCGCGCGGTCGAGGTCGTCCCGAACGAGCAGATCCCAACGCGGCAAGAGCGGGGCCGGCTCCGGCCCGAGGTAAGCGAAGAGCAGACCGCCGAGTTCCGCAACGGGGTAGGCTTTGATCGAGACCTTGTCTTTGAACCGGGCCTCGGGGTGCATCCGGTCTTCAAACGGGGCTTCGAGGCACTTGCCGGTCAAGTCGAAGAGCCAGCCGTGGTATCCGCAGCGCAGACCCTGCGCCTCAGGCACGCCGAATTCCATCGACGCGCAGCGATGGGGGCAGGTCGTATCGATCAGCCCGAACTCGCCGGTCCGCGTGCGGTAGAGCACGAGATCCTCACCCAGCAGCCGTACGAGCTTGACGGGATTGTCGGCGAGTTCCAGCGCCGCCGCCACCGGCTGCCAATAGCGCCGCATCAGCTCGCCTCCCGGCGTCCCCGGACCGACTCGCGTCAGCCGCTCGTTTTCCTCGGCGGTCATAGCCATGGTAGTGCCTCCCGAACGATGTCTTGAGCCCAAGAAATTCCGGCGGCGCAACTTTGCTCCTTCGGTAAAGGCAACGGAGTGCATGATTTTTGCGCGACGCCGTCGCATGGACTCGGCGTTCGCACGTTTCGCCGGAGGAAAAGCATGCATCGTTTTCATGCTGCGTCTCGCGTCTTTTTAGTGGCCGTCATGTGTGCCGCCGTCCTCGGCCCGCAGCAGACCAGCGCCGCCGACCCGTACGAGCTGACGGCGATCGTCTCCCTCACCGGGGTGGGCTCGTTCGTGGGCACGACGACGCAACAAGGACTGCAAGCGCTCGAGATCTACGTCAACAAGAACGGCGGCATCAACGGCCGGCCGGTGAAGTTCGTCTTCGAAGACGACCAGACCAATCCGCAGACGGCGGTGCAACTCGCCAACGAGGCGATCGCGAAGAAGCCGGCGGTGATCTTCGGCGGCTCGTTCGGTTCGACGTGCGGCGCGATCTTGCCGATCGTCGTGAAAGACGGCCCGGTCGACTACTGCCTCTCGCCCGCGCTCCGTCCGCCGCCGGGCAGCTACGTCTTCTCGGCCAGCACCGGCATCACCGATACCGTTGCCGTGTCGATCAACTACCTGCGCGCACTCGGCCTGACGCGCATCGCCGCGATCACGACGACCGATGCCAGCGGTCAGGAAGCCGATCGCGCGATCGATGCGGCGTTTGCGGCTAACGGCGGCGGCCTCGTCGCCCGCGAGCACTTCAGCCCCGCCGACTTGAGCGTGACCGCCCAGCTCGCGCGGATCAAGACCGCCCAGCCGCAAGCCTTGATCGCGTGGGCGGCGGGAACGCCGGCAGCGACGGTCTTCCGCGGCATCCAGGATGTGGCGCTCGACATTCCGGTCGTCACGTCCAACGCGAACTCAACGCACGTGCAGATGAAACAGTACGCCGCGTTTCTGCCCAAAGAACTGTACTTCCCGAACCCGGAAATCGCCGCGGTCGACGGCGTGAACGACGCGCCGACGAAGGCGGCGCAGAAGATTTTCTTCGACGCGATGGCGGCGATCGACGTCAAGCCCGACGTTACCCAGAGCACGCCCTGGGATCCGGGACTGCTCGTGATCCAAGCCCTGCGTACGCTCGGCACCGGTGCTACCGCCGCGCAAATGCACGACTACCTCGCAAACGTGCAGAACTTCGTCGGCGTAAACGGTCGCTACGACTTCAAGGCCTACCCGCAGCGCGGCCTGGGCGAGAGCGGGGTCATCATGGTGCGCTGGGATCCGGTCAAGAGCGATTGGTTCAGCGTAAGCAGGCCGGGCGGCGTGCCGATCAAACGCTGATTCAGCGAAGCGGTTCTCCGCCCGGCTTACTGACCGCGACCCAATCGTTGCGCGCCGCGTCCCAGCGCGAGATCAACGCGGCCGAGGCCCCGAGCCCCCGTTGCGGATATGCTTTGAAGTCGTACGGACCGTTCGCGCCGACGAAGCCCTGTAAATTGTCGAGTGCGTCGCGCAGTTGCGCTGCGGTAGCGTTGACGCCGGCCGTGCGTAGGAGCGTGGCAACGATCATCCCCGTATCGAAGCCCGAGACTTGACTGGCATCCGGGACGTATCCCAGCGAGCGCAGTGAGGTGTAATATTGCTCCACGGCAGCCTTGGTCTTCGGGTCGCCCACCGAGCTGCGCGCCAGAAACGCCGTGCCGAAAAAGTAGAGTTCCTTGGGCAAATAGTTCGCGAGTTGCGTCATCTGCGGGCGCGTCGCGTTGCCGTAGTTGATGCCCACCGGAATCGTCAGTCCGACTTCGGTGACCCCGCGCAGGATCGTGCCGGTCGGCGTTCCCGCCGTGCCGATGATCAGCATCTGCGCGCCGGCGCTCTTGATGCGCGCGAGCTGGGCGTCGACGGTGAGGTCGCTGATCGCGAAGTGCTCGCGGTCGATCACGCGCACCGAGGCGTTCTCGGGCAGCGCGAGGATCGCGTCGAGCGCTGCATCGTTGTCCTGGCCGGTGGCGTCCGTAGCCGTAATGGTCGCGATGCGCGTCCAGCCGCGGCCGCGGCAATAACGGATCGCCGCCGCCAAGAGGTCCTTATTGGCCACGCCGGCCGAAAAATCGAAGCTGCCCGGCGCCGGCGCGATGGCCGGCGTCATGCAATACGTCAGCGGACCGTCGACCGTCAGCGGGAAGATCGCCCGGCAGCCTGCGCCGTACGTGCTGCCGACGACGAGCGCCGGATGGGCCGCGTTGATCTGCGTTGCGATTTGCACGGTCAGCTGCGGATTGCTCTCGTCATTGTGGACGACGAACTTGATGGGCCGGCCGGCGATCCCGCCGGACTTGTTGATGATGCTTTCGACCGCTTCCAGCCCTTCGACCGTACCCCGCCCGACGAACGTGCTGGGGCCCGTGAGCGAGGTGATGGCGTCGATCGCAACCGGATCCGCCGCCCGCGCCGGCACGCCCGCGATGAGCACGGCAATCAACGTAGCTACCAACGCCTGCGAGCAGGCCGGCAGGATCCTCAAACCGCCCATCCCGTCGCGGATAGGTCGACCCGTTGGCCGGCCGGATCTTTGATGTAGGCTTCGGCGTAGCGTCCGTCGCGCGGGACGTTACTGCGGCCTTGCGTCGCTCCGGCCGCGATCGCTTGCGCGGCGACGCCGTCGACGTCATCGACCTCGAAGCCGAAATGATGCAAGCCCTCCGGGGAGCCATCACTCTCAGGATGGTCGGCCGGCAGCACGGCCAGATTTATGTACCCGTCGGAAAGATAGA
>JBEKXE010000267.1:0-3239 GCA_049512335.1 Candidatus Lustribacter sp.
GGCGATCTCGTCGAGGTAGGCTTCGACGGCCTTGCCGGTGAGGTTCTTCGGGCTCAGGTCGACCAGCAGCAAGTGCGTATCGGTGCCGCCCGCAACGAGCCGGACGCCGGCCCGCTGCAGCTCTTCCCCCATCGCGCGCGCGTTGATCAGCACTTGGCGTTGATACCCTTTGAACTCGGGTTGCAACGCTTCTTGGAACGAGACCGCTTTGGCCGCGATCGTGTGCATCAGCGGGCCACCCTGAATGCCGGGGAAGACGCTCTTGTCGAGGGCGGCGGCGTGCGCTTCGTCGGTGAGGACGAACCCGCCGCGCGGACCGCGCAGCGTTTTGTGCGTGGTCGACGTGGTGAATTCAGCCAACGGAACCGGCGACGGATGCAGGCCGGTCGCGACGAGGCCGGCGATGTGGGCCATATCGACCATCAGCACCGCACCGATTTCGTCGGCGATCTCGCGGAACGGTTCGTAATCCATCGTGCGCGGATAGGCGCTCGCACCGGCGATGATCATCTTGGGCTTGTGCTCGCGCGCGAGCGCCCGCATCTCGTCGTAATCGATCAGCTCGGTGTCGCGCCGGACGCCGTAGGCGATCGCGTTGTAAAGCTTGCCGCTGAAGCTGACCTTCGTGCCGTGCGTGAGATGGCCGCCGTGCGCGAGCGACATGCCGAGCACCGTGTCGCCCGGCTCGAGCACCGCCATGAACACGGCCATGTTGGCCTGCGCGCCGGCGTGCGGCTGAACGTTGGCGTGCGCGGCACCGAAGAGTTTCTTGACGCGCGCGATCGCCAGCGATTCCGCGACGTCGACGAATTCGCAGCCGCCGTAGTAGCGCTTGCCCGGATACCCTTCGGCGTACTTGTTGGTCATCACCGAAGCCATCGCTTCGCGCACTGCTGCGCTCGCGTAGTTCTCCGACGCGATCAGCTCGAGGTTCTCGTGCTGGCGGCGGTCTTCGTTCTCGATGGCCATGAAGATCTCGTGATCGACGTGGGCCAGCGACGTTTGCGGTGTCAGGACGTCCATTGGATTCAGCGTGTTCCTCGGTCAAACGGGTCGTTGCGGCGGACGATCGACGTCGCCGAGTAGTCGGGCTTCGCCGGGGGCAGCGGTTTCGACTTGCCGAAGCGGAGGATTTGCACGCCGATGAGCAAGCCGACCGTCGCGATCAGCCCGATCCAGAACCACGGCCCCGACCAGCGCGGCTGGGTGTGGTCGAACATGAACTCGGCCAGCGCGATGGTGACGGCGGTCAGCGGAATGAGCGAGGCGAGCGTTTGACGGTCGATGATGGACTCCGTGTGATGGAGCGAGCGCAGCAGCATGGGGGGACCCGCTGCGAAGCAGTGGGGGGCGCGCAGGCTGGGCCGGAGCGCCTTTCAACGTGAAGATTGCGGTGACTAGTTCGGCGTTTGCGGCGTTGCTCCGGCGCGGGGAGCTGACCCATCTGGAGTGGCTCGAGGCGTGCGCGTCACGGCTCGACGTCGACGGTGTGGTGTTCGCGTTGGCCGACTTTCCGCGGACCGACCTCGAGTACGCGGCTCAGGTCAAGAAGGTCGCCACCGATCTCGGGATCGTGCCGGTGGCGCTCGACGTCCCCGGCTTGCTCGATCCCGACCGGCCCGAGGCGGCGCGCAGCGATGCCCTCGTCTTGGCCGCCGCGATCGGCGCGGCGCTGATTCGGGTGACGGCCGGTCCGCCGGGCGAGCTTCCGCCGGAGACCTTCGCGCGCACCGTCGCCTCGACCAAGGCCTTCGCGTCGGCGGCCAAGGCGGCCAACGTGACGCTCACCGTTGCGCCCGACCCGGCCTCCTTGCTGGCCGACGTCGCCGCCTTGCAGAACTTCACCAAATACGTCGACAGCGCGTGGCTGCGCTACGACGTTCCGGCAGCCGACCCCGGCCGGGCGCAGCTGGGCGTGCGCGACCGCGTGCTGGTCGAGCGGGTCGCGCTCGATCACCCGGAGACGGCGAGCGCCGTGGGGCGCGGTTGGCTGGTCCTCGAGGGCGACGGCGGCGCCGATCCATTCGGGCGCGTGGGCGCCGCGGTGAGCGCGCTGCGCTCGCTCGAGCGAGGAGGACAACGACCACAGATGCCGTCTGTCGTACCCGGTTAAGACCTGCGTTCAGCAGGTGGGTGCGGCCCGGGCGCTTGGGAAGCGTCACTTAGAGGACGCCTACACCGATCGTATCCGGAGCTGATGCTCCCTTGGTATTAACGTTGGTCCAACACCAGAGTACCTGCGCGCACATCCGCAGTCGTTGTCGCCACCGCATTGTCTCACCGCCGTCAAGGCCTTGACAGAACCGCCGTTGCGGGAGCGCTGAACCGTCCGCCGGAAGACCGGCGCCGTGCCCTCGCTAGAACTCACCGCCGCGCCGCTCGAGTTGCCGCTGGTGCACACCTTCACGATCGCGCGTTCGTCGGAGAGCGTCGCGCGGACCGTGCTCGTGCGCCTGCGCTGGGGCGCGATCGAGGCGCTCGGCGAGAGCTCGCCGAGCGAGCGCTACGCCGAAAACGTTGCGAGCGTGATCGCCGGCTTGAGCGCGCGCGCGTTGGGTGACGACCCCTACGCGCTCGACGCGCTACTCGACGGCTTGCCGCCGGCGCAGCGCTGCGGCCTCGACGTCGCATTGCACGACTGCATCGCCAAAGACGTCGCCCGGCCGTTGTGGCGCTTGCTCGGCCTCGATCCGTCGCGCACGCCGCTGACGTCGTTCACGATCGGCATCGCGCCGATCGCCGAGATGCTCGACAAGGTGCGCGAGGTCGGAGTGCATCCGGTCATCAAGGTCAAGCTCGGCGCGGGCAATGAGGTCGACACCATTGCGGCGATTCGCGCGATCTACACCGGCACGATCCGCATCGATGCCAACGAGGCCTGGACGCCCGAATCGGCGGTGACGATGCTGCGCGAGCTGGAACGCTTCGCGATCGAGTTCTGCGAACAGCCGATCCCGGCCGGAACGCCGGAGCGGCTGCGCTGGATTCGCGAGCGCACGTCGATCCCGATCGTGACCGACGAGGATTCCAAAGACGCCGGCGATCTGCTCGCGCTGGCCGGCTGCGTCGACGGGATCAACGTCAAGCTGGTCAAGTGCGGCGGGATTCGCGGCGCGCTCGCGATGATCCACACCGCGCGCGCGCTCGGCCTGAAGATCATGCTCGGCTGCATGGTCGAGAGCGCGATCCTCTCGACGGCGGCGGCCCAGCTCTCGCCGCTCGTCGACTGGGCCGACCTC
>JBEKXE010000268.1:0-3226 GCA_049512335.1 Candidatus Lustribacter sp.
GCTCATGCCCGGCGACTACACGTTCGTTTCGCTGGGCAGCACGCAGAAGCGCTTCGACGGCATGGTCTCGGGCCAATGCGTCGGCGGCGTCGTCAGCGCGCCGTTCGATCTGATGGGCGCACAGCAATACGGCTTCCACATCTTGGGCAGTGCGGTCGAAACGCTCGGCCACTACCAGGCGACGGTGATGATGGCACGCCGCTCGTGGCTGGCCGCGCACCGTCCGGTAGCCGTGGCCTTCGTGCGCGCGTATCGTGCGGCGCGCGCGTGGCTCTACGCTCCGGCCAACCGGGCCGAAGCGATCGCGATCCTCGCGCGCAACGGCGGCATCACGCCGGAGATCGCGGCGCAGATCGCGCCGGCCGTGCTCGCCTCCCAGGCGAGCTATAGTCCCGACGGGGCGTTCGACGTCGCCGGCGTGCAGACGGTGATGGACCTGCGCGCGGTCTACGCGACGCCCAAGAAGACGATCGCCTCGGCGCAGGCGTTCATCGACCCGGAGTTTCTCTAGCTCAGTTTGGTGCCGCGCACGACCGGATGACCGATGCCGAGCGGCTGCGCGTCGATCAGCACGAAGGCGACCCGCGCCGTTTCGGTTCCCCGGTTGACCCAGGCGTGATTGGTTCCGCGCTGGATCAGCACGTCGCCCGCGCTCAGCTTGACCGTCGAGTCGTCGAGGTCCATCTCGACCTCGCCGGAAAGAACGATCACGTAGTCCAGCGATTCGGTCCGGTGCATCGTCGCCTTGGCGCTGGGCACGATCTCGTTGACCGTGAAGCGCGTTCCGTGTGCGGGCGGCGGCGTGCCGAGCACGCGCGCGCCCATGTCTTCGACATCGCGGCCGAGTCCGATCCCGGCCGGCGTCGCGTCGGAGCACCACATCAACGTCGAGGCGTTCCCCGACGGCGAAGGCCGGCGGTTCGCCGCCTCGCCGTCGATCAGGACGATCGCCTTGCCGTGCTCGTCGTGACCGGTGACCACGCGTCTCATGACGAGCGGCATTCGCGCACAGGAAAGCTCTTGCATTCCTAACAACCTCACCGGGAATTGCTTTCCGGAGACGTTTTCATGACGAGCATTCCGCGTTCTACCGTGCTGAAGGGGCTGGCCGGCGGGATCGCCGCGTCGGCCGTTCCGGCTATCGCTCGCGCGCAGTCGGCGAACACCGTCCGCATCGCAGGCGTCTTCAGCGACCTCTTTGCCGAGCCGTTCTACGCCAAGGATGCCGGCGCGTTCACCAAGGCCGGCTTCGACGTCAGCGCGATCAGTTTGAACAACGCCGGTGCGGTTGCGGCGGCGATCGGCGGCGGAAGCCTCGAGCTGGGAACGGGCGACCTGATCTCCGGCGTCAACGCGATCAACGCCGGCGTGCCGATCGTGCTGGTCGCCGGCGGCGGCTTGTACAGCGAACGCACCGACGGCGGTTCGACGATTCTGGCCGTGGCGGCCGATTCGCCGATCAAGACGCCCAAGGACCTCGTCGGGAAGTCGATCGGCGTGCCGACGCTGGTCGGGTTGACGACGGCGTGCCTGCGCGCATGGCTGCCGGCGCACGGCATCGCCGTCGACTCGGTGAAGCTGATCGAGATCCCGCAGTCGGCGGCACTGCCCGCGTTGCAACACGGAACGATGGACGCGGGTCTGCTGAGCGAACCGTTCGTCACGTTCGCAAAAAACTCGGTCCGTTCGGTCGGCTCGCCGTTCGACGCCGCCGCCGATCTCACCGCGAACAAAGTCTTCTGCGTTTCGGTGTGGTATGCGGCGAAGTCGTGGTTCGAGGCCGACCCGGCGCGCTCGCGCCGCGTCGTGCAGGCGATCTACGATACCGCGCGCTGGGCCAACAGCCATCGCGACGATACGTTCAACATCCTCGTGCGCGACGGCAAGCTCGACGCCGATCAAGCCCGCGGCATGCAGCGTACCACCTACGCGACGACGCTGGTGCCGGACCTCATCCAACCCGTCATCACGATCGGAACGAACAACAAGATGTTCCAGAAGCCGGTGGACGTCGCATCGCTGATCACCAAGGCTTAAGGCGTGCGTACCCGCACCGGCCGCTCCGCCGCCGGTCTGGGCGAACCCGGCGCTTGAAAAGCCACCGAACGCACGCGCATGGCTGAGACCGAACGCACGCGGTTGCGAGAGCGCGAACCGCCGGCGCAAACCTCGTACGAGCTGACCATCCAGAACGACCGGGCGTTCGCCGAGTTGCAGCGCACCGGGCGCGTCGTCTTGCGCCTGGAGGAATGCCCGCAGACGCAAACCCGGCAGGGCTTGCTGCGCACGTACCTCAGCCCGTTCACGGTCGACGATTCGGTGCTCAAACACTGGGCCGTGTTCACCCACGAGGTGCGCACGAAATCCGGCAAGCACCGCCATCAAGGCGGCTTGGTGATCTACGTCATCGACGGCAAGGGCTATTCGGTCGTCGACGGCGAGCGCATCGACTGGGAGAAGGGCGACCTGGTGCTGCTGCCGCTGCGGACCGACGGCGTCGAGCACCAGCACTTCAACAGCGACCCCACGAAGCCGGCGCTGTGGATCGCCTTTATCCACTTTCCGTTGCGGTACTACGTCGCATCGGAGATGACGCAGATCGAGGAGGCGGCGGAGTACCGGCCATGACGACGACGTTCACGCGGAGATCGAGCCTGGCGGCGTTGGGCGCAGCGCTCTGCGCCGGCGTTCGCACACCGGCGCTGGCCGATCCGGTTCCGATGCGCGTCGGCATCATCCCGATCTCGGGCAATGCCGCGTACTATGCAGCCGACAAGTTCGGCTACTTCAGCGCCGAGAATCTAGCGGTCAGCTCGCAAACGATCCGCGGCGGTGCGGCGGCGATTCCGGCGATGGTCGGGGGCTCGCTCGACATCACCTATTCGAACGGCACCAGCATCGTGCAGGCGATCGAACGCGGGATCGACCTGCGGATCGTCATCGAAGGCACGATCATGACCAGCGCGCCGCCGGATCCCGGCGCGCTGCTCAAACGCAAAGGCGATCCGATTCGCACCGGCAAGGACGTCGAAGGCAAGATCATCGCGGTCAACGCGCTGCGCGACGTGCAGTGGATGTTCGTGAAAGCGTGGGTGAGCGCGACCGGCGGCGACCCCGACAAGGTGCAGATCGTCGAGTTCGCGCTGCCTGCGATGGTCGATGCGATCAAACAGAAACGCGTCGACGCCGCGCTGATCATCGATCCCTACATGACCGTCGCGCTCGA
>JBEKXE010000269.1:0-3192 GCA_049512335.1 Candidatus Lustribacter sp.
GCATGTCTAGGGCGCGGGAGCGTTTTTTAGGTCGACCGCGGTTACTTCACGGACCCAGCGGGCATCGCGTCTTTCCCACGGGACGATGAGGCGATAGGGGCCTTCTTTGGAGTCGAACGGCGTGCCGTCGCGCTGGTCCGCGATCAGGACGAGGTGACGGTTGAACGACGCGTCGAGTTCGGGGAGCGCGAAGAGGACGTGGTAGTTGTCGGCGGCGCTGATCACGATGTAGCTCATCATCGCTATGCCGCGGACGGGCTCGCCGGCCGGTGCGCCGGCACGGTCGATCAGGGCGAGCAGCGAAACGCCCGTATACGAGTTGGTGTGCCCGTTCTCGTCGGTTGCCGTAATCGTAATGTGCGGCAGACCGGCGAGCGTGGTCGCGTTGATGACGAGGTGGAACGGTTTGGGCGGCGGAGGGGGCGTTCGGGGTGCGGACGACGGTGTTTGCGCGGCGGCGCTCGACCAGGTTGCGAGCAACATCGCGAGTGCGAGGAACGCGGCCTTTGGGCTTGTCACGGTGAGATGAAGCCGCGCGCTTTGAGGTAGGACTGGCCTTCGGGGGAGAGGACGTAGTCGACGAAGGCTTGCGCGCCTTTCGGGTTGGGGGCGTTTTTCAGCGTCGCGATCGGGTACTCGATGTCCGGAGCGACCGAGGATGGGAACGGGAGGACGTTGAGTTTGTCGGCGACCGACGGCGTGACGTCGGTGCTGTAGACGACGCCTGCGTCGCCTTCGCCGAGCGCGATCTTGGTGACGACGGCTTTGACGTCGAGCTCGTTGGAGACGACGTTCTTTTCGACGGCGGCCGGGAAGTCGGCGGGATAGCTGCCGGTGCCGCTCAGTTTGCCGAACGTCGCGCGCGCGTAACCGCCGACCGGGACCGTCGCTGCGGCCAGCACGACCTTCGTGCCCGGTCGCGCGAGGTCGGCGGGGCCGGCGAATTTCAGCGTGCCGGATTTAGGCGAGATCAGGACGAGACGGTTTTTCGCGAACGTCTTGGGCGTGCCGCCGACGAGGCCGGCGTCGCTCACGACCTTCATCTGGACCAAGTTGGCCGAGGCGAAGACGTCGACCGGGGCGCCTTGTTTGATCTGCGTCGCCAGCGTGTCGGAGCCGCCGTAGTTGAACGTTACGGCGATGCCGCTCTTCTTGGTGAAGGCCGGTGCCATGGCGTTCCACGCTTCGGTCAGCGATGCGGCGGCAAACACCGTGATCGAGTTTTGCTGGGCCGTTGCCGGCGCTGCGAAGGCGCCGGCGGCGAGTAGCGCGGCGAGCGCGAGGGAGAAAAGAGAGCGTCTCATGGCGCGCTCTTTTTTGCGAGAGCGCTATATCCGCCTGCGCCGAACGGTTCCGGTAGACATAGCGGCGAAAGCCCGTCCGGTGGCACGGGTTTCTTTGCGGCTGGGCTTTCCCGACGACCAGGCGCTGGGGCCGGGCAAGGTGCGGCTGCTCGAATTGATCGGCGAGACCGGATCGATCTCAGCCGCCGGCCGCGCGATGAAGATGTCGTACCGGCGGGCCTGGACGCTGGTCGACGAGCTCAACCGGATGTTTCGCGATCCGCTGGTCGAGGCGCGGCCGGGCGGCGCGCACGGCGGCGGTGCGCGGCTGACCGAAGCCGGCAACGACGTCGCGCGGCGCTACCGCGAGATCGAGTCGAGCGTCGAGTCGACCTCGAGCGGCCACATCGCCGCGCTCGAGGAGATGCTCGCCGGCCGCAAACGCGTCAAACCGCGCTGAAGCCGTTCGTTCATTCCTCGAGCAGGCTCGCGTAATAGCGCCAGCGGCCTTCCATGCCGAAGCCGTCGGCGGCTTGCGCCTGCAGGTCCGCGTTGCTCATCCCGCGCGGCGTGCCGATCATCGACGCCCACCAAGTGAGCTTCGCTTGATGCTCGAGCCAGATCGCGTTGACCACCACTTCCTGCACGGTCTCGCCGGCGATCGTGATGCCGTGATTCTGCAAGTGCACGATCTGCTTGTCGCCGAGCACCTTCGCGACCTCGGCGCCTTGTTCGCTCGTCGTCACCTTGCGGGCACTGGGATAGATCGGGATCGCGCCTTGCTTGACGACCTGCGCCATCACGCCTTGCATCGGTAAGATCGGGCGTTCGAGGTCGCCGAAGATCGTGGCCAGCGGCTGGTGCGTGTGCACGACGGCCTGCACGTCGGGTCGCGCGCGATAGATCTCGGTGTGCAGCTTCGTCTCGTCGGGGACCGGGAAATCGCCGCCGATCTTGCGACCCTCGATGTCGACCAGCGAGACCTGCTTGTAGGTCATGTGCAGCTGGTTTCCCTGTTCGGCCCCGCGGGCGCGAATCAACACCAGTTCCGTCCCGGGCACGCGCGCGCTGACGTGGCCGAGATAGTCGACGAGCTCGAGCTTCGCCAGAATGCGGCAGCCCAATGCGATCGTTTCCCGCAAGCTATGGATTTGCGGCGCTTCGAGGTCGATGGATGCGGTCATGAATCCTCCGGGAATCGTTGTGACAAACCTTTGCAGTGAAGCTCAGCGCGCAGCAAGAAAAGTCCTGGCCTCATGCCATTATCCTGTACGTTGATCGATTCCGCGCTGACGCGGCCTATTCTCGACGGTGCGGTCGTCGATCCCGCGCTCGACGTTACCTTCACGACCGCCACGGTCGACGAAAACAGCCGCGCGATGATCGCCGGCAAGTACGACGTGGCCGAGATGTCGATGGCCACTTACGTGCAAGCGAGCGCGCGCGGCGCGAAGCTGCTCGCGCTGCCGGTCTTCATGGGCCGCCGCTTTTTGCAGCCGTGCGTCGCGTTCGCCAAGAACTCGACCATCGCTTCACCCGGCGACCTGCGCGGGAAACGCATCGGGCTGCCGCAGTTTTGGATGACCTCGAGCATGTGGCATCGCGGTTTGCTCGAGCACGAGTACGGCGTGCCGGCGACGCAAGTCGACTGGGTCACGAACCAGCCCGAGCGCCTCGAGGCGGGCTTCACGCCCGGCGCGCGCGTGACGAACGTCGGCGACCAGCCGCTCTCCGCGCTGCCGAAGCTGCTCACCGACGGCATCGTCGACGTTCTCTTCGCCCCCCGCCCGCTCGAGCGGGACGGCACGTTCGGTTTTCTGTTCGACGATCCGGTCGCGACGTCGCTCGAGTACCGGGCGCGGACCGGGATCTATCCGCTGATGCACACGATCGTGATCAAGGAATCCCA
>JBEKXE010000270.1:0-3179 GCA_049512335.1 Candidatus Lustribacter sp.
GGTACTTCGTCGATGGCGAGGGGGCGGCGCTGCGCCCACGGGTTCGCGGCTTCCATCAGTGCGGCCAGCCGCAGCGTGCCGACGTCGTCGCCGAGGCGGCCGGCGATCTGCACCGAGAGCGGCAAGCCGTTCGAGCTCAAGCCCATCGGCACCGCGGCGGCGGGGTTGTACGCGTGATTGAACGGCGCTTGGAAGCCGAACAGCCGTTTGTTGTCGGCGGCGTCCGGCGCGTCGAGCAGCGGCGCTTCGGGATTGGACGGCGTCAGCAAGAAATCGTAGTCGGCGAACCACTGCCGCACGGCCTCGCCGTACGCGCGGTCGCGGCGCAGGATGCCGCGGTACTGCCAGGCCAGCGCATGCCGGCCGGCGGCGTAGATCGGGCGCGCGTAATCGGTGAGATCGTCCGCGTGCTTCTCCCAGAAGTTCGGGATCAGCGCTTCGGCGGCAGCGTAATGATCGCCCGAGTACGCCCACACGCCCGGCTCGAGCTCGTCGGTGCCCGACGGCGCGGGCGGATCGTCCTCGATCACGCTGCAGCCGAGCTGGTTCAAGACGGCGCGTGCCTCGTCGAGGATGCGCGCCTGATCGGCGTCGAGCGCGATGCCGCGGCCGAAGTCGCGGCTCAGCGCCACGCGCGCACCGCGCACGTCCCCGCGCGCGAATTCCAAATAATCGACCGGCGCGTGGCGCGCGCTGTCCGGGTCGAGCGGATGCGGGCCGGCGATCGCGTTCATCAGCAGCGCCGTATCGCGCACGGTGCGCGCGATCGGCCCGTTGTGCGAGCGCGCCGGCGACGCGCGCCACGCCTGCACGGCGGGAATGCGCTGGAAGCTCGGCTTGAGCGCGAAGATGCCGTTGTAGGCGGCGGGCAAGCGCACCGATCCGGCCGAGTCGGTGCCGACGCACAGCGGACCGAAGCCAGCCGCCACCGCCGCCGCGCCGCCGCCGGTCGAACCGCCGGCCGTGCGCCGCAAATCCCACGGGTTGGCCGTCGGCGGGCCGAGCCGGTTGCGCGTGACGCCGGAGAGCGCGAACTCCGGCGTATTGGTCTTGCCGAGGATCACCGCGCCGGCCGCGCGCAACCGCCGCACGATTTCGGCGTCGGCTTGGAAATTGTCGCGAAACGCGAGCGAGCCGTACGTGGTCGGGAAGCCGGCCATGTCGATCGTGTCCTTGAGGTGGACCGGTACGCCGCACAACAGCGGCTTCTCACCCGCTTGCAGCCACGTCGCTTCCGCGCGCCGCGCCGCCGCGCGCGCACCGGCGTCGTCGACGACCAGGAAGCTGTGCAGCAGCCCGTCCTTGGCGGCGATGCGCTCGAGCACGGCCGCCGTGACCTCGACCGGCGAGAAGGCGCGCCGCGCGTAGCCGTCCAGCAGCTCCGCCGCGCTCAAGCGCCACAGTTCGGTCATCGCGCGTTCACGGCGCGAGCTCGTTCCTCAGCGCGCGCACCATCTCGGCCATCGGCACCAGCGCCCAGCGCGGCGTCGCGTCGTCGCGCGCGATCTTGAGCTCGATGAGGATCGGGCCGTCGCGGTCGAACAGCTCGGGCAGCGCCAGATCGAGCTCCGCCGCGTCCTCGAACGAAAACGCGTCGGCGTACCCGGAGGCCTTGGCCAGCGCCGGCAGATCCATGACGCCGGTGCCCGGAACCGGCTGGTTGCCGGAGCTCTCGTAGGTGCCGTTGGCGAACACGAAGTGGTAGAAGTTGGCCGGCGCAAAGCTCGCCACCGTCACGAGCGAGCCGAGCTGCATCAACAAGCTGCCGTCGCCGTCGAGCACCATCACGTTGTGCTGCGGTGCGCCCAGCGCCAAGCCCAGCGCCAGCGACGCCGCGCTGCCCATGCACAGCGAGGCTTCGCAATGCATCGAGGACGTCTGGCCGGCCAGATGCCACGGCGCCGCGGCTTGCATCGTCGTCACGCTGATCGCGCCGTGACGATGCTTGACCAGCAGATCGATCGCTTCTTGTTTCTGCATCAGCGGCTCGGTGCGCCGACGATCGCGGCTGAGGGTCCCTTGGTGGTCCAGGCTCGGTCCCACGCCGCGCGAATCAGCGGCACGTCGTCCGGCTCGTCGATGCGCACGAACGGCACGCCCCACGTCGTCATGGTCGGTTCGAGCCGGTGCACCGCGCGATTGGGACTGTCTTCCACGCGCTTGTTGACGTCGCGCCCGAACTGTCCGACCAGCATGAACGTCGGCACTTCTGCGCCCAGAGCGATCGCCTTGATCGTGTTGATGCAGGCGTAGAAGCCGTTGTTCTGGATCAGCAGCATCGGCTTGTGGCCGGTCATGTAGAGGCCGGCGTTGATGCCGATGGCCTCGTCTTCGGTGCACACGTACATCAGCTTGGGCACCGAGCGTGCCGCCAAGTCCGCCAGGACGGTTCGCAAATTCGTATCCGGAACCGAGATGACGTGCGTCACGCCCAGCTCGCAGATGGCGTCGGCGATCAGCTTCCCTTCGAGCGAGATGGCCAGCGGCGTGGTGATCATCGCGTCAGGCCGTCGCCGCTTGGGGCATCTCGACGTGGAAGATGCGCGCGGCGTGATCGCAGGTGACGTAACGCCGCTCTTCGGGCGTCAAGCCGACGAGCATCTCGTCGAGCAGGCCGGCCGGTTCCGGCCACGTTCCCTGTTCGTGCGGGTAATCGGAGCCCCAGATCGCGACGTCTTTCAGCAGCGACCAGTCGTACTGGATCATGCGCGCGCCGAGCCGGTCTTCTTCGAACGTGAACGTCATGTTGCGCTTCACGTACTCGGTCGGCATCATGCTCAGCGCGATCGTCGGGTCGGGCGGCCGGATCTCCACCTGCCGGTCCATCCAGCTGAACAGGAACGGCAGCCAGCCGATGCGGCACTCCGCGATCGACACCTGCAGCGCGGGGAAACGTTCGAAGACGCCGGCGAAGACGAATTGCGGGATGTACTTCGCGACCGAAAACGGCGCGATCGAGAAGTGCGCCCACGAGGAACCGCGTTCGTTGGGCGGATACGGCACGCCGGCCGCGTCGCCGATGTGCGAGCACAACGGGACGCCGGCTTCCTCGGCCAGCGCGAACACCCGTTCCCAGGCGTCGCTGTGGATCGGCTTGGCCAGATCGAAGCAGTGAAACTCGACCGCTTTCGCGCCGAGGCCGAGCAGGCGCTCGAGTTCCGTCGCGGCTTCATCCGGCG
>JBEKXE010000271.1:0-3079 GCA_049512335.1 Candidatus Lustribacter sp.
GCGATAGCGGCCTTGGGCGTCGGTCACGACCGAGACGCTGATCGGCGAGCCGGGCCGCCGGGCGGTCACGACGACGCCTTCCATCAAGCCCTCGGCGGCCGAGCTGACGCGTCCGCTCAGCGCGACCGGCGCCGCCGGCGCGGCGCGCAGCGCGCCGGCAAGCGCGATCAGCACGACGATCGCAACCGCGGCGGAGAGCGCGGCGAGCGTACGATAACGCAGGCGATCAGCCGGGAGCATGCAGCCACCATCCGGTGATGACGATGTACAGCGCGAAGATCGCGGTACAGACCGGCACGACCCACGACCAGCTCCACGAGATCCGTTCGGTCAGGCGCCGCGGAACGAGCGCGTAGAGCGCGGTCACCACGATTGCGGCGACGAGGCCCCAAGCGATCCAGCCGAACCAGCCGATCGTGTTGTGCCCGGCCGGCACCCGCACCCAGCCCCACGACCAAGCGTTGATGTTCGGATAGTACTTGATCAGCGGCGCGTTGAGCCAATCGTCGACTTGGTACCCGATCATGAACGCCAGCGAGAAGACCGGGATCAGCCGCAGGTCAATCTTCACGTTCCGAATCCTCTCAGGTTGTTGAGGACGTGCCCCACGAGGAAGCTATACCAGACGAACGCGGCCAGGATCGTTGTGACGATCGCGCGATACGCGACCTGCTCGGTGAGCGGCACCTTCTTCCACAGGAGCCAATAGACCGGCAGCAACGCGAGCCCGATCACGACGAAGTGCTCCTTGAGTTCGAAGATGCCGCCGAAGAGCTTCAGCCCGTGCCCGTAAAAAAACGGCAGAATCGTGAGACGGTACGGTCCGTAGAGAAACGTTCCGACCAGCGCCGTCAGCAAGTACAGCACGATGACCGCGTTCGTGTAGAGGTTCACGCGCACGCCGCGATAGCCGCGCCGCAGCGACGGCGTTGCAGCGCCTGCGCCGGCCGGGGCGAGCGGTCGAGCCGGCCACAGGACGGCGAGGGTCTGGTGCGTGATCGCGCCCAGCAGCGTGATCGCGAGCAGCAAGTGGACGATGACGACGATGCTGTAGGTGACGTGGTAGCCGAGCCCGAGATCCGGAACGAACGTGATCGACTGCGTCGCCTGAGCAAGCATACGGCGCCCTCCGGCGCGCGGAGGAGATTTCCCTCTCGCGCGCTAGTGCGGCTTGCGCTTTTTCTTCCGCGTTCCGGTGTCCGCGAACGAATCGCCCAACCGGACGAGCACCTCGACCAGCTTCTTTCGCTCCTCGGTCGTCAGCGCCGCCATCGTTTCTTCCAACGGATCGTGGTGCAGTTGGAACGCCTTCTCGTAGAGCGACTTCCCGCGCGGCGTCAGCGTGACGACCGAACTGCGGCCGTCTTCCGGATGGGCGTCGCGCACGATCAACCCGTCGCGCTCCAACGCGTTGAGCATCGAGGTCACGGTCGGGTTCGCGGTGTGGATCAGCGTCCCGATCTCGTTCGGCGTCACGCTTTCCTCGACGTAGATCACCGCCAGATAGTTGTATTGCCGCGCCGTAAGCCCGACTTCGGCAAGCCGCTCCGTAGCGTCGTCGTTGATCCGCTGCGCCAGCGCCCGCACGGCAAAGAGCACCTGGGCGTTGAGCGGCTTGAAACGCGCAAACCGCCGCCGGTGCTTCTCAAGGTGCTCCTCGGGGATGAGCAGCGCCCCGGTCCGTTGCCGCGTCATGTTGAAAGGCGCTCCGCCCTGGGCTGCGCGCCCCCCACGCCTATGGCGTGGGGCCCCCGGTTCGAGCTCGCATTAGGCCCCATTGCAGGGCACTATTCTGCTGCGCTCGCTCCATCACCGTTTAGGCGAAGACCGGGCTACCTGAATATAAGGGACTTGATCACCAGCGGGATGACGCCGGGGGGCGTTACCATTTCGCCGACGTCGACGAAATCGAAGTCGCGCAGATCGACGCTGTCGATCGACACGAGCTTGCACGCCAGGCCGAGCTCGTCCCGTAAGAGGTGGCCCATCGTCTTGCCGACGTCACCGTCGATCAGCACGACCAGCGGGCTCTTGCGCGGCGAGACAGCGGCTTCGATCGCCTTGGCCACCGCCAGCAATTCGCGGTACTCCGGCGCGCGCGTCCAGCTGAACGCGATCGCGATGACCGCATCCGCGTCGCGCTCCAAGCGCTGGATGCTGCGCCGTAACGCGGCTTCGAGCTCGCTCGGAACGACCGTCGCCGGAATCTCCAAACGCACGACCGGGACGTTGCGCAGCGGCAACACGTCGTCGTCGGAGATGTAGATCGTCTTGCCGCTGACCTGCACGGTGAACTGCGAGGCACCGAGCACGGTGGCGCGAATCCCGGCGCCCGGATCGACGACCGGAACCTTCAGCCGCGCGCTGAAGCGCTCGCGCAGCGCGTTTGCCAGCAGGTTCGCGACGTCGCCGAATTCCTTGACCTGGCGCTTGAAGATGTATTCCGCGACCCCGCCCGAGAACGTGATCGCGCTCGGCACGACCGTGCGCTTGAGTTCCGGCGTCAGCATCATCGCGCGGCCCAGCTCGTCGAGCGGTTCGCCGGTGATGTAGTCCAACGCGACGTCGGCGAGCCGGTTCGCGATGCGCTTGCGCGTCTCGAGATCGGCAAATGATTCAGGCGTCGGCGGAAACCCCAAATCTTTGGCGAGCAACAGCGCCGAATCGTCGATGCGCGTCCACTCGCCGTTCTCGTCGGCCGCGATCAGCCGTCCGCCGACCGCAAACGCGGAGACGTCGAGCACGCTGCCCGAGTCGATCAATGCGAGCTTCGTCGTCCCGCCGCCGATGTCGACGTGCAAGACGGAGATGTCGGGATCGGTCGAGTACCGGACGGCGCCCGAACCGTGCGCGGTCAGCACGGCCTCGAGCTGGTGACCGGCGGTCGCGCAGACGAATTTGCCGGCATGCTCTGCGAACAGCTCGTCGATCGCCTCGGCGTTGCTCTTCTTGATCGCTTCGCCGGTGAGGATCACCGCGCCGCTGTCGATCGCGTCGGGCGTCGTATTGGCATCGCGATAACACTGCTCGATAAACGCGCCGAGCTTCTCGGCGTCGATCGCGCCCGCGGCGGTGAACG
>JBEKXE010000272.1:0-3074 GCA_049512335.1 Candidatus Lustribacter sp.
CGATGATGTTGTTGTTGGCGTCGTACGCCACGATGGTGATCGACACGGATGCCGGGGCGCCGACCGGAACCGACGTCGAACCGAGCAGCGCGGTCACCGTCGCGACCACACCCTGCAGCGCGAGCGGAACGGTCGTCGTCGAGCTGGTGCTGATCGTGGCCGGGACTTTGGCGACGGACAGCTGGTGTCCGGTGCCGTTCGGACCGTCGTAGGTCGCAATCGAGAACGTATCGCTGCCGGCCGGCGCGGTAACCGTCACGGTGCAGGTCGCGCCGCCGGCCGTCGCGCTGCAGCCGGGGGCGGTAGCGGAAAGGTTCTCGGTCGCGAGCGGGGCCGTTTGGCCGGCCAGCGTAACCGTGATCGACGCGGTGCTGGGCGAGACGTACTTCGGCGTACGCGCCGTCGACGACGCGGTCGTTGCCGACGGGATGGCGATGGTGAACGAGAGCGTGCCGCTCCCGGCGTTCGGGGCCGCGCTCGGCCCGGCTGCCGGTCCGGTCGCGGGCGCGCTGACGCTTCCACTACCGCCGCCGCCACCACAGGCTCCGAGCAGCAGCGTCAATGCGCTGGCGGTAAAGAGCGCCGCCGACCGGCGCACACGACAACCCGTCATCGCGCCTCCTCTAGGAATGGCTCCGGCTGACGTTCATCCAGCCCGCCTGCCCTCCTGTGTCGGCTGGCTCACTTTCGGGCACCGCCGCTAAAGGGAACCCCCACCCTGTCCCGGTAGCGAGTCGCGGCGTGATCATCCCGGAAGAGCGCGCGCCGCGTTGGGCGTTGCCGAGTACGGCCCAACTCGTCGTTCTGCTGTTGATTGCGGCGGTCGGCTTCTTCGTCGTCTATCCGCTCGCGCTGATCTTCATCAACAGCTTCAACACGGCGCCGCCCGGGCATCCGGCGGTGTACTCGACCGCGGCCTGGGCCCAGGCCTGGCACGGTCCGGGGCTGCTCTCGGCCCTGCTCAACACGGTTGCCGTCGGCGCGTGCTATCAGGCGATCGCGTTCCCGGTCGGCGTGCTGCTCGCGTGGCTCCTGGGCCGCACCCGGATCCCGCACAGCCGGGCGCTCGAGTTCGGCTTTTGGCTGTCGTACTTTCTGCCGCCGCTCTCCGCCACGCTCGGCTGGATCTTGCTGCTCGATCCCCTTGGCGTGCTCAACAACTTCATCGTGGGCACGTTTCACGTCCGGGGCCCGTTCAACGTCTACTCGTTCGCCGGCATCGTCTGGGTGCACCTCATGTCGCGCGACATCTCGGAAAAAGTCATCCTGCTGACACCGGCCTTCCGCAACATGGACGCGGCGCTCGAGGAGGCCGGCTACATGTCGGGCGCCGGCCGCTGGCGCACGTTGTTGCGGTTGACGCTGCCGATCATGACGCCGCCGCTGGTGATCGTGTTCTTCCTCGGCTTCGTGCGGCTGTTCGAGTCCTTCGAAATCGAGCTGCTGCTCGGCATCCCGTTCGGGTTCTACGTGTTCTCGACCAAGATCATCGACCTGGCGCAACAGGAACCGCCACTGCTCGGGCAAGCGACGGCGCTCGGCAGCGTGACGCTGCTCTTGCTGCTGATCGCGGTTCCGATCCAGCGCTGGCTCACAACGCGCCGTACTTACACGACCGTCGGGGGCCGCATGCAACCGAACCTGATCGACTTCGGGCGCTGGCGCTGGCCGGTGTTTTCGCTGCTGGCCGGCATGGTCGGCCTGCTCGTGCTGGTGCCGCTGCTGTCGGTGATCGCGGGCAGCCTCATGACCCGCTTCGGATTCTTCAACCTCGCGCACCCGTGGACGCTCGCCAACTGGCAGCGCACGCTGAGCACGCCGGCCTTCTCGCAGGCGCTGGTGAACACGTTCGAGATCGCGATCGTGTCGGCGGTCGTCGCGCCGATCGTGTTCTCCGTCATCGCCTACGTGCTGGTCCGCGCCCGCAGCGCGTGGGGCTCCGGCGTGCTCGACTTCCTGCTGTGGCTGCCGAGCGTGATTCCGGGCGCGCTCGCAGGCCTCGGGTTGTTGTGGATGTTCGTCGGCACCCCGGTCTTTCAACCGATCTACGGCACGATCTGGGTGCTCGTCATCGCCGTCATCCTCAGCGGAATGACGCTCTCGAGCCAAACGCTGAAGGGCGCGTTTCTGCAACTGCGCGGCGATCTCGAGGAGAGCGCGCGCATGTCGGGCGCGGGCTGGATCCGGACCTACGTGCAGATCGTGTTGCCGCTGATCGCACCGACGCTGATCGTCGTGGCCGCGATCAAGTTCATGTTCGCCGCCAATGCCGCCTCGAACATCATCCTGCTGGCGACGTCGGAGACGCGCACGCTCTCGCTGCTCGCGCTCGGCTTCGTCGCCGACGGTCAGCGCGAGGCGGCGACGGTGGTGACGGTGGTGATCACGGCGATCACGACGGCGATGGCGATCCTGGTCCGGACCCTCGGCCTGAACGTCGGTATCCGCTCAGGCGGCCGCTAGCGATCCTAGCCGGCGATCAGACGGCACGAGACCAAGGGCATTTCGAGCCACACATCGTCGCCGCGCACGAACTCCGCATCCGAGGGAACGCGCGCCCGTAGCGTCACGCCGTTCACGTCGACGTGGCACTCGGACTGTTCGCCGAAAAACGACACCGACTGCACGCGCGCCGGGAATGCGTTCGTGAGACCTTCGCCGCCGCGGTGCAGGCGCAGGTGCTCGGGACGAATCGTCACGACCCCCTTCGAACCGCGCGCCATGCCCGCCGGACCGGTGAGCCGCACGATGCCGAAGCTCGTCTCGACGGCGCACGCGTTGGCGGCGTCGATCTCGGCGACCGTACACGTGAAGCGGTTGCTGACACCCAGGAACTCCGCGACGAACGCGTTGGCCGGCGCTTGGTAGAGTTCTCGCGGCGTCGCTTCTTGCACGATCTCACCGTGCTCCATGACCGCGATGCGGGTGCTCATGCTCAGGGCTTCGGTTTGATCGTGCGTCACGTAGAGCGTCGTGATGCCGAGGCGGCGCTGGATCCCGCGCAGCTCGGTCCGCATCGTGTCGCGCAAACGCGCGTCGAGGTTCGAGAGCGGCTCGTCGAGCAAGAGCAGGGT
>JBEKXE010000273.1:0-3035 GCA_049512335.1 Candidatus Lustribacter sp.
ACCTGTTTGCCGGTCGCTTCGGCGGTATCGTGCACGACGCGTTCGAGGCCCTCGCAGGCGACGCCGAACGGCAACATCCGAATCGAGCGAATGCGTTCGTCCAGGGCTGTCGCGGCGCTCTGCAGCTGCAGCCGCTCCGCCTGCATCGACGTTGCAATGCGTTCGAGCGACCGGTGGAGCTCGCGCAGCTGCTCGCGGTGTTGTTTGCGTCCGGCACCGGGGGGGGCGGTGTGCAAACGCTGCACCGTGCTCGCGGCTTCGTCGACTTGGCGCAACAGATCGTCGATCCGGTGATGGGAGACGAGCAGTTCGCCGCTGTGCTCGAGCAGCGCATCGACGCGCTCCGCCGGAACGCGCAGCGTGTCGGCGCGGGCCTGGATGCGGCTTGCCGCTCGGCGCGGTGGCGGCGCGGGCGCGGGTACGGGTACGGGTGCCGGTGGCGGTGCGGGTGCGGCGGCGGCCGGCGGCGGTGCAGCTTCGTTCGCCAGCCGGCGGGCCGCCTCCCGAACCTCGCCGGCGGCGGCGACGAGCATCGCGCACCGCTCCGCGTCCAACGCCAGCGCGCCGTCACGCACCTTGGCCAAGACGTCTTCGAGGTGCTGGCAGACGCTCTCGATCCCGCTCGCGCCGACCGATGCGGCCGCGCCCTTCAAGCTGTGCGCGCCGCGAAAGAGCCGCGTCACCGTCTCCGCGCGGTCCGCTTCCGGCGCCGGCTCCGCGAGCGCGCTCAAGTCCGCGTCGAAGCTGCTCAGACGCTCGTCGAGTTCGCTCAGGAAGATGCGGATCAACCGCGCGGAGCCGTTGCTGGTGGGCACGATCGTTAAGCGGCCGCTCCCCGCAGCAGCGCCGCGAGCCGCAGGCCGACCGCATCGAGGTCGCGCGCTGCTTGTTCGGTTTGCCGCGTCGAGGCCAGGCTTTGCGCGGTCGTGTCGCTGATGTCGCGCATCGCGCGCTGGATCTGCGACATCCCGATGCTCTGCTGGTTGGCCGACGCGCTGATCTGGGTGGCCGAGCGGGCCGCATCGGCGATGATGTCGGTCAGCGCGCGAATCGCTTCATCGGCCTGGTGTACCGTCTGCAGCGCCTCGTCGACCGTCTTGGCGCCGTGCTCGGTCGCGATGACCGCGCTGTTCGTCGCGCGCTGGATCTCGCCGAGGATCTGGCGCACTTGGACGGTCGCCTTCTTCGATTGTTCCGCGAGGGACTTGATCTCGGTGGCGACGACCCCGAAGCCCTTGCCGTGCTCGCCGGCACGCGACGCTTCGATCGCCGCGTTGAAGGCCAAGATGTTCGTTTGATCCGCGACGTTGTTCACCACCGCGATGATCTCGCCGATCGCTTGCGCCTGTTCGGCCAGCGCGAGGATGCTGTTGGCGATCGACTCGGTGCGCGTTTTGACGTCGCCCATCACCGAGACGGTGTCGTCGACCGCCCGGCGTCCGGCCATGCCGTTCTCGACCGCGCGCAGCGACGACTCGGCCACCGCTTTGGCGCGGTCGTTCGAGCTCTCGGCCGTTTGCGAGATCTCTTCGACCGTGCTGACGGTTTCGGTCACCGCGGCCGCTTGTTCTTGGACGCCGGAGGCTTGTTGCGTCGTGCCCGCCAGGATCTGGGCGCTCGCCGTGGTCAGCGCCGCGACCGCCGCTTCGAGCGGAGCGCTCACGTTGCGCGTCAAGAGCACGCCGGCCAGGATCAAGATCACCGCCATGATGATGGTTCCGTATACGATCACCAGCGACGCCCACATCGCCGCATGCTGGTCGTCGGCGTAGCGATCTTGCTCGATGCGGCTCTGATCGGCGTACGCCGCGCCGAGCAACACGCGCACGTTATCCATGATCGCCTTGCCGCGGTTGGATCGGACGATCGGCAAGGCGGCGGCCAAGCCGTGCCGGCGCGCGGCCTCGATCGTAGAGTTCAGCTCGGCGAGCTTCGCGCCGACTAACGAATGCAGCGTCGCGGAGCGCGCCTGCTGCTGCGGCTCGTTTACGACGGCACGATCGAAGCTCGCCAAGTCGGTATTCAGCGTCGCGCGCGCGCTCTCGAAGGGCTGCAGGTAGGCCGCCTCACCGGTCAGCAGAAAGCCGCGCTGACCGGTCTCGGCGTTGAGCAGGTCGTTCTCGACGCGATAGAGCGCGGTGCGCACGGCCAACGAATCGCCGACGATGCCCTCGCTGGCGAGCAAACGGTTCACGCTCGCATACGCCACGGCGCCGATGATGATCAGCGCGATCGGGCCGAGCGCGAATCCGAAAGCGATTTTGCGGGCAATACTCCAGCGGTGAATCATCCGAAGCTCTCCTCATGATGGGTCAGTCGCGGGTCGGCCAGAAGCGCCGCGCCGTCGATGACGGCGACGCCGCCGGCGGTGATGTGGTGCACGAGGGGGCGCGGCGCCGGCGCCGGCGAGCCGAAGGTGTCGAGCGGCAGTGCGGGCATGTCCAAAAGGGTCTCGGCGAGCAGGCCGATATCGGCCCGCCGCTCGCCCAGCACGACGGCGAACGCGGGGTTCGCGCACGGCACCGAGCCGAGCAACAGACCGAGGTCGACCAGCGGCACGAACTGCCCGTGGAAGTTCGTGATGCCGGCAAAGTGCCGCGCGGCGTCCGGCACCGGCGCGACGCGCTCGAGCCGTTCCAGCCGGTACACCAACTCCGCCGCGACCGCGAACCGTTCGTTGCCCGTGCTGAAGACGACCAGGTCGATCGTGGGCTTGACCGCGATCTCGACGGCCGGCCGCGCCAACCGCCGCGCGCGTTCCACGAGGACGGCATCGATCTGCCGGCGGCGTTCCGATTCGACCGTCATGACGTCTGCCGCATCAGCAAGTCGAACTCCGCCGCCACGATCGCGCTGAGCGTGCCCGCCAGCGCGCCGCCCGCGCCGTGCACCACGGCATCCGGTGCGTGCGCTTCGAGCAGCGCGGCGCCGCGCCGCAAGGCGCGCTGGGCGGCGGCGCGGCTGCCGGTGAGCCGCAGCGCGCGCGCCAGCGTCAGGTGCGCGACGACGAGCGAGCGGTCGAGAAAGAGCGCGCG
>JBEKXE010000274.1:0-2996 GCA_049512335.1 Candidatus Lustribacter sp.
CCGGAAATGCCCGACTTCGCAAGGCGCTCTACTTCCCCGCGATTGTCGGCGAGCGCTACAACCCAACCTTACAGGCCTTCGGCCGGCGACTACGAGCGGCAGGAAAGGCCACCATGGTCGTGATCGGCGCGATGATGCGCAAGCTGCTCGTCATTGCCTACGGCGTACTCAAGTCCGGCAAGCCGTTCAACCCGATATTTGTCGCCCAGAAAACTTGACGCCGAAAACGGTAGCTCGGGATGACATGCCCCACCCTGTCATTCCGAGGGCGCGAACGAAGTTGAGCGCCGTCGAGGAACGCGCTCGCACTCGATCGCGATGGTGGTGGCGCGTCCCAGACAACGCTTGGGATGACGGAGCTAGCAGGTGGGCATGGCCGTTCGGCGAAAAATGAGCATGCTCAAAATGCAAAGTATCGAACGACCGGCCGACATCATCGCCAAGACCGCTCCCAGCGATGCGATCGTCAAGAACGCCTGGTATCTGGGCGCCTGGAGCGACGAGATCTCGCAGGAGCTGTTTCCGCGCCGTATCGCGGGCGAACCGCTGGTGTTCTACCGCACCGTCGACGGCACGGCCGTGGCGCTGCTCGACCGTTGCCCGCACCGCCGCTTTCCGCTCTCGGCCGGGAAGCTCGCCGGCGACGTGCTGCAGTGCGGCTACCATGGATTCCGCTTCGATGCCGACGGCACGTGTTTGAGCGTCCCCGGTCAGGTGAAGGTGCCGCTCTCGGCCAACGTGCGCAGCTTTCCGCTGGTCGAGCAGTTCGGGCAGATTTGGGTGTTCCCGGGCGATCCGGCGCTGGCTGATCCGGCCAAGATTCCGCACGTGCCGTGGACCGGCGAGTGGTGGAGTTCGACCGGTTACGCGCCGTTGCAGGCGCGCGCGAGCCTCTTGATCGACAACCTGCTCGATCTCTCGCACGAAACGTATTTGCACGCCGCCGGGATCGGTTCGCCCGAGGTTGCGGAAACGCCGATCGAGGTGGAACGCGACGGCGACGTGCTGTGGGTGCGGCGCAAGATGTACGGCGTCGAATGTCCGCCGAACTACGCCAAGAGCAGCGGGCTCTCGACGCCGATCGATCGCTCGCAAGAGATCCAGTTCTTCGCACCGGGCTTCTACGTGCTGCACGTGCGCGTCGCGAAGGCCGGCGATCCGGGGCCCGGTCACCTCAGTAAGGTGGTCTACGGCATCACGCCCGAGACCGCGCGCACGACGCACAACTTCTACGGCATCTGCCGCAACCTGCCGCGCGATCCCAACCGCAAACCGTTCAGCGGACAGCGCAACACCGTGCGCGAGGACACCGAAGCGCTCGAGCTGCTCGAACGCTGTATCGTCGCCGATCCCGACAACGTGCCCGAGGTCAGCATCGGGATCGATCGCGGCGGCCTGCTCGGCCGCCGCATGATCGCGGAGCTCGTCCGCCGCGAATCTTAGCGCGGGTGCGGGGGAACGGTGACGCCGGCCGCTTTCTGCGCGGCGGTGATGAACGTCGGATCGGCCAGCGTGTCGACGGTCTGTTCGGCCTGCACGAGGCCGAACGTGTGCCAGAAGCGCTGGACGATTTCGATCGAGCCGGTGTGAATGGTCCCGTATTCGCCGGTGTACGGCGGCGTCGGGATCGCGCTGATGACCGCCGGCGGTAGCCCCGAGTACTTCGCGAAGATCGCCAGCACGTCGGGCGTCCATTTGCCCTTGCCGTCGGCGATGATCTTCGACGCTTTGACGTAGGCGATGAGGAAACGGCGGACCACGTCGGGGCGCGCTTTCAGCAGCTTGGCGGATGCGCCCAAGTACGCTTCCTGGTAGCCCGGGTCGACGTCCATGATCGAGAGCCAGCGGTGCGCGATCTTCTGCTGTTCGAATTGCGTCACCGTCGGTTCGTAGACGGCCTGCACGTCGTTGATGTTGCGCAGCGAGGAGATCCAGTCGCCAGCGGTCGTGAAGCGTTCGGTGAAGGTCAGGTCGGACGGGGTCAGCGCGCCTTCGGTGAGGACGTGCCGCGCGAGGTACCAGCCCTCACCACCGGGCGTCGCGCCGTCGAAGTGCTTGCCGCGCAGGTCGCGCGGGTCGCGAATCGATTTGTTGTCCCACTCGTTTTGGCGCACGACGAGCCACACGATCGGGTTCCAGCCCTTTTTGCTCGAGCTGGACGAAGCGATGATCTTCGCATCGAAGCCTTGCGCGAACTGGTTGAAGAAGCCCGGATTGGCCGAGATGCCCGCGATGTCGACGTCGCCGCGCACGAGTTCCGGGATGATGATTTGACTCGACCCGCTGTGCACGACCACTTGCACCGCGAGGTTCTGCTGCGTGAAGAGCCCTTTGTCGATCGCGACCTCGAGCGGCAGATCGAAGATCAGCGCCGGGTTGATGAGCAGCTTGATCGGGTCCGGCGCCGGCGTCTGCGCGGTGCCCGCGAGCGGCAACAGCAGCAGCGCGAGCAGGATGGCGACGAACTTCATCGCGACGCGGCCGGCGTTTCGTAGATCTTGAGCTGTTCGTCTTCCATCCACGCTTTGTGCGACTCGATGTTGATCCGTTCGCTCTTGCCGGACTTGAACACGAGCTGCAGCACTTCGAGATCTTCGGAACCGACTTTCTCGAACCAATAGCGCGCACCGCCCGGGACGAAGATGCCCTGCTGCGGTCCGGCTTCGCCGAGGACCTTGTCGTCGACGCCGGTGAACCGCACCCGGCCCTTCAAGACGAAGTACACTTGGTCGGCGTTGATGTGGTAGTGCAAGTTGTTCTCGCCGCCGTCTTTGACGACTTGCACGGCCGCGACGATCTCGGGGCTTTGCATCAGCCACACGACGTCTTTGACCTTGTCCGATTGCGGCCGCTGATATTCGATCGTTCGAATTCGCGCTTCCGCCGCGCGGTGATAGGCTTCTTTTTCGGCGGGGGACATCTTTGCGGGGTGGAGTGATTCCGGCATCGCGTACCTCCGTGCAATGGGCCGCCCTTCAGTGGGCCGTTCGATTTTC
>JBEKXE010000275.1:0-2808 GCA_049512335.1 Candidatus Lustribacter sp.
GCGTTCGGCGCGATGGCGCTGCACCTCGCGGCGTTCCTCGGCGGCAGCCGCGGGCGCGTGTTCACGGTCGGCGATTTTCGGATCGCGTTCGTCGCGGCCGCGGTGCTCGCGCTCGCGGCCGCGCTCGAGTTCGCGCGGCTGAGCCCCGACGCCGGCGCCGAAGCCACCGGCCACGCCAAGAAAGACGCCGGGCGGCCGGCGCTCGCCGGTTAAACCAGCACCGGCTGGGCGCGGTGGCAGAAGTCGCCGAACGCCTCGCCCGGTTTGCGGTCCGCGGCGTACGCCGAGAACAGCTCGCTCAACACGCCGGCGATCTCCTCGCCGCGCACCTTCTCGCGGTACACCGCGTTGAGCCGCGTCGCACCGGCGTTTCCGCCGACCGAGATGATGTAGGTGTTGAGGCTCATGCCGACGATGCCGATCTCGCCGGTGGCCGGCCGGGCGCAGCTGTTGGGGCAGCCCGTGAGGCGAATCGTCGGCACGCCGTCGTCGGTGAGGCCGGCGGCGCGCCAGGCTGCCCGCACTTCGTCGAGCAACGCCGGTAGAAAGCGTTCGGCTTCGGCCAGCGCGAGACCGCAGGTCGGCAGGGCCGGGCAGGCCAGCGCCTTGCGCGCGAACGTGTCGGCGTCGTTGCGCACGCCGTTGGCTTTGAGGATCGCGTCGATCGTCGCGCGCTGGGCGTCGTCGACGTCGACGATCAAGAGCGATTGGTCGGGGGTTGCGACGAGATTGCGTCCGGTCTGTTCGACGATCTCGCGCAGCGCCGTCTTGAGCTTTACCGCGCCGTTGTCGGCGATGCGTCCGGTGAGGATGTCGAGCGCGTAGAACCACTTGCCGTCGCCCTGTTGGGCCCAGCCGTGGTAGCTCGGGATCTTCCACTCGGGCAGCGCGCGCCACGGTTCGAGCGTGAAACCGGCTTGCGCTTCGACCGCGCCGCGGAACCACTCGATGCCGCGGTCGTCGATCGTGTACTTCAAGCGCGCGTGCTTGCGGTTCGTGCGGTCGCCGTAATCGCGTTGCACGATCACGATCGCTTGGACCGCGGCGATCAACCGGTCGGCCGGCACGAAACCGAACTCGTCGGCCAAACGCGGATAGGTCGCGTTCTTGCCGTGCGTCATGCCGAGGCCGCCGCCGACGGTGAGATCGTAGCCCTCGAGCGTTCCGTCGGGCGCGACGATCGGAACGACGCCGATGTCGTTGGTGTAGAGGTCGACCGAATTGTCGCCCGGCACGGTGACCGCGATCTTGAACTTGCGCGGCAGATACGCCGCACCGTAGATCGGTTCGGCGACCGGCTCCGTTTGGCTCGAGTGCGCGAGCGTGCCGTCGTGCCAGACTTCGTAGTAGGCTTGGGTGCGCGGGGTCAGTGCGTCGGCGATGGCAAACGCGGCCGCGCGCGCGGCGTCGTAGTCGGGCCGGCGTAACGGATACGGGGTCGCCATGACGTTGCGGTTGACGTCGCCGCAGGCGGCCAGGGTCGAGCCGAGATGCTCGTTGATGTCGTGGATGACGTCGTAGAGGTTCGCCTTGCGCACGCCGTGCAATTGCAGCGCGCCGCGCGTGGTGACGCGAATCGACTCGTTGCCGAAAAGATCGGTGAGCCGGTCGACGGCCAGGTAGAAGTCGGCCGGCAGAAAGCCGCCCGGGCACTTGGTGCGGATCATGCAGCTGAAATCGCGTCCGGCGCCGGTCCCGCGGGCTGCCTTGCGGGCGTCGCGGTCGTCCTGCTGATAGACGCCGTGGAACTTCAGCAGCTGCACCGATTCCTCGCCGAAATGGTCGATGGGCGCGGCCAGCTCCTCGGGGATCGAGCCGCGCAAGCCGTGGCTCGCGCGCTTGATCTCCTCGACCGTCAACTTACTCATGCGGCCTCGCCGCCGTCCCTGGTGCTCAAACTCTCTCCTACGAAATGACTGACCGAAAAAAAAGCCCCGCCGAACGGCCGGGGTCTCACGAGTCTCGAAGCGCGCTTCGTCCCTCGGTGGGAACCTAGCCGGCTGACCGGTACGGGAACGGACAGAGACAACAGCGAGCGCGCGGCATCACGCGTTACCCTAGCATGCTGGACCGGTCCACGTCAAACCGCAGGCTTCGGGGCCGGGCGCCGGAAGCGACCGGGCATGGATCTCTTCCTCTCCGGCAAGACCGCCCTCATCACCGGCGGGAGCGCCGGGATCGGTTTCGCCTGCGCCGACCGCCTCGCATCCGAAGGGGTGCACGTCGCGATCGCGGCCCGGGACCGCGACCGGCTCGCGAACGCGGCTCAGGCGCTGCACGCCACCGCCGAAGCGCTCCGGGCCGGCGTGCCGCGCGTGCTGGCCGTCGCGGCCGACCTGAGCCTGGCCGAAGACGTCGAACGGACGGTGCGCGACACCCTCGAGGCGTTTGGGCACATCGATATCCTGATCAACTGCGCCGGCTCCGCCGTAGGGGGCCAGTTCCTCGAATTGCCCGATTCGGCGTACTTGAACGCTTGGACGCTCAAGCTGCTGGGCTACATCCGGATGACCCGCGCGGTGGTGCCGGGGATGATCGCACGACGTGACGGCCGGATCGTGAACATCGTCGGCGGGGCGGCGCGTTTCCCGGCCGCGACCTTCCTGACCGGCAGCACGGCCAATGCGGCCCTGATCAACTTCACCCGCGGCCTGTCGAAGGATCTCGCGCCGCACAACGTGCGGATCAACGCGATCTCGCCCGGCACGACGCAGACGGAACGCACCGAACGCGGAATCGCAGCCGAAGTGGCCGCGGGCAAAAGCGACGAGGCGGTGCGGGAAGAGCGCCTGCGGCGGATCCCGCTGC
>JBEKXE010000276.1:0-2770 GCA_049512335.1 Candidatus Lustribacter sp.
TATTGCGCCTGATCCGGCGACCGTTGCGAGCGGCGGCGTCACGTTGCATTCGGTCAATGTCGATTTCCCCGACAGCGATCGCAATTTTCCCGGCGGCGCCGAAGCGGACGCGATCAACGGCAACTGCCTCGCCTGTCATTCGGCCGGCATGGTGCTGACCCAGCCCCATTTGTCACGGGCGCAATGGCAGGCCGAGGTCGACAAGATGCGTAACACCTACAAGGCGCCGATCGACGCCGCCCAGTGGGTTGCCGACGCGCAGCCGTACTGGCGCGGAATCAAGCGCTGACGTTGGCCAAAGCCAAGACGGTCTTCACCTGTTCGGCCTGCGGTCACGCCTCGGCACGTTGGCTCGGGCGCTGTCCGCAATGCGAAGCGTGGAACACGTTCGTCGAAGAGATCGCGCTGCCGGTGAAGGGCCGCGCCGCGCACGCCCGGCCGTCGAGCGGACCCGTGCGACTCTCGGAGATCGCCGAAGCGCGCTTCGCGCGCATGCGCAGCGGCTTCGCCGAATTCGACGCGCTGCTCGGCGGAGGTCTCGTGGCCGGCAGTTTGGTGCTGTTGGGTGGACCGCCCGGCGCGGGCAAGTCGACGCTGCTGCTGCAGATCGTCAACGCGCTGGCCGAGCGCGGCGCAAGCGCGATCTACGTGTGCGGCGAGGAATCGGCCGCGCAGACCAAACTGCGCGCCGCGCGCATCGGTGCCACGGACGATCTGCTCGTGTTTCCCGAAACGAACCTGCGCTCGATTCTCGACGAGTGCGAGCGCCGCTCGCCCGACGTCATCGTCATCGACTCGATCCAGACGATGGCGCTGCCCGAGGTCGAGTCGTTCGCCGGCAGCGTCTCGCAGGTGCGCGACTGCACGCAGGCGCTGATGGAATTCGCCAAACGCACCGGCTGCGCCGTCTTCGTGGTGGGCCACGTCACCAAGGACGGTGCGATCGCCGGGCCGCGGCTGCTCGAGCACCTCGTCGACACCGTGCTCTACTTCGAAGGCGACGCGACCGGCGAGTACCGCATCGTGCGCGCGTACAAGAACCGCTTCGGCGGTGTCGACGAGATCTGCGTGTTCTCGATGGACGACGGCGGCTTGCACGAGATCGTCGATCCGTCGGCGCTGTTCTTGGCCGAGCGCGGCGAACGGCCCAGCGGTTCGTGCGTCGTGCCGAGCGTGGTCGGCAGCCGTCCCGTGCTGGTCGAAGTGCAAGCGCTGGTCGGCGAAACGTCGTACGGCACGCCGCGCCGCCTCGCCACCAACGTCGACCCGGCGCGCTTGACGACGATCGTCGCGATCCTCGAGCGGCGTGCCGGCTTGATGCTCGGCGGCCACGACATCTACTGTTCGGTCGCCGGCGGCCTGCGCATCACCGAACCTGCCGCCGACCTCGGCATCGCGCTCGCGATCGCCTCGGCCTTCCGCGACGTCCCGCTGCCGCGCAACGTCGCCGCCTTCGGCGAGCCCGGCCTCTCGGGCGAAGTGCGCAACGTCTCGCACACGATTCGCCGCGCCACCGAAGCGACCAAACTCGGCTTCACCCGCGTCATCGCCCCCGAAAACGCCAAGACCCTCGCCGCCGCCATCGACCTCGCCCTCACGCGCTGAGATCGGGCTTGGGATGGCGCTGTTCGAGATCGTTCCGAATATCAGCGAGGGGCGCGACCTTGCGACGGTCGATGCGGCGGTCGAGGCGATGACGGCCGAGGGTGTGCGCCTCATCCATCGCACGAGCGATGCGGTGCATCACCGCAGCGTCATCACGGCGGTGGGGTCGGGGTCGCAGGTCGTGGCGGCGGCGGTCGCGCTGGCACGCGTGACGTCCGAGCGGATCGATCTGCGCGTTCATCGCGGCGCGCATCCGCGGATCGGCGCGCTCGACGTGCTGCCGTTCGTTCCGGTGCGCGATGCGACGCTGGACGACGCGGTGACCCTGGCCCATCGCGCGGCGACCCGCATTTGGCACGAGCTGGGCATCCCGGCGCTGCTGTACGGTGCCGCCGCGAGCGCGCCGCACCGCGTCAACCTGGCGGACGTCCGGCGCGGGGAGTTCGAGGGGCTCGCCGAGCGTTCGCGCGATCCCCAATGGGCCTTCGATTACGGCGACGTGCCGCATGCCGGCGCCGGCGCCGTTGCGGTCGGCGCGCGGCCGCTGCTGCTCGCCTTCAACGTCGAGCTGGATTCCGCCGATCTCGCGCTGGCGCGATCGATCGCGCGCCGCTTGCGCGAGCGCGACGGCGGGTTGCGAACGCTCAAGGCGCTCGGGATTCGGCTCGCCCCGGACGTCGTCCAGGTATCGTTCAACCTCACCGACGTCGACGCGATCCCGCTCTACCGGGTGCGCGAACTGGTACGGCTCGCGGCGCTCCGGCACGGCGTGACCTTGCGGCGCAGCGAACTGATCGGGCTTGCGCCGCGGCGGGCGATCGTGCGCACGGCCCGCGCCTACCAAGCGGTCGAACGCGGGATACACCCAGCTGTCCAGTTCGACGAACGCCGTCCCCATGCTTTTCCGGGGCCGATCATCTTCGAAGAACTCACGCGATTCCTCGAACGTTGGCCAGCTCGCGCCCCCAAGCTCCGGGTCGTGGTGATTGCGGTATGTAATTTCTCCAGAAAGCCAACCGAGCGCGCTGCCCACCAGGACGTCGGTCGGGAAATGCTGTTTGGCGGTCAGCCGCGCAGCGCTAATCGCCGAGGCCCCGCCGTAGGCGAGTATCTCGGTCAGCGGACCTGGGTATTCGTGGGCAATCACACTGGCAATCGACCAAGC
>JBEKXE010000277.1:0-2745 GCA_049512335.1 Candidatus Lustribacter sp.
CACCCGCGACGCCTACGTGCAAACGGAAATCCGGCCGGGTTTGACGGGCGCGGTCATCGACGGCGAACGGTCGACGGCGGTGCGGTGGGAGTTCGCGCCGGCGATGCCGCGCACCGGAATCCATCAGCACGACGAGCACGAACAGTTCGGCGTCGTCGTCGGCGGCCGGATCGAGTTGGAAATCGGCGGCGTCACCTGCCGGCTCGGCCCCGGCGAGATGTATTACGTTCCCAAAGGTGTCCCGCACGGAGGCACGATCGTCATCGGCGACGAGCCGGCCGTCGTCATCGACTTTTTCACGCCGCCACGCGAGGAATACGTGCGCGCAGCGAACGGCGGACCGGCCTTCGATCCGGTAGCCGCCCCGCGCGCAACTTAGAGCGCGACGATCGTCGTTATGCCGGGCAACTCGATCGGGATCTGCGTCCAGTGCCCGGTCAAGTCGTCGCTTACGTAGACCGAGCTCTCCGATCCGCCGACGATGGCCGCTCCGTTCGCATCGCGGCGACGGCTGCCGCCGGTCCCGATGAGCACGCGATTGCCGCGCTGCCGGTCGACTTCGACCGCTTCCACCATCGTCGAAAAATGATCGGGCAGCCCGCCGCCGCTTTGGGTCCAGGTCGTGCCGTCGTCCCGGCTGACCAACACCACCGCATCCGCGCCGGCCGGTCGTTTGCGCCAGAACGGCGGCTGGTCGCGGCCGATGCCTGCCACGAGCGTCGGCGGCGACGTCGCGGCACCGGCCATCCAAATACCGTAGGTGCGCTCGAACGGCGCGCTGATGCATTCCCACGTCAAGCCGCGGTCGCGACTACGATAGAGCGGGCGGCCCATCGGCAACGGCAACGGATCGGGACGGTCGTCGCCGAGCGGACCGCCGCCGCCGCACACGGCGTACACGATGTTCGGGTCGGAGGGATGCTGGAAGAGCGAATGCACGTCCGGATCGAGGCCATCGAGAATCTCGCGCCAGCTCGCGCCGCCGTCGTCGCTGCGTAAGAGGCCGCCCACCTGGATCGCAGCGTACACGATGCGCGGATCGTCCCGATCGACCATCACGTGGCGAACGTGCGACGGCACCGCCGGGATCGGGTATTTCCACTTGCGCGCTTCGGCCAGCGCTTTCACGCCCACATTCTCGGTCCACGATGCGCCGCCGTCCGTACTCTTCCACACGGCTGCCGGTTCGCACGCAACGTAGATCGTTTTCGGATCGGACGGCGCGATCGTTACGCCGCGCAGATTGAGCGGCAACGTGCCGGCGCCCAGCGGAACGGCTTCGCCGCGCTCGACGTCGAGGCGGAAGAGCCCGTGGCCCATGGTCGAGGCCAACACGGTGGTCGCGCTTTCCCGCGCGAGCGCGCTCACCTGGACGTCGGGCAAGAATGCGGGGCCCGCCTGCCAACCGCCGTCGAGCGCGACGAGCGTGTGGACGCCGTTTTCGGTACCTACGATCGCTTGCAGCATGGAATGGCGACCCGTTCGCGTATTGAAATTGATTTTCATGCTCAGAGGTTTGACATGAATCGCCGCGCTGCGATGGCACTCATCGGGGGCGCCGCGATCCCCACAGCGCCGCTCCTCGCGCAAGCGCAAGCGCCGGCCGCAACGCCGATTCGGATTGCCGGCTCGACCACCGACCCCTACATGGTGCCGTATTACGCCTCCGATCTCGGGATGTTTGCCAAGTCCGGGCTCAACATCGAGCTCACGACGCAGCCGACGGTCGCCGGCGTGGTACAAGCGGTGGCCGCCAACGCGGCCGATGTCGGTCAGGGGGATCTGATCCAGCTGGCCAACGCCGTGAGCCGCGGTTTGCCGTTGGCGGTCTTCGCGGGCGGCGCGCTGTACCGCACCGTGGAGCCGCAAACCGCGCTGGGCGTCCTGCGCGATTCACGCTACCGTACGGCGCAGGATCTGCAGGGCGCGACGGTCGGCGTCATCACGCTGCAGTCCCTCGGCGCGGTCAGCGTGCAAATGTGGCTGCGCATCAACAAGGTCGATCCGGCAACGGTGAAGCTCGTCGAAATACCGTTTCCCCAAATGGTTCCGGCGATGGAAAAAGGCGAGATTGCGGCCGCGCTTTTCGGGAACGCGTATCTGCGCTTGCCCGAAGTGCGAACGCTTGCCGACACCTACCGCTCCATCGGTCCGACGTTTTACGTGGCGTGCTGGTTCGGCCGGCGGGATTGGCTCGCGCAGAACCGCGCCGCGGTCAAGCGCCTCGTGCCGGTGCTCTACGACACCGCGAGATGGGCGAACGCGCATCCGGGCGACACCGCGCCCATGCTTTCGAAGTACGCCAAGCTCGATCTCGACGCGGTGAAAGCCATGGTCCGCACCACCTACGCGACCACGCTGCAGCCGCAGTGGGTCACGCCGGTCTTGAACTCCGCTTACCTCTACAAAGCGATCGCCACACCGGTGAGTGCACAAGACCTCATCTTCAACCTGACGTAAGAGCGGCCGTCATTTCCAGCTGGGAGCGTCGATCGTCAGGCCGCTCGCCTTTTCGGCCTCGCTGCGCGAAACGGCCCGCACCAGCTGCGCAAACGTCCAAACGTGACCTTCCGGATCGCGCGCCGAGTAGACGCGGTCGCCGTAGAATTCGTCGGCGGGTTCGCGGATGATCGTCGCGCCGGCCGCTCGAGCGCGCTCGCAGTGCGCGTCGATGCCGGCGTCGAGCTGCACGTGCAGAATCTGGGTGTTCTTTCCGCCGGTCGACGCGGGGCTCGCAGTATACGC
>JBEKXE010000278.1:0-2663 GCA_049512335.1 Candidatus Lustribacter sp.
AATCGGTGAACCCGATGGTCATGACCGCCCTCATCGCCGTCGCGATACTCGCCCCTGTCACACGGGAAAGCCCTTGGAGCATAAGCGGCTTTAGCCGTAGCTACGACGAACGTACGGTAGCGTACGAAGGTACGTTTGGAGACCGCGCCTCCGAATACCCATAAAATAGAGGTAGCATACAAACGTATCCCGTGGTAGACTATGCTCCGGAAACGGGCCGCCTTACCAGTACGCTACTATGGGGTGCTTGGTCTTGGTTTCTTCGAATGACACTTTTGAATTCGTGTTGTCGACAGTTGAGAGTCCGAGGATCGACGCCGGTCATTGGCGGCTTCAACCGTCAGTTGAAGCAACGTTTCTAGGCCTTGAACCGACTCTACAGCGGCACGACGAGACGTTCTATCGATGATGAAGCCGTCGGTCCATGGTTCATCACCATCTCGTCGTAGCGAAGACTTCAGCGTTGAGTCACGTGTTCTTTACCCCAGTCGGGATCGGACTCACCGTTCTCCCGCCAATCTTCCTGCAGAGAATCGAGCGACGATTCGTATCTTCATCATCGATGCGAATCTCAACATCTTAAGCGGATCTATCCTGCAGGCCACACTGCCGCAGGGATTGCGGCCGATCATCCTTCTCTTAGTCGAGCAATGCCGGGTCAACGCAACAGGCTCGGCCGCGATGTCGTTTTGCCAAGAGCGTATCGTCCGCGTGGTGCCGATGCTGGGGACTCCCACGACGTATGTGGTCTCGGTCGAGCGTTATCTGCCGTACGCGAATCTCCTCAGCTCCCTCCAGCGCTATCGGCTCTCTCCGCGCGAGCTAGACGTTCTGATGCTCGCACTCGACGGGAAGACGGCGTCTGAGACCGCGGAATGCCTCGACATCGCGATTTCGACCGCCTCCGATCACCTCAATCGGCTCCTGTCGAAAACCGGAGCCCGGAACAAGAGCAACCTCATCGCTAAGGTCCTCGGGTGGGCTCCCTATCGTCAATCAGAGTAACTCGAAATCGAAGGTAGTGCGCTGGAAGCACCGGCCTCAATACGCACGACGACGAATTGCAAGCTGGTGATTTGCTGATCGCATTTACGGACGGGCTGATCGAAATGACGTGCGACATCGAAGAAGGCGAGTGCCGGATCGCGCGCGCTCTTGCGAACCCGGCGTTTGCAACGGCAGCGACGCCTGCTGCACTGCTTTTGGCAGCACTCGTCAGGACCCGCCCGCGCGACGACATCGCGATCTTGACGATGCGCGTCGGGCGATAGTTCCGGTTCGGCATCGGCGAAGGCGGCCACGAGCCCTGGGCTGAAGCCGGCCTCCCTTCGTCCCAGCCGCCGATCAGATCGCGGCGTTGCGCTCACGGCGCGCGGGCCGGACCTTCGATCTTCTGCTGCTCAACGCCGGGGTCACGAACGACGACGCAACGACGTCAGGGTTGGCGCAGGCCGGCGCGCGCGAGCCGCGGCAGCACTTCGTCGCGAAAATACGGAAACTCGTCGAGGTAGTTGACGAAACCCAGCGCCACGCCGGTGAATCCGACGCGCGCCATCTCGGCGAGATCGGCGGCGACCGTGTCGGGATCCCCGATGAGCGGCCAACCGCCGTAGCCGGCGGCGAAGCGCGTGCGAATGCGCTGGTATTGCTCGAGCCGCTGCGGGCTCGGCGGCGTCTTCGTACCGATGCCGACCATGCGATCGACCGCCTCCCAGTCGGCTTGCTCGTCGGCGAAATAATGCCAATAGTCTTCCGCTTCGCGCTTGGTCGGGCGGCAGACGACGATCCCGATCCCGAACACGCCGAACTCGTCCTTGCCCGACGCCCGAGCGCGGTTCAAGACGTCGCCGATGACGTCGGATGCCTCGCCGATCCGGCTGCGAATTCCGATGAACAGATGATCGCAGTGTTCGATCGCAAACGTCATGCCGACCGCCGAGCTGCCGGCGTTCATCACGACGGGCCGGGTGTGGCCGTAGGGCTTCGGTCCGCCGATGACGCCGCGCAAGTTGAAGAACTCGCCGGAAACGTCGAACGGTTCGGTGTGTTCCCACAGCCCTTTGACGACGGCCAACCACTCTTTGCCGTAGGCGTAGCGCAGATCGTGTTCGCGTTGCTGCGCGCCGAACATGTCGAACTCGTCTTGATTCCAGCCGCACACGACGTTGAGGCCGAAGCGGCCCGCGCTCACATGGTCGACGGTAACGAATTGTTTGGCGGCAAAGACCGGATGGATGAGCGGTGTGTGGACGGTGCCGAACACGGTGATCGTCTTCGTTGCGGCCAGCAAGCCACCGGCCCAGGTGATCGTTTCGAAGCCCTCACCTTCGAAGTCCGTTGCGCCGCCGTACCCTTTCCAGCGCCCGACCGGCAGGATGAACTCCATGCCGGCTGCATCCAGCATCCGCGCGAGAGCAAGGTTGTCTGCCCACGATCCCGACCAGCGTTCGGGAACTTTGGTCGCGGCGAGCCCTGAGGACAGGTTCGGACCGAAGATGCCGAGCTTGAGCGCGTTGCGGCTATAGAACTCGTTGCGTGACGGCTGCGCGCTTACCCGCATCAGGGAAGCGGCTCGCCGCCAGGACGGCTGACCCCGACGAACGCGCGCCGCTCCGGCATCCAGCGGACCATGAGCACCGCGTTCGAACCGAGACCCCGTTGCG
>JBEKXE010000279.1:0-2566 GCA_049512335.1 Candidatus Lustribacter sp.
GAGCGCCACGCCCAGCGGCGCGCCCGGAATCGGACAGATCACGCCCGCGTCGGCGGCGCCGAGCGGGATCGCGGTCGTGCCGCGCACGACGCCGTCGTAGCGCTGGAAAATCGAGCGCCGCGAGCACACGTCGCGATGCGCGAGCAGCGCTTCGAGCGCCGTACCGGCATCGGGAAAGCGCGGATAGGGCGTCGCCGGCGGTTCCGGATTCGGCAGCGCGATCGTATACGGCCGGTTGTAGCGCACGCCGCCGGTGAGGAAGTCCAGGTCGACGTCCATCACGAGCTCTCCCCGGTAGCGCGCGACATAGCGCGAACCCGGCACGACCTTGCCCACGATTGCCGCCGCCGCCGCGCGCGAGATGCGCGGCAACGCGAACTCCTCGTTGTAGATCGACAGCAGCAACGGGGTGAACGAGGGCGGCACGATCCAGCACATGCGCTCTTGCGTCTCGCCGATCGCAATCACCGCCGGCGGCAGGTCGTGTTGCGACACCGGAACGCGGTCCAGCTCCACCTCCGCGCCGGCGCCGCCGGCCGCGCACAACTCCGCGCTGCAGCCGGCAAAGCCGCCGGCGCCGAGGTCTTTGTAGCCGGCCTCGATGCCCAGCCGGCGCAGCTCGGCGAACACGCGGTACGACGCGCGCATGATCACGTTCTTGAGGAACGGGTCCGGCACTTGGACCGCGCCCTTGTTCGCTTCCGCGTCGGCGTCGTCGAGCGTCAGCGAGGAGAACGACGCGCCGCCGAAACCGCTGCGATCCGTCGCTTTGCCGACCAGCACGATGTCGTAGCCGATCGCATTGGCCGGCGCGTACGAATGGATGATCTCGCGTTCCTTGACGAGACCGAGTGCCACCACGTTCACGAGCACGTTGTCGTCGAACGATTCGTCGACGTACACGTCGCCGCCGAGGTTCGGCACGCCGATCGCGTTGCCGTAGGCCGCGATGCCGTCGACGACGCTCTGCGCGACGTAGCGGCAGTGCGGATCCTCCAGCCGTCCGAAGCGCAGCGGATCGGCCAACCCGATCACTTCGGCGCCCATGCACAACACGTCGCGCACGATCCCGCCGACGCCGGTCGCCGCACCTTCGAACGGCACGACCTGCGAGGGGTGGTTGTGCGACTCGTGCGCGATCACAACGCCGTAGCGCTCGCCGTTCCACTCGCCGAGGTGCAGGATGCCGGCGTCTTCGGCCGGCCCTTGCATCACCGTCGGACCCTCGGTGGGCAGCTTGCGCAAATGCCGGCGGCTGGACTTGTAGGAGCAATGCTCGCTCCACTGCGCATCGAAGGCGAACAGCTCGGTGTCGCTCGGGATGCGGCCGAGGTGCGCCACGATCGTGCGGATCTCGTCGGGCGACAGCGCGACGCCGATGCGCTTCCGCTCGGCGATCAGACGCTCGGTGTCGCGGGCGAGGTCTGCGCTCACGCGGTCTGCGGAGCGTTCAGCGTGGCGTCCGCTTGCAGCACCGCAGAGCGCATATTCGCCTGCACGAGCAGCACGCGGCCAAACACCACCGTATCCTCGAGCGCGAACGCTTTCGCGCACTGCAGCGCGACCACGTTGCTGTCGGCCGTGGCTGGAGCGCGAATCACCGGCGTCGCGGTGGCGTGCTCGACCATGTTGGCGAGCGCGCCGTCACCCGAACCGACCGTGACCATCAGCGCACGCGCGAACGTGGCGTCGACCTGCGTGACGAGTTGGAGAACGAAGCCGGGCGTGCGCGCCGCCGAAGCGACGTGCCGCACGGTGGGCAGGCCGAAGTTCGACAGCGCGCGCGCGATCTCGCCGGCCCGCTCGCTGAACTCCGGGCCGTCGGCGATCACCGCGACCATCCCCGGCCGCATTTGCGGAAACGTGCCCACGGTCTCCGCGACCTGCTCGTAATTGGCCTTGATCACCGCGAGATCTTCGGGCTTGACCTCGGGCAGATTGCGGTAGAGCTGCTTGTCGAGCATCAGCTCCTCGCGGCCCTGCGGCCACACGCGCCAGGCGTCGTTGTCGATCACGTCGGCGACCACGAGCTGCCCCTTGCCCTCGCCCGACGCGATGCGGCCGAACTCGATCTTCAGATCGACCAGCAGCGTTTCGTGCCGGCGCCAGGCGTGGGCGAGGATCTCGAAGACGATCCGCGCCAGCTCGCTCATCACGCCGAGCTCTTGCGGCGTCGCCAGACCCTGCGCGAGGATCGCTTCGGGCTCGATCAGCGGATCGTGCTTGGCGTCGTCCTTCAAGAAGAATTCGACGATGCGTGGGACCAAGATCGAACCGCGCGCGATGCCCGGTCGCCGGCGCACGAACGAACCGGCGGCGACGCCGCGCGTGACGACTTCGAGCGGAATCATCTGCGCGCGCCGCACGAGCATCTCGTTGTTGTCGTCGTCTTCGCCGCCGCTGATGTAGTGGGTGGGCACGCCGCACAGGTTCAACAGACGGAAGAGGCGGGCCGTCGTCTTGGCCGCGATCCGGCCCTTGCCCTCGATCTCGTTGCGCCGCGTGCCGTCGCCCGCGGTAATCGCATCCATCTGCTGCACGACCAGCAGATCCGGCTGCCCTTCCG
>JBEKXE010000280.1:0-2527 GCA_049512335.1 Candidatus Lustribacter sp.
CGGCGGGTCGCTCCGGTGCCGCCGCCTCGAGTAACGTGACCGAGCTGCTGGGCGTGGCGCAGAATCTGGCCCAGCAACAGCGCGCCGACGGCGCGATTCTCTACACCAGCACGCGCGTCGACCCGTATTTTGCGAACATCGCCGCGATCGGAGCGCTTCGCGGCGGCCTCGATCAGCTCGACGTGAAGCGTTGGATGCAGTGGTATGTCGCGCACAGCTCCGACCCCAACCCGTGGCGGATCCCCGGCGCGATCACCGACTATGACGTCTCGGCCGGCGGTGCGCTGCGCACGAGCGGCGAAGCCGATTCGGTTGATTCGTACGCGGCGACGTTCATCTCGCTCGCGGCCACGGCATGGCGCCTCGGCGACCCGTCGCTCCGCGGCTACGTCGCCGGATCACGCGCGGACATCGAGCGCATCGCATCGGCCATGGATGCCGTCTCCGACCGCGACGGTCTCACCTGGGCGCTACCGAACTACCGGCTGAAGTACCTCATGGATAACAGCGAACTCTACCGCGGACTGGTCGATCTTGCCACTCTGCGGGCGCATGCGTTCGGCGATCTGGCCGGGGCCGCGCGCGCCTCGTCGCACGCGCTGCGCGTGCAGGCCGCGATCCGGACGCGCTATTGGGATGCCAAGAGCGGTCTCTTCGCGCTGGCTCTCGACGAAGCCGGGGCGAAGGTCTGGCCGAAAAGCGGTGACTTCATGGAGGACGGAACCTCGCAATTGTTCCCCATCTTGCACGGCGTCATCGAGCCCACGTCGTCGCAGGCCCAGATCGCGTACAGCCGCTTCTCCGCTACCTTTCCCAATTGGCCCGTGCTCGAGAAGCCCGACGTGTTTCCGTGGGCCTCCGTTGCGTTCGTCGCGCTGCAGATGAACGATGTCAACCGGGCCCGTACGTTTGCAAACACCGTCCAGCAGCGCTACGCTCCCGCGTTCACCTATCCGTGGTACTGCGCGGAGTCGGGCTGGTACGTGCGGGTGTTGCTCGGCCTCGACGCCCCGCAAACCGTCGCCGAACTTTAGGGCGCGGGGCCCGGTCCGATTTCCTGAAAGATGCCGACGTTGACCGCCCGGCGCACGTAGAGGAGGTTCCCGGTCGTGCTGTCGTTCAAGTGCTCGAACTCGATTCCGACGTGATAGCCGCCTCTGGGGTTTATCCAGTGCTTGACGTCGAAGCCCGCGAAGAGTACGCGTTCCCCGATTCCGAACGGGGACGAAGGCGAGACCAAGCCGTATGGCGGATTGCTGCCGCCCAACAACGTCAGCGTGCTGACCGTGACGCCGGCCGCGCCATCGGCCAACGTCAAGATTCCGGTCGATGCTCCCGCGCGACCGCTGGTGAACGACGGCAGCCAGCGCAGGGTGGCATTGAAGTTGTTGTGATACCAAGTCGGACCGACGTTGAGATAATTTTGCACGGTGCCGTCGGGATTCACGACCGTGCCTGCGCCCAGGCCGATGACGGTCGCTAGCGCCGGACCGAATTTCATGTCGCCCTCGAGGTAGCCGTTGCGTGTCGCGAGCGCGCTGCCGCTGGCCATTCCGAACGCGGCGTAGGTGAAGAACCGCGGCGACCATGTATGGTAGTCGTCGACCACGAAACCCAGGCTGTGCGTCGGATTGACGGCTGCACCGTCGGTTTGATCGATCAGTATGAGCGCCGGCGTGTCGTTCGTCAGGGTTTCCCGATCGGTGAGCGTGACGTTCCCCCAGGGCCCGAGGGGGGGCGAACTCGTGAAGCTCGACAGGCTGCCGGTGAGATCGAGTTCGCCGCCGCGTGCCGCCGGCGGCATGCAGAACAGCGTGGCGAGCGCGGCGACAAACACGAGGCGGCCGTTCATGATCATGATGCTCCCGGAAACGTGACGTCGAGGTCACGGAGATTGCTGTCGACCGCAAAGATTGCGTAGCCCCCGTCGGTCGAGGTGCGCCGCACCCCGATCGGCAGCGGCGCGCCGGTTTTCAGCCAAGCCGCCGGGACCGCGAACGCGATCGACTGCAGACCGTCGTCGTTGTGAAGGTTCACGCGTACCCCATCGGCGGTTTGCATGAATGACGAGGTGGTCGCCACAAAGCGATCCATGAACGCGGCGGCGGACGGCATGTCGGTCGTGCGCAATCGACCTGCCCGTTCGAGCACCTCGACCCGGTCGAGAAAATGCCCAAAGGCGACGGCATAAGGAGACGGCAGGACGTCGTAGGCGCTGTTGTGCTGCAAGGGCACGCGACGGCGTTCGGCGGTGTAATACGCGGCGACATATTGCGATGGCAAGAGGTCGTACGAGTGGCTGTACATGAGGAAGATGCCGTGACGCTCGGCGGCATAGGCGGCGTTCTCGTCGAGCCACCGCTCGACCGGCGCTTCCGTAAGGTGCAGGTCGCGCATCTCACCGATCGAGGCGACTTTCCCGTCGGGCATCACCGGAAAGGCCCAACTGCGATCCGACACGAGCTTGCCGTTGTAGAACGGGCGCACGACCGGACCGCCCGAGTCGCCGGTATAGTAATAACCCTCG
>JBEKXE010000281.1:0-2521 GCA_049512335.1 Candidatus Lustribacter sp.
CACCACGCAAATCGGCGACCGTCCGCTCACCGACCCGGCGTTCGCCGAGATCTTCGCCGAGTTGGACCGGCGCGAACAAGTCGTGTTTCTGCACCCGCCGGGCCTCGGGTGCGCCTCGCCGATCATGCGCGACGGGCTCAGCTGGGCGATCGGCGCGCCGATCGAAGACGCCGCGTGCGCGATGCAACTCATGCGCGCCGACTGGCCGCGCCGCTACCCGCGCCTGAAAGTGATCCTGCCGCACCTCGGCGGCTTCATCGCGTTCCTGCGCTATCGTCTCGGCCGCAGCGCCGACCCCAACATACCCTCGCCGGTCGAGCAGATGCGCAAGTTCTGGTACGACACGGCCAACGGCGAGCCGGCAGCGCTGCGGGCCTCGATCGAGTGCTACGGCCTCGACCGGCTCGTGTTCGGCACCGACTATCCGTACTGGCTGCCGGGCACCGGGTACGAACAGGCGGTCGGTTACATCTCGCACGTCGGGCTTACTCCGGACGAGGTCAACGCAATCCGCTTCGGCAACGCCCAAGCGATGTTCGGGAAGGCCTTGGTAGGCAGATAACGATATATCGCGAACTATCTTGATGTGACAGTTTCGGAGGGCCGGGGCCGGCAAATCGCGTTGCTTGCCGCGGCCGGCATGTTCATCAATCTGCTCGACGGCACGGTCGTCGCCACGGCGTTGCCGGCGATGGCTCACACGTTCGGGACCAGTCCGGTCAATCTGAACGTCGGCATCACCGCGTACCTGCTCACGCTCGCCGTCTTTATTCCGGCCAGCGGCTGGGTGGCCGAACGGTTCGGCGCACGAGCAGTCTACAGCTCGGCGGTGGGCATCTTCGTCCTAGCATCGATCGCGTGCGGCTTCACGCGCACTCTGCCGATGTTCGTTGCCGCCCGCATCGTCCAAGCGATAGGCGGCGCGCTGATGACGCCGGTCGGACGCCTCGTTGTGCTCAAAACCACGCCCAAGCATGGCCTGATGCGTGCCATGGCCACGATGGTCTGGCCGGCGCTCGTAGCGCCGATCCTCGGACCACCGATCGGCGGCTACATCACGACCTACCTCGGCTGGCCGTGGATCTTCTTTCTCAACATTCCACTGGGTATCTGCGCGATCGTCGCCACGTTCGTCCTCTTTCCGAACGATCGGCCCGACTCGATGCAGCCCTTCGACGTGCGCGGCTTCGTGCTCATCGCCGCGGCCTGCTTAACGCTGATGTCCGGCCTGGATCTGATCGGACAACGCGCCGCCTCGCCGTTCGTCGTCGCCGGCCTCATCGCTACCGGTGTAGTGCTGACGGCCGTGACGATTCGGCACTTGGTCACCGCGCCGCATCCGCTTTTGAATCTCGCTCCGCTGAACATCCAAACGTTTTCGGTGAGCATGGTCGGCGGTTCGGTCTTCCGGCTCGCCTTCGGCACCGCGCCATTCTTGCTGCCGCTGATGTTTCAGGTCGGCTTCGGCCTGAGCGCAGCGACCTCGGGGTTATTAGTGCTGTGGCTCTTCATGGGCAATCTCGGCATGAAGACCCTGACGACGCGGATCGTGCGCCGGTTCGGCTTCCGCGGCGTGTTGTTCTGGAACGGCTTGATCACGGCGGTCTCGATCGTCGTGTGCGGGCTGCTCGTGCCGCAGACGCCGGTCGTCGTAATGGCCGCGGTGCTGTTCGTCAACGGGGCGTTCCGCTCGCTGCAATTCACGGGGCTCGCGTCCCTTTCGTTCGCCGACGTTCCGCCGCCGCTGATGAACGCCGCCAACACGCTCTCCAGCACGCTGATGCAGCTGACCCAAGGCATGAGCGTCGCGCTCGGCGCCCTCATCTTGCGCCTGAGCACCTTCGTGCACGGTCGCGTCGGCCAACCCCCGAACGTCGCCGACTTCCACCTGACGTTCTACATCGTCGCCGTCATCGCCGCACTCGCCGTCCTCGACGTCCTAGGCCTCCCCCACGACGCCGCCATCGCCGTAAGCCGCCCCTCCTCCCAAGCCCGCGCAGTATAGCCCGCCCCCGCAAGAGTCGTCGACGGCCACCCTGTCATCCCGAGCGCCCCTGTCATCCAAAGCGCCCCTGTCATCCCGAGCGGTGTCGAGGGATGAGAGACAACCTCGGCGATCGGCGTGCGAGCGCGAAGGCGCGAGCAGTGGTATATTCGACTCGGTTTCGCACTCCACTGTTCGCGCCTTCGCGCTCACACTCGGTAGTAAGGATCGTGGCGCATCCCTCGACAACGCTCGGGATGACAGCGAATCACGACACCCTACCTATCATCACGACGCGGCCTCCGTGTCATCCCGAGCGGTGTCGAGGGATGCGAGAAAACCTCGGCGATCGGCGTGCGAGCGCGAAGGCGCGAGCAGTGGCGTGTTCGACTCGGTTTCGCACTCCACTGCTCGCGCCTTCGCGCTCACACTCGGTAGCACGGATCGTGGCGCATCCGACAACGGGATGACAGCGCGCACCTTACTTCAGGAAGGCGGGGCTCTTGAGGGCTTTGTGCAGGTAGGAGAGGTCGATCA